>DATKKX010000489.1:0-34513 GCA_035542775.1 Phycisphaerae bacterium | reverse complement strand
AGTCATGGCGGAGCCTGGGGACCTTTGGTGCTCTGCAGGAGATCGAGGAATGCCGACGGCGGGGCCTTTCCCATTGGTACGCCGGCTACTACATTCGCGACTGCGCCTCGATGAGCTACAAGGCCGGCTTTCGGCCGCATGAATTACTGGGGTCGGACGGGGTATGGCGATTGGCGCCGTAGCGGCTGATAACTTCCGCTCTGGGGGCCCCGCGGAGCAGGCCGCATGGCCGAGAATTAACTTCATCGGCATAGCGGACCGACCGATATGCCCGGTGCCGGGGATCGGCCCTGACACAGGGTAACCGCACGGAGTGCGGGGCTGGCTCGGCCCGTTGTAGATCGAGAAGGGATGCGGCGGCGCCGCAAGCCAGCAGCAGTCATATCAGTTATTTTGGCGCGGGGGACCGCAGTGGGGGGGCGGTCCCTGCGTCATTTCCGCAGACGGCATCATGGTAGAGTGTTGCTTTGTGCGTGGCTTAAGATGCCGCGCTTTTGAATGAGAGGTAGCGGAGCGCGGCGACGGCGGCGTTGTCGATGGTGAAGCGCAACGACGCGCCGGGCTGGTCGTCGGTCAGCCAGGCCTCGATCAACCGGGCGATGGGGCTGCCGTGGCCGATTAGGATGACCACGTTGTCAGGGGCCAGCCAGCGGGCTTTCGGATCGAGCATGAAGCGACCTATGCCAGGACCTCATCATGCTGTCTGGCAAGCTTCGGCACAGCGGGTTGCCCGGTGGCCAACGGCAGCCAGCCGGCAACATAGAGTACGGCAGCTAGCTGTAGTGTTATCCGGAAGCCCACCAGCGTGCTTAGGAGGATGCAGATCATCGTGCCGGCGACCGTGGCACAGGCGTTGATGCCCCAGGCCCACGGGTTTAACTCGGCCCGGAAGCGGTCGATGTAGCGCAGGCCGGTGGGGAACGGCATGCCCATCAGGAAACCGAGGGGAGCGACGAACACAGCCGCTGCCAGTCCGCGCAGCGGCAGCGCGAACTGCAGGCAGCGCGGTATGAGGTCGTCCAACAACAGCGACTCCACGACGATGCCGAGCGCCAGGAGCGGAATCACGGTCCGCAACACTCGCAGCGGATCGTTGGACCATCGCTGGGCGCAGAGACTTCCTGCGCCTGACGCAAGCAGCAGCGTGAAAAGCGTGATGGCCATGGAATATGCAGGTCCGCCCAAGAAGACGGTCAATTTCTGCAACAGCGAGATCTCAACCAAGATGAAGCCCAGACCGAGCGCGGCGAAATACGCGAATGCTCGCGCGCGGCCGCCGGGCTGCGCGATCTTCACGCTCGAGCGGTAAAGTGGGTAGAGAATGAACACAGCGCTGAGCAGGATGATCTGCGCCAGGCTGGCCAAGAGGATGAGCAGCGCCAACGGTGTGCGGGCTCCTGAGCCGTGGGCGGGGAACAGGCTGGCTAGATCACACCAGCGATAAAACTGGAAGTAAAATGGGCGGTCGTCGGTTGCGGGCACGATGTTCAGATCGTGCCCGGCGATCAGCGCCGCCCGCTGCTGCGGCGCGGCTCGAATGAGCGTGTCGATCTGACCGGCTCGTGGCGTGAACGGGTCATACACAACGCGGAACGCGCGTGGCTCCGCCCAGCGTACCAGGGTTTCGACTTCGTTCGGTGTGAAGGGAGCGCGTTTTACCATGGTCTGGGCCCATGGGGCGGGCGCGCCGGTCCCTTGGCCAGCCAGGATGACCAGATGATCCGCCGGCCGTGGCGCGCCGAACTGCTCAAGCACTTCAACGGCTGTCGCGGAGAGCTTCAGGGTCTCGCGCGGCGGGTCAAACAGAGGGCGCGAGATATTCACGATGCCGTCGGGTTTCAGGTGCCGCAGGTACTGGGCCAGAGCCTCGCGCGTGTAGATGTAGTTTTCGGTGAGCGCATAGGCCCCCGTCGTAAGCGCGGCGAAGGTATCCACCCCGCTGAGCTGGATGACGTCATATTGGCGCTGGTCGCGCGTCAGGAAGTGCCGACCCTCTGCCGCCACCAACTCGACGTCGTTACGCTGGGCCAAGTCGCCGGCGAAATCGCGGTAACGGTCGCGTACAACCTCGATCATGTGCGGGTTTACATCGACACCGACCATGTGCCGGGCACCGTGGTGCAGCCCAATCAGAACGTCAACTCCGCCACCACAGCCGATCGTCAGAGCGTCGGCCCCTGGACGGAGGACGTATGGAGCGCCCTGGAGGTAGTAGCCCAGAACAGGCATCTCAGCAGGCGGTCCGGTCGGGTGGATAATGCCTGTCAGGTTGGTACCGTCCTGATAGATGATCCGCACCTCCGGCGGAGGCCCCTGATAGACCGGCGAAAGCGCCCCACCGAACGAATTGCTGACAGTCGCAGGGCGCATGACGTCGATGCGCGTGATCACGTGCCAGCGGGTGTAGTCGATCAGGTTCTCCTGGCGAGATAGCTCCTTATTGGCCTCCGGGTAGAGTGGCAAGAGTTCATGCTGGGCGAGTGCGACGGCAGCCAGGAGGGTCATGATCGCGCCGCCGAGGTAGCGCCAGCGGTGTCGTGTATCGGTTAGGGCCGCGACCAGCAGGCCGATCGCCGCGATTGCGAAGCACGTGCCTACGGCGCCGGCGTAGTTTATGAGCGCCAACGCCGCCAAACAGCCGAGCGCAGCGCCGGTCAGGTCGGCGAAATAAACCTGATGCATCGCTGTTCCGGCCCGAGTGAGGATATGGCCGATGCAAGTTCCCGCGAAGAAGAAGGGCAGACTGGTAAGGAACACGATTACCAGCAAGGATAGGAAGTTGCTGAAGTCCCGACGGTAATAGATGTCCATGGGAAAGAAATGGATGCGGGGAATGAGCACAGCAGCCGCCAGTGTGGCGAGGGCGAACAGTCCCGCATGCCTCGGCACGAAGTCACGCCCGTCAGCGAGCTCTTCAAGCGGGGGGCGAACCGTCAAGTAGCTGCCGGCCGCGCCAAATCCGAGCATCGCCACGCTGATCACCAGGAAGGTGAAATGATGGTAGGTGACGAAGGAGAAAATGCGCGTCAGGGCCACTTCAAGAGCCAAGACGCTCATCGCCAGTAGAAAAACCTGCACACTGCGAGCCGTGCTTCTTGCAGTCATCTCGACACCTCCTTTTTGGGGTGAAGCGCCGCTGCTCCAAGACTGCCGAAAGGCCTGCGGGGCATGGCGCTGATCCCTCGTGGCAAAGACCTGATGGTCCGTGATCCGCGATTTGCCAGATACTCTGCGCGGCTACGTTGCCGGGCCGTGCACGGTCATCATACTACGCGCCGCCGTTGCGGCTGTATCTTTTCGGTTTTTTCCGGCGTTTTGGGGCGAGGAGGGCCTGTCAGCCCATCCTTGCGGGGGGGAGCGATGCTGACAGTTGTGGAAAAGCCGTCGCTTTTGGTGCCAGGGGTGAAGCTCGAACCGAAGGCGGGACGCGTTAGTTGTCCGCAGCGAGCCACGACTTCCGCGCGTCTTCGTAGGGTCCGCCGGCTTGTCACAAATCTGTGCCCATCTGCGTGCTTATGGCGTGGGCTCCCCCCGCCGTGCAGCGGGTTCCTTACCAACAGCCGGTCTGGGATGCCGGTTTTATCGAACCGTCCGGTCGGTAGTTGGACCTTTCCGAGGGCGGCAGATCCCGTAGGTGCGAGATTTCGTTGAGGCAGACGAGGCTGCTGACGCCGTTGAGGTAGCGCAGGGCGGCGACGGCGGCGTTGTCGATGGCGAAGCGGAACGACGGGCCGGGCTGGTCGGTGAGCCAGGCCTCGATCAGGCGGGCACTGGGGCTGCCGTGGCCGACCGCGATGATTACGTCGTCGGGGGACAGCCAGCGGGCCTTCAGTGAGTTCGCGAATGATCGGACTCGGGCGATCATGTCGGAGAGGGTTTCATCGGGCGGCGGCCACGAGAACGGCCCGGCGAAAGGCCCGGAAAGGTCTGGGCACGAGATCGCTTCCGGATGACGTTGAGTGATCGTGGCGATATCGTCGAGCCCGAGGTCGAGGTGCGTGCCTGGCAGCAGCCCTTGGAACTCGCACAATTCCGGGCGAATGCGGATGGGCAGGTGCAACTGACGGGCGATGGGCAGGGCGGTCTGGATCGCCCGGAGGAAGGGGCTGCTGTAGATGGCGGTGATTTCCGGTCGCGCGAACCGACGGGCGAGGGCTTTCGCCTGCCGGTTGCCCAGCGGCGAGAGGGCTGTGTTCAGCCCTGGATCGGCCCGGGTGTTGGCAACAGACTCGGCATGGCGGATGACATACGCCAGCATCAACGGGCTCCTATTGTCGCTGAACACGGGGCAGAGTATCCCAAGACCAGGGTTCTACGCTAGTTCCGGCGAGAGTTCGCTGGGCGTGAGAAGCGAGAGCGACGTGGAATACCGGGAAGCGGGCCGATTGGTTGACAAGGTGCCGACAGTTGCATAATCTCTAACCCCTGAAAATAGGTCCTGTCGCCGCCGAGTTCGCCGCGGCTGGGATCAGTCGCGAATCCGTGCGAAGGAGTCGGCTACACCGTGGACAAGGAGGCAATCCGATGCGATTCGCCATAATGACTTCCGCGATTGCTCTGACCATCTGTGGACTTCTCAGCGTTTCTGTGTACGCGCAGCCCGCCGCTGCGGGCCCGGCGGCCCCTCCGAAGGCCGCGCCGGCCCAGCCAGTGGAGACGCCCGCCTCGTTCCCGTGGGAAGGAGAGGTTACCGGCACGAATGTCTACATCCGTAGTGGAGCGGGCGTGAACTGGTACGCGACCACCAAGCTCAACACGGGGGACCGCGTGCTGGTATTGAGCGAGAAGTTCGGCTGGTATCAGATCTCGCCGCCCAAGGGCAGCTTCAGCTACATCGACAAATCGATGGTGGAACGGCAGCCCGCGGACGCGAAGACCGGCACGGTGAAGGGGGACAAGGTTTATGTCCGAGCAGGCAGCGAGCTGGAAGATCGCAAGAGCGCCACGCAAACGATGCTGGACAAGGGCGCGAAGGTCGAGATCATCGGTGAGGCGGAAGGATTCTACAAGATCCAGCCGCCCAAGGGCGCGAGCCTCTACGTCTCGAAGACCTATGTGGAGCCGGTGGCGGCGCGGTTGCGAACGGGTTTGATGGAGCAATACGCGGCCACCGCCGGACCGGCGCCGAAGACCGAGCCCTCGCCTGGCGCAACCGCCAAGCCGGAGATCGGCACGGCGCCGACGCCCGCGGCGGGCACGCCGGGGACGACAACGCCGCCGGGCGATGGGACCGTAGCGGGAGCGGCCGGGCCGGCTCCGGAGGATGTAGGTCCGCCTCTCGACGTCGAGCCGGGCGTGGAGCCGTCGCCGCAGAAAGCAACCAAGCCGACAACGCCGGGCAAACCGGGCGCCGATCGAGGTCCCGCCGCGGCCGGGGCGGCGCCGGGCACGAAGGACCGGGCGGCGGCCAAGCTTCCGCCGTCGAACCGTCCGCGCTATGAGGTCATGCTGACCGAGCTTGAGAATCTGATGCACGCCGAGCTTCGGCGCCCGGTGAAAGAGCAGGATCTTGGTCCGCTGCTGGCGCGTTTTGAGGAAGTCGCGAACCAGAAGGAGGAGAACATCCCCGCTCAAGTCGCGAAGATCCGCGTTCAGCAATTGAAGGACTGGCAGGCACTGGTGGCTGCCAGGGGGGACAGCGCCGGGACCGCCGCGGATCTGGCCAGCTTTCGCGCCCAGCTCAATGAAGAGCGGATGAAGATAATGGCCCAGCGGTACGAGAAGGCGGCGAAGAAGTACGATCTGGAGGGGGAGCTGCGACGGAGTTATGCCTTCGCGGCCCAGCAGCGTCGGTATCGGCTGGTCGATCCGCACTCCGGCATGACCATCGCCTATGTGGATGTGCCGCCCACGCTGAATGTGAATGTCGAGAACCTGGTGGGCTGCGTAGTCGGCATCGTCGCCTCTGAAAAGCAATTCAGCCCGGCCGCCCGCGTGCCCATCGCCGTGGCCAAGGATGTGGTCGATCTCTCCTCGCGGAACCTGCCCGGCGGCGCCGGGAATCCCGAGCAACCGGCAAATCCCGAAAATAGCGGCGCCGGATCGAACAAGTCCATTCCAGAGGTGACGGGTGCCCCGGCAGCCCCACCGGCGAGCGACAAGCCGCTGGCCGCAGGGAATGACCAAGAAGCTCCGGGGTGACGCCGGGCCCCGGTTGCGCCTGCTGCTCGTGATCAGACACGGCCGGTGCCATGAGAACCGGTATGTGCCGCAGGGGCCAGCGAGGCGACAACTCGTTCAGGACGCCTGCGTTCAATAATCAGGTGACACGGTGTATTATTTCGTCATAGGCGCGGACGGCGGCCGGTACGGTCCTGCGGACATCGACACGCTGGTCCAATGGACCAAAGAAGGTCGACTGATCGGATCGACGAGGCTGATCGAGCGCGGTACTGACCGGGAAATTCGGGCTGATTCGATCACTGCCGTGGCCGCGACGCTGCGGCGGCTCTCGGGCGAGGAGCCGGCGGTCGTGATCGAACGGGACGAACATCGGGCGGCGGATGCGCCGACGCTCACTCGTGTGCCCGGGCATGGGCAGCAGAGAGGGCCCGCGTGTTGCCCGCCTCCGTGTTCGCCTTTTCCCGGGCCGCGGCCGGCGGTGGCCATGCCATACGCCGTGCCGCAAGCGGTCGGGCCGAAGAGCAAAGTCGTCGCGGGGGTGCTGGGAATAATCCTGGGCGGGCTAGGGGCACATCGGTTCTACCTGGGCTACATCGGCATCGGCCTGCTGCAGCTTGCCTTGACGATCGTGACCGGCGGTTTGGCGGCGATTTGGGGGTTTGTCGAAGGCATCGTCTGCCTGTGCGGCGGCATGCGCGACGCGGACGGCCTCAAACTGCATGATTGAACGGCGGCGGGCCCATTCTATTCGCCGGGCAGCGTCGGCAGGACGATCGTGAACGTTGTTCCCTCGCCCTCTTTGGTTTCCACAGTTAGCGTACCGCCGTGTTGCTGGATGATGCCGTAGCTGACGCTGAGGCCGAGGCCTGTGCCGGTCCCGATCGGCTTGGTGCTGAAGAACGGCTCGAAGATCTTGTTGAGATTCTCCCTTCCGATTCCGAGGCCGGTATCCGCTACCCTGATGAGGACGTGACCACCGTCGTCCAGCGTGCTGATGGTCAGCCTGCCGCCGTTCGGCATGGCTTCACAGGCGTTCAGCGACAGGTTGAGCAGCACTTGCTGAATCTGGTTCGTGTCGCCGGCCACGTGTGGCAGCTCCTCCTTCAGGTGCTTTTCGATGGTGATCTTGGCGAACGCTTTCTGGTTTCGGAGCAGCCGCATGGTCCGGATGACTACATCGTTGACGTTGACCGGCTTCTTGGCGACCGGTCGCTCCCGGGCAAAGTCCAGCAGGCTGCGGACGATCTCGGAGACGCGGGTGGTCTCGCTGATGATCAGTCCAATATCCTGGCGGTCCTGGTCCTCCATGTTGGGCCTTTGTCGGAGCAGGTGGGCGAAGGTCAGGACACCGGTCAGGGGGTTGTTGATCTCGTGCGCGATTCCGGCAGCCAGTTGGCCCATGCTGGCCAGCTTGGCGGACTGGACCAGCGCCCCCTGGGCGCTGGCGAGCTGCTCATTCGACGTGGCCAAATCCTTGCAGGCGTGCCTGAGCTGCTCGATCGTGTAGGGTAGGCACATTTCGACTTCGGCCAGCCCCTTGTGGATCGCGGAGGCATGCTCGCGGCAGGTTTCGTAGCCGCACGCTCCGCAGTTCAATTCGTCCTCCGGCTTGAGCTTGCCCAGGCGGACCATGATCTCCGCCAGGTGGTCCTCCGGGGGGATAGTCAGTCGTTGATCGTACGGCGAGAATCCGCGACGGAGGTTCAGCCCGGCCAGGACCGACGCGTATCCATCGGGGTGCTTCAGCTTCGGGTCGGCCATCCGTTGCTTGGCATAGCGGCTGACCTGCGACCGGCGGTTGAACAGCGGCGCCTTGCTGCTGATGCCCGGTCCCATGATGCATCCATTGCAGCACAGCACGTCCAGCAAGCGGGCGTTGAGGTCGCCGCCCTCGAACTCGCGAATCGCCTCAATGAACTCACTGCGGCCGTCGGCCGCGACGAAGTCGCCGGCCAGGAGGTCCTCGTGGAGGCCCGCGGCCTGAAGCATTCCCCGGCTGATGGGCAGCAGCAGCCCGGCGCCGCCGTGCGGTGGATCGAAATCGCTGGGGCTCACGGATTCCGGCGTGACGGCGCGGCGATGGCAGATCTCGCGGAACTCGATGAACGTGAGCACGGCGTCGATTTCGTGCTCGACTTTCCTGCTGCCGGCTTCCCCTTTCTTGGCGATGCAGGGCCCGATGAAGACGACCTTCAGGGTGGGGTCATGTATCTGCCGGAGGGCGCGAGCCGTGGCCACCATGGGCGACACGATCGGCGCCAGCGAGGGGACCAGACCGGGATGGTATCGTTCGACGTAGGCGACGATGGCAGGACAGGTGGTGGCGACGAAACGCTTGCCGTCGGTCTCCGCCAGGAGGCGGCCGTATTCCGCGGCGATCAGATCGGCGCCGAGCGCCGTTTCGTTGACCATAGCGAAGCCGAGAGCTCGAAGCATGCCCACCACGGTGGCGCTGTCCAGGTCCGGGAACTCGGCGGGAAAACTGGGGGCGATGATCGCGGCGACCGGTGTGCTGGATCGCAGCAGGCGTTCAACGTCCTCGATGCCACTGCGAACCTGCTTGGCTTTCTGACTACAGACCCGGACGCAGTTGCCGCAGCCGATGCATCGCTCGGGCTGCACGTCGGCCTGGCCTCCGGCGATTCGGATGGCCTTGGCCGGGCACTCGCGCACGCAGGTGTAACACAGCCGGCAGCGTTCCTTGATGGTCGTGACGAGCGGCGCGAGCGGGGGATCCATGCAGTTAGCTCCGGGGCACTCCAGTGGCAAGCTCACCGAGCCAATCGGCCGGCGCCAAGCCGAGGCAGGACCGAACCGTTTACCACTTCCGGATTATACGGCCTTCCATTCTGCGTGTCTGGATTTGTCCCAGAGACGCGCGCGGGAGGTGTTCGCATATGGAAGAAGCCGTGTGATCAGCCGCGAGAAGGCGGGCGCCGACGGGCACACGGTCGGAGGGAGGGTGCTCGTCCCTTGGTCCATTGGTCCAGCCAGGCCAGGACCGTTTCATGCCAGAGGACGCTGTTAGCGGGCTTGAGCACCCAGTGGCATTCGTCAGGGAAATACAGGAGCTTGCTGGGGATGCCGCGGCGCTGGAGGGCGGTGAAGGTGGAGATGCCCTGGGTGTCGACCACGCGGAAATCATTGGCTCCGTGGATGACCAGCATCGGCGTCTTCCATTTCTTGATGTGGTCGATTGGATTGTGGCGCTGATGGCCTGCGGGGTTAGCCCAGGGGGTGCCGCCATGCTCCCACTCCGGGAACCAGAGCTCCTCGGTGTCGAAGTAGGCCATGCGTTCGTCGAGGTTGCCGTCGTGGTTGACGAGGCAGCGGAAGCGATTGGGCCAGTTGCCGGCTATCCAGTTGATCATGTAACCGCCGTACGAGGCACCGAGGGCCGCGACACGACTGCCGTCCATCCAGGGGTATCTTTCGAGGGCTGCAGCGAGCCCCTTTTGTAGATCGACCAGCGGCTTGCCGCCCCAATCGTCGCGGATGGAGTCGGTGAAGGCCTGGCCGTAGCCGGTGGAGCCGTGGAAGTCCACCATGACGACAGCGTAGCCGGCTGCGGCGTACACCTGGGCATTCCAGCGGTAGTGGAAGTTGTTGCCAAAGGAACCTTGCGGGCCACCGTGGATGAGGAAGGCGACGGGGTACCTCCTGGAGGGATCAAAGTCAGCCGGGGTGAGGGCGTAGGCCCAGACCTTCTCGTCGTTCCATCCGGCGAAGGAGAATTGCTCCGTCTTGCCCATCCGCGTGGCGGCGATCTTCCCGGCGTTGATCCGCGTGAGGGCTCGCAGGCCGGAACCATCGGGCCTGACGGAGTGCAATTCGACGGGGCTTCGCAAGTGGTCCAGGCTGAAAACGATCCGGCTGCCGGCGATGACAGGGGAAGTAACGTTGCCTCGCTTCACGATCGGGCGGACGCGGCCAGAGGCGACATTTGCGGCGAACAGTGAGCGCTGGCCGACATTGGCGGCAGTCGTGTAGATGGTGCGGCCGTCGGATGCCCAGACGATCGAGCCGGCCGAGCGATCCCATTTGTCGGTGAGCACACGCTCCTTGCCATTCGGCCAGGGCTTCAGAATGATGCGGAAGCGGTCTGACTCGTAGCCAGGGCGGGTGGTGGCCAGATAGGCCAGCGTCCTTCCGTCCGGGGAGAAGGCGGGGTGCGTGTCCCAGGCGGGGTTGGTCGTGATCCGTCGGGGTCTGGTCGCGCCGCTCACGGGAGCGAGGTAGAGATTGAAGGTCGTGGACCATGCCTCTTTTCGCCCGGCGTTGCGGAGGGAGAAGACCAGTGATTTGCCGTCCGGCGTGAAGGTGATCTCCTCCGGCCCGCCGAAGGGCTTGGAGGGCACGTCCGCGTCCATGCCTTTCATGACGTCGACGGCGTTGCCGCCCTCAGCCATCCGGACGAACAGGTGAGAGCGACGGCCGTCCTTCCATGTATCCCAGTGCCGGATGAAGAGGTGATCGTAAACTCGGCCGCTGGATTTGCGGGCCTGGATCTCGTCGAGGCGTTTCCTGGTGTCCGCGGACGTGCGGCAATCGGGAAAGACCTCCATGGTGTAGGCGATGCGGCGGCCATCCGGTGAGACCACAAGGTTGCCGGCGTCGAGCGGCTCCTGGGTGAACTGCTCGGCTTCGCCACCGTCGACGGAGATTCGCCAGACCTGCGATGAGCCCGAGCGGGTGGAGATGAACCAGATCGTCCTGCCGTCCGGGGCCCAGCGGGGATTGCTGTCGCTCTTCTGGTGAGAGGTGAGGCGGCGCAGTTTCTGGCCATCCGCGTCGACGAGCCAGAGGTTCGAGTGCTTGTCGAATGTGGTCGGGTCGATGGTGGTCAGCACGAAGACGATGAGCTTGCCATCGGGGGACGCCTGCGGGTCGGCGATCCGTTCCATGGCCAGCATGTCATGAATCGAAAAAGGATGCGTCCGCGACGCGCTTCCACGACCGAAAGATCGTTTCCTTGGCATGGCGGCTGACGTGCGTCCTGGCGTTGGCATCCCTATCTCCTGCGCGCTGGTGGCTTACTTATGGTCAGTACGTTCCCGTTCGAGCTCCCGAAGGTCTCGCTCCAACAGGAAATCCCGGTTGGTGCGCTCCTGGGCCAACCCCTGCTGGACCAGCAACTCGTCCTTCAACTCCCGCTGTATTTCCTTGCGTTCGCGCACCGAGCGGCCAAACTGGAACAAGCGGAAGATCGCATGCAACCACATGTCCGTTCCTCCCTTTGTGCGATGTCTTGCCTGTCGTTCAGGATATGGGGGGCTATTTCGTCCCGCCCACCCTCTTCGCGTAGCCAATGTCCCGCAGCGTTTCGGTGATTTCGCCGAGGATGTCCGGGTCGTCGATCGTGGCGGGCATCCGCCATTCGCTGCCATCGGCGATCTTCTTGATGGTACCGCGGAGGATCTTGCCGGAGCGGGTCTTGGGCAGGCGCTTGACCACGGTCGCGACCTTGAACGAGGCCACCGGGCCGATCTTGTCACGGACCATCTGAACGACTTCCTTGACGATCTGCTCGTCAGGGCGAGTGACGCCGGCCTTGAGGACGACGAAACCGACGGGGACCTCGCCCTTGAGATCGTCGGCCACGCCGACCACGGCGCATTCCGCCACATCGGGGTGCGAGGCCAGCACTTCTTCCATTCCACCGGTGGAGAGGCGGTGCCCCGCGACGTTTATGATGTCGTCGGTGCGGGCCATGATGTACAGATAGCCGTCCTCGTCGCGATAGCCGGCATCGGCGGTGACGTAGTAGCCGGGATACGCGTCCAGGTAAGATTCGCGGAAGCCCTGGTCATTATTCCACAGCGTCGGCAGGCAGCCGGGCGGGAGGGGCAGCTTGACCACGATGTTGCCGATCTTGCCGGGGGGGACTTCGTTGCCCTCATCGTCGAGGATGTGGATGTTGTAGCCGGGAGCAGCCTTGGTCGGCGAGCCGGCCTTCACGGGGAGCTTCTCCAGCCCGATGCAATTCGCGGCGATGCCCCAGCCGGTTTCCGTCTGCCACCAGTGATCTATCACGGGAATGCCGAGCTTGCTTTCGGCCCAGCGGAGGGTGTCGGGGTCGCAACGCTCGCCGGCCAGAAAGAGGGCACGGAGGCTGGAGATGTCGTACTTTTTGATGTATTCGCCGTTGGGGTCCTCGCGCTTGATGGCCCGGAAGGCGGTGGGGGCGGTGAAGAGGACGTTGACCTTGTGCTGATTGATGACCCGCCAGAATGCGCCGGGGTCCGGCGTGCCGACGGGCTTGCCTTCGTAGAGGATGGTGGTGCAGCCCGCCAGCAGGGGGGCATAAACGATGTAGGAGTGGCCGACGACCCAGCCGATGTCGGAGGCCGCCCAGTACACGTCGCCGGGCTTGCAGTCGTAGATGGCCTTCATGGTCCAGTGCATGGCGACGGCGTGGCCGCCGTTGTCGCGGACGACGCCCTTGGGAATGCCCGTCGTGCCGGAGGTGTAGAGGATGTAGAGCGGATCGGTCGCCGCGACGGTGACACAGTCGGCAGGTCTGGCCTTGGCGATGGCGTCCTTCCAGTCGATGTCGCGGTCGGCGATGAGGGTAGCATGGGCCTGCGGACGCTGAAAGATGATGCATCGCTCGGGCTTGGCGCTGGAGAGGCTGATCGCCTCGTCCAGGAGGGGCTTATAGGGGATGGTCTTCTTGCCTTCGATGCCGCATGAAGCCGAGACGATCAATTTGGGTTTGGCGTCGGTGATTCGGGTGGCCAACTCTCGGGCGGCAAAACCGCCGAAGACCACGCTGTGGATTGCCCCGATGCGGGCGCAGGCGAGCATGGCGATGAGCGCTTCGGGCACCATCGGCATATAGATGATGACGCGATCGCCCTTGACGATGCCCTGGGCCGCGAGAGCACCGGCGAATCTGGCGACTTCATCGCGAAGTTCTTTGAAGGTGTATTTCTTGATGGTGCTGGTGACCGGGCTGTCATAGATCATCGCGAGCTGTTCGCCGCGGCTGCTGTCGACGTGACGATCGAGCATGTTGTAGCAGGTGTTAAGTCTGCCGCCCATGAACCATCGGTAGAAAGGCTTGTTGGAGGATTCAAGCACGCGGTCCCACTTTTTTTCCCAGTGGATTTCGTTGGCGGCCTCGCCCCAGAACTCTTCCGGCTGTTCGATGGACTTTCGATACGCAGACTCATATCCCCTCGTGCTCATCGCGCTCTCCTTGACGGGCTGTCTGATTGACCAGCCGCCGGTGGTGGGTTTTCCCGGCCTGCCGGCACAGCAGGTAATATCTCGGAAGTGGCACTGTTTCGCAAACGCGTAGGGGCGGGCCGCTCCGATTCGGCGCCGCGGGCCATCGCGCAGGCCAGCCGACACGGCTGAACCGACCCGAGAGCGCGGTAACGGATCGGTTGTGGAAAATCCCGCCCGGGAATGCGCAAAAGGCAGCGGCCCAAGGTCGCTGCCTCTTGTGACAGATTCCACTGACGTGCGACTCATGCCGGCGGCCGACGCCAGCCGGCCCGCCGCCCGACGTTACTGCTCGGGGTAAAGCTGCTTGCCGGTCTTTTTGTCCTCGATCTTGATCGCTTCGACCGGGCAATTGGTGGCGGCCTCGATGATGGCATCCTTGGTGTCACCCGGCGGGTTCTTGACGACAGCCTTCTGCTCGTCGTCGAGTTCAAAGGTTTCAGGCGCATCATCACAGCACAGGCCATCGCCGATGCAAGTGTCGCGGTCCACACAGATCTTCAGGTTGTCAGCATCACCCATTGGCTAACCTCCACGTAATGTCAGAATAGGGTTCGCTCGAAACGCAGATTCTCGCCTGCAACCCTGGTGCCAGTACAGGGGGGCAGACCTATTTTTTTATAGGCCGGGCGGGGGCTTTAGAAAAGAGGGGGGATAGGCCCGTTTCGAGATTGGAGCGGTCGCTCGTGTCACGGACCCCTGGCGCGATGCGGGGGCATGGCGGGATCTACCGCAAAACCCGGCACCCCATGTTGCCAGTGGAGCGGGGAGTCCAGAAGACGGGCAAAGAGCAGGGGGCCGGAGAATCCGCCCCCGTTGCAGTGACAAACCAGCAGTTTCAGCTTCTCGCGCCCTGCTTTCGGCGGCCGGGCACACCGAGCCTGGCGAGCAGCAGGCAGCAGGGTAGAAGGGCTCCGGGCAGCGCGCTGACGGTCCCGCACCAGTTGAACAGCCAGTCGAAGCCGGAGGGCATGACCACAGGGCCGTCGGGGTACCAACCGGCGCAATCATCCCAGAACGGCGTCTCGTCGTCGGTGAAGAAATCGACCTGTCCGACCTTCACGGGGTTGTTGCGGTCGGCGATGTCCACCGTTTGCAGGGCGGCTTGCGAGAGGGCGAACACACGAGCGCCGATCACGCCCACGCGCTGCACCCGGCCCTTGTGCTCGAACCAGCCGCGTTGCGTCAGGCCAGCATCGTTGAAGTCGACGAGCTGGACGGCGTTCTTGCACGTGGGGGGTTGAACAGTCGAGGAGGAGGTACTGTCGCTTGCGGCGGATGTTGCACTGTAGTCCACGTGCTGGAATGGGATGGCTATTAAGCCCAGCTCGTCGATGACCTTGAAGGCCTTCTCGTCGTAGACGGCCTCGGACTCGGTGAACGAGCCGGGCGGGCCGAGGATGACGCGGCTCAACTGCGACGGGTTGGCCGGGTCTTCCACGTTGTAGTAGGCGAGAGCGGGCCGCTGGCCGTCAGTGTCGTCGATTCCCACGGCGATGAGGCGAGTATCGCGCGGCTCGAGGTAGGTGGAGTAGCCGGGGACCTCGAGTTGGCCGGTGACGGCGGGGTTAGCGGGGTCGCGCAGGTCGAGCACAAACAACGGGTCGACCTGCAGGTAGGTGACGACGTAGCCGCGCGGGCCGTCGAAACGGACGGCACGGGCAGATTCGCCCTGTATGATCTCCTTTTGGCCGAGGGCGACCACGTTGTCGAGGTCGGTCAGGTTGAACGTGAACAGCTTGACCGTTTGAAAGCCGAACCCCCAGGACTGCGTGACGATGCGGAAGACGCCCTGGTAGTCGTCCATGAAGAAGCGGTTGTCGATCCGCCCGGGCGCGTCGAAGGCGCCGCGAATGGCGATGGCGCCGGCGGGATCGCTGATGTCGATGACCTGGACATGGGTGAAGCCCTCGGCGGCGTTGGGATCGTAGGTCTGGCTGGAAGCGAAGATGGTGGAGGCGGAAACGTGGATTTCCAGCGAGCTGCCGGAGAAAGTTTTCCGCTCTACGGGGGCGATGTTGGCCGGGTCGGCGATGGTGACGGAGGCCACGAAGCCGTCATCCACGGGGGCGCTGCCGTCGGTAGGACGGCTCTCGAATGGGATGTAGTTCGTTCCCACAACGTAGATGATGTCACCCACTCGGCGACTTTGATCGGCGTAGCCAGCCAGGTCCAGCTTGCCTTCGAGCGCCGGGGCGGCGGGATTGGAGGCGTCGATGATGGCGAGCTGACTGCCCTGGAAATCCGGTTGCGGCGGAAGCGGTCCGGACGAAGCCAACCAGGCGAAGTCGCCGGTTGCGCCGCCGCCCGAGACGTAGTAATACCAGTCGGCGCTGAGCAGCACGCAAACTTGCGTACCGACGACGTACATCTCGACGCCGCGCCCGCGGAGGTCGAGTTGACCAAGCAGGGTCGGGGCATCGGGGTTGGTGACGTCCACGATCAGCAGGCCCTTGTAGGCATTGAGGGCGTAGAGCTTGTCACCGACGATCTTGACGATATCAGCTTCCTCGATGTCGCGGACCACGGTTTCGGCGGTGGCGCTGGCGAAGGCGGCATCGGCGGCCGGATTTGCAGCGGAATTTGTAGCGGCGTCACTTGCGCCGGCCTGGTTGCCCAGCGGAGTGGCGTCGCAGGCCAGCCCGGAAACGAGCATCGCCCCCAGCGTCACAGCGAGTGCGGCGATGGAGGGAAGAGCGATAGAACGGTGGACATTGTGAGCGCTGGTTTTTCGGTGTCTTGTCATGGTCGGAGGACCCTTCTGGCGAGGAAGTTCCGTCAATTATCCGCGAGGAAGGGGCTTGGCCGCGCCAGGCCATTTCGGGTTTGGTTCAACTATGTTATTGCATCCGCGCCGTCAGCATCAAGCCCGTTCTTATACTTTCGTTAAGGCATTCAGGGCCACCGCATCGCACCGGGTGCTACTACCGAGAGCCGGGACGACGGCCGGCGCGGGAGCCCGAGAATCGCTGGCCTGGGGGCCTTGGTGCAGCCTTGCTCAGGGGGTCGATTCAGCCTTGACGATCGCCAAGATCACGTTTTGGGACTCGGCCAAATTGCCAAGTGCTCGCCGACGCTCCCACATAGTCAAAGCGTGGTCGCAATGGGTTTGATTCGCCGGCGGAGAGGATTTTCCTGTCTGTGATCATCCGGGGCTGAGGTGAGGCAGAATCTGCGGCCAAACAACGAAAAAGGGAACTCCCGCAGGTCTGGGAACCGGCGCGACGTGCCTGCGTCTATTTGGACAGGCGATCAGATTTAGATCGGTTGAGCATCGGGTCGGCCGCAGGGGAAGGGTGCTCAACAAATGTGGACCGCCCCCAAAACAGGCGAGGTGCATGATGAAGACACGTACTCAAACCGGATTGGTCGTGACGGTGATCGTTGCCATGGGTCTCGCGGCGTTTGGGCCAGCGGGGCCTGCCTTGGGGAACGGGATCATCATTGTCGAGCCGTCGGGTACGTCGGAGCAGACCGGGCCGGCAACGACGGAGCACCCGCCTGTTCAGCCTCCACCGATCCTGCCGCCACGTCCACATCCGCCGCATCCTCCGATTCCTCCGCACTGGCCGAGGCCGATCGACAGGTGGATACCGTTCGTCATCAAGAGTCAGCAGGTGGATGTTTCCATCAATGACGGCGTGGCTGAGACGACCATCGAGCAGGTTTTCGAGAATCACGGCGGCCGCCCGGCGGAGGGGACGTACATGTTCGCCATCGCCGAGACCGCGGCGGTGCAGAACTTCAGCATGTGGATGAACGGGAAGGAGACGACCGCGGAGCTTCTCGATGCCGACAAGGCGCGGCAGATTTACGAGTCTATCGTGGCGAGGATGCGCGATCCGGCGCTTCTGGAATACGCCGGGCGGGGATTGATTCGGGCGAAAGTCTTTCCTATTCCGGTGGGGGGCGAGTGTCGCATAAAGCTGAGGTACAGCGAACCGCTGGTTCGCGACAGCGGTCTGACGGGGTACCGATTTCCGTTGCAGGCCAGGGAATGTGCTCAACAACCGATCGAACGGTTTTCGCTGAAGGCGACGATCCGCAGCGAGCGGCCGCTCAGCGGCGTGTTCAGCCCGTCGCACGAGTGCAGTATCGATCGGCGTGGTGAAAAAGAAGTTGTCATCGGCCTGGAGCAGGGCAATCTGGTGCCGGACCGCGATTTTCAGTTGTTCTGGCAGACGGGCGGGGAGCCGTTCGGGCTGATGCTGCTCACGCACCGTGTGCCGGGCGGCGATGGGTTCTTCATGGCCCGGATCGCTCCGCGAAACGGGACCGACGATGCTTCGCCGATGCCGAAGAACATCTGCTTCGTGCTGGACACGTCGGGCAGCATGGCGGAGGACAACAAGATCGCCCAAGCAAAGAAGGCGCTGAAATTCTGCCTGACGAATCTGGGCAAAGAGGACCGGTTCAGCTTGATTGCGTTCGCGACGGAGGTGCGGCGATTTCGCGACGATTGGAGCGGCGCCGATGAGGGGACGCTGAACGCGGCGAGGACGTTCGTGGAGGGATTGCAGGCGGTCGGCGGCACGGACATCGATGGGGCGATCAAGCAGGCGCTGTCGATGAATCCGACGGACGGAGGGCGGGGCGGCCAGTCGGCCGTGTCGGAGGCATGGAGGAAGAATCCGTACTTTGTGGTGTTCATCACGGACGGAGAGCCGACGGTCGGCGTGACCGATCCGGCGCAGATTCTCAAGAACGTTGCGGCGGCGAATGCGGCCAAAGCGGTGCGTCTGTTCGTCCTGGGAGTGGGCTACCAGGTGAACACCAAGCTGCTCGACCGCATGGCTGACGACAACGGCGGAGCGCGGGATTACGTCACGCCGACCGAGAATCTCGAACTGAAGCTGTCGGGGCTTTACACGAAGCTGGCGAACCCGGTACTGGCGGGTTTAAGCCTGGTGTTCAAAGGCGTGTCGGTCTCGGAGGTTTATCCGAAGAATCTGCCCGATCTTTTCAAGGGCTCCGAGCTGGAGGTGCTGGGCCGGTACAGCGGAGGAGGCGGGGAATCGAGCGGCATCGAGCTGTCCGGTTCATGTCGGGGCGAGAGCCGGACCTATCACTATTCCGGCAGGTTCCCTGCGGAGCAGTCGGGCAATGATTACCTGCCGCGGCTATGGGCCATGCGGAAGATCGGCTACCTGCTGGATGAGCTACGGCTGCACGGTGAAAGCAAGGAGCTGAGGGAGGAGGTCATCCGCCTGAGCAAGCTGTACGGGATCATGACGCCGTACACGAGCTACCTGGTGCTGGAGGATGAGAAGATGTCGGCGGGCCGGGGCGTGGCGCCTGGGGGACCGCGATCGGTGATGCATTCGCTCGGGGTCTCTTTTGAGAGGAACAAGGACGTGATGGGTAAGGCGCGGGCCGGCCAGGCGGGCGGCAGCGGCCAGAGCGCGGTGGAGGCATCGCAGGGCAATATGGGGTTCCGGCACGCAGAATCGGTGGGCGCGGCCGACGTTCTGGCGGGTGTGCAGGCCTTCAACGTGGACACGACCGGAAAGACGGCGATCAATTTCATCGGGCCCAAGACGTTCTATCGCGAGGGCGACCGCTGGGTGGACGCCGAGTATGACGGCAAGGCCAAGCCGATCGTGCTCAACCTGTTCAGCAAGGAGTACTACGACTTCGTGGCGGCGAATGCCGGGGCAGGCCGCTATCTGGCCCAGGGGGATCGGGTGGTTCTTTGCTGGAACGGCCAGGTTTACGAAACCGTGCCTTCGCCGGAGGCTCCGGCGGTCCCATGATTGGGGGAACCAGGCCCACTGGAATCCGGGACCCGAATTGCGCGAAACGCGCGGTTCGGGTCCTGTATTGTTCGACGCCCCAATAGGAGGGTGACGGGCCGCAGGGTCAGGGCTGGGGCGACCGAAGGGGGGCTACAGGGACAGGATTTCGCTTCTCTAGCGGGCGTGCGGCCAAGTCCAATCATCCGACTCGGAATTCCGCGTGTCCGACCGGCTAATGCTCGTAAATAAGCCGCCATTGCTACGATAATCTCTGACAGGGCGAGCAGGCACGAATCGTCTTAGTTTTTCAGAGTGGACGTGGTCATGGCTTGCGGCACGGATCAGGGCGATCGCGAGTTGATCGCGGCAGCCCAGATGGGTGAGCGAAGCGCTCTGGATGAGCTCGTGCGCCGCCATGACCGCTGGGTCCGCAACGTCGTTTATGCGACGACAGCGAATGCCAGCGCGATCGACGACATCGTGCAGGGCGTCTGGATCAAGGTATGGCAGCAGATCGGCACATTGATGGAGCCCTCGCGATGGCGGGCCTGGCTGTACAGGCTGGCGAAGAATGCCGCCATCGACGCGGGGCAGAAAGTCGCCGGCGAACGCCGATCACGGCTGGCCTTCATGCGGTCGCGCCAGGGCCGGGCCAGCGTGCCGCAGCCGGCGACGACCTTGATGGAAGAAGAGCAGCGCCGTCGGGTGCTGGCGGCGATACGAGGCCTGCCGGCCATCTACCGCGAGCCGTTTATCCTTCGGCATCTGGAGGACTGGAGCTATGCCGAAATCGGCGAGGCCATGTCGCTGCCGGTGGATACGGTGGAGACACGCCTGGTCAGGGCGAGACGGTTGCTGCGGGCCGCTTTGCAGGACAGTGACACGGAACAGAAGGCACACGCGCGATGAACCCGGTTGATGACATGCCGCCTGGAGTCGACGAGCGGACGGAGCGTTTGATCTGCCGTCTGCTGGACGGCGAGATCTCGTTCGAGGATCGGGCAGAACTCGACGACACTCTGGCATGCAATCCCGCCGCTCGATTGCTTCTGGAGGAATACCGCCGGATCGACGCCCAAGCCGCTACGGCCCTTCGCGGCGATTTTCGCGGTGTCACGACGGCGGTCGCGCCCGGCAGACGCAGCGGTTTGTGGCTCGCCACCGCGGGCGGGCTGTTGGCGGCGGCCGCCGTCGTGGCCCTGTCGTTCCTGCCGGACTTGTGGTCGGGGCCGGCCAAGACCGAGCGGACCGGGCCGGTGCAAATCGCGGGCCGGACGGATGGAGCCATTGTGCCGCCGAGCGGCAACCTCAGCCCATATCCGGCGGGAAGCGGGTTTCAGCCCAGCGGTCCCAGGTTCGCCGATTACCGCAACCTTGATCAAAGACCGGTCCTCCGCTCGCGCGATGTGCAGCGCGAGTGGATCGGCATACCCAGCGCGGATATGAAGACGATCATCATCATCGAGCGCAAAGCGCAGACGACGAAAATCACGCCGATCACGGGAGATTTCTGATCGGCGCCGATGATACGCGATCAGCCAATCGCAAGTGTGAGCCAGACGCAGTTCTCCGGCCGCGGCACTCAGGGAACCAGCCAATTCCGCCGCTCCGGACCAGATGAGGAGCCAGGACAATGTTGCTTGTTCAAACACTGATGACGCTGATGGCCGGATTGTTCTGCCGGCCTGCCGGGGCGCCGCTCGCTGATCTGGCGGTACGCGCTTTCTCCAGCGTCGACCCGCCGATGGTAATGCGAATCGGCGATGAGAAGGAGTCGAAGACAATCGTGGTGCGAACCAAGCGGTGCACCGACGACAAGAAGGCGGACAGGAAGAAGGCGGACACATGCGAGAACACGCGTTGTGTGGTGATGAAGCGGGACAGGGCGGAGAAGGGCAAGTCGGCGTGCTGCAGCGAGACGCGTCGGGTCATCACGAAGCGGTCCTGCCTGGGGGAGGAGGCGTGCCCGGACGACGCGGCCAAGTGCATCGTGGTCATGGCGCGAGTCGGGGCTGACGGGTGCGGCGGCGATCTGAAATCGGCCCCGAAGGGCATGAAGAAGTTCTGCCTCAGCCTGGCTGACGACGGGCCGCAGCCTCGAGAGGGCATGAAGAAATTCTGCATCAGGCTGGACAGCGATGATCCGCTGGGTTCCGGTGATGAGGACGAGGAGGGCGTTTGGGAGATCAACGTCAAGGAAGCCTCCGCTCCGGCGGGCGGGCCGTGGCTGGGCGTCCAGTTCGGGCCCGTCTCCAAGCCGTTGGCATCACAACTCGGTCTGCAGAAAGGCATCGGTGAGATGGTCTTGAACGTGATCGAGGGTTCACCCGCGGACATGGCCGGCCTGCAGCAGTATGACGTGATCGTGCGCATTGACGACCAAGCGGCCTCTACGGACATCGCCGAGTTCCTGGGCATGGTGCAGAAATACGCTCCCGGTGAGGTGCATAAGCTGTCCCTGATTCGTGGCGGCCGACCTGTCGAGACGACTGTCACGGTGGGCGCCAGGCCCGAGGAGGTCGGTTCCGCCAAGTACAAGTATGACATGGAGCTCGAGGAACTGGCCCAGAACGACGTGCTGCAGCGCGGGGGCATTCTGCGCAAGGGGCCTGGCGGCGGCTGGGCTTTTCAAGGGCTGGGCAACCTGAAGAACATGCCGAAGATGTGGCAGGACCTTCCGGATGAGGAGAGCATCAGGAACCTGCTCGATCTCTACGGGGGCAAGCCCGGTTCGGAGTGCCAGCTTGTTCTCATTCGGAAGGACAAGGACAAGTCGCTGGAGATCAGACGGGACGGCGACAAGATCACCGTAACGCGGACGAAGATCGCCGACGACGGCAATAAGACGTATACCACCAAGACTTATACGGGCGAGGAAGAGCTCAAGAAGGAAGACCAGGAAGCCTTCGAGATGATGAAGGAATGCGCTCCCGAAGGGGTCGGCGGAAAGAAGGGGACCCGGGTCCTTATCACGCCCGGCGGTGATCACCTCAAAATCGTGCCGAAGGACCTTGGCAAGGACCTGAAGGAGCTACAAGAGAACGCCGAGGAGATGCGCAAGGATGCTGCCAAGGCTCAGAAGGAAGCCCAGAAGGCCGTTCAAGAGGGGATGCGGCAATACGAGGCTGCGCGCGGCGAGTTCTTCGCCCAGAGCAAAGCAAGGACCAGCTTCGACGTGAGCTCCGACGGCAAGATTCGCGTGACCACGCGGAAAGGGGGCGAGGAATTGACGCAGACGTTTGACAATGCCGAAGCCTTGAAGAAGGCCAATCCGGACCTGTATGCGAAGTACCAGAAGCTGCGTGAGGGCAGCGGCAAGGCAGAGCCCAGAGAATAGTCCACAAACTCCCACTCCACCCGAGTCCGCCGGAACCGATACCCCGCCTACTTGTATCGCCCTGGCGGCAGACGCAGCCGCGAACGGTCGTCGCCAGGAATCAAGCGGCGGCCAATCGCGGCTGCGTTGTTTGGTGAAGCGAGGCGACCGCCATCATGTTGTGGCGCAAGCCGAGGTTTCCTGCGGCGCCTGCCCGCAGGGGGTGAAATGCCTGCTCAACATGGAGCAATTGGCAACCGCGGCCGAAGCAGCCGTTCCTGGAGTGATGGCGGGTTGTTTATCGGCGCAAGTCTACCGTCGGCGTCTGATCAACACGATGCCGAGGAGGAGCAGCCCGGCAGTTGCCGGCTCGGGCACAGGCACGTACGTAAAGGCGACAGCCAGGCCCAGCTCGTAGACATAGCCGGGAACATACGGATTAACGTAAGCCATGCCGTTGTGGACCTTGGTGGGGGGCGGGCCGATCACGGGGTGCGGGATCTTGCCCCAGGTCCACGAGGAGGAGACGCCGGCCGTGCTGGCAAACGTGTACCGGCTCGCATCAGAATCCAGATAAGCGGTAGCCGGAACTTGGATGTCGTAGACGGTGTGGCCGTCGAAGTTGTAGGGATTGGATTGCGGCAAGTTGTAGAACATGCCGGCGTGATCACGCATGAAGGACGTATAGAAGTACGGGCTGTTCTCAAGCTGGGGCTGCGCGCCCACGGCGTTCGAGAATTGCATATTGGTCACCGACACGTCGATCTGATCGGGGTTGTTCGGATTGAACAGGGAGGTCACGCCCGGCAGGTCGATGTGCGTCATATCCAACGGGACATCGATGTAAAAGTGGAGCAAGCGGTAGGTGGTCATATCCGGCGTAGGCTCAGACACGAGCTTCAAGATCACCGGAGAAGGCATGCCCGGGGACGTCGATGAGATCAACTGCACGAAGCTCTCAGGGTCGCCGTCCTGGTAAGTCGTTTTGATATCCGGCAAGTCCTTGCCCGGGCCAACGGTCACATCTTTGTGAGCAATGACCTGGCTTCCCTGCTTCACGGTGATGGTGAAACTGGAAGGTTCACCCACCGACTGGGCGAACGCTGTCCCGGACACGATGACGAGTAGGGCAGCCGAAGCGGCCCACCATGGGAGGATTCTTCTGTTCATGGCCATCGCCCCTAGCGGATGATGCATTGGCTCCGCCCCGAGGCCGGTTTCGCTGTGCGCACTTTCCCCCCAGCGGAACCTGTCTCGGTTTATTATTCAGCCAATGCTGTCAAGCAAGTGCGCTCTATTCCCCTTGTCGGAATCCACATACAGATTTACACGGGCCCTCGCGCGGTCGTTACCCGCGGCGCTCGCCTACCCTGACTTCTATGCGATTATACGCTGTGACCCGCCAGCGTCACATAGAATTCGTGAAGAAAATGGCCTGAAAAATCATCATCGCGGCGAAAAGACGGTGCTCCCTTTCCGATGCACAGGCTGGGTGTTAAGGCAGGCGAATTGTGCGTATTGTGCCCGGTCCCGGGCGCTGAGTGTCGCGTCCCGAGGCCGCCCGGTGGGTGAATTTGTCTGGTATCCAAGAAAGGGGTAAAATCAGAGAGGCAGGCCGCAGGCAGCGGGCGCCGGGGGGACTTTTGCGGCATACAAGGTCATGGTTAAGGCGATGGAGGCCATAATGGGATTATCCGCGTCCTGAAGTGCGAGTGGCGCGAGGAGGTATACGCGAATCGAGCGTCGTGATAACATCCAAGGTGAGTTCCGCGTCAGGAAAGGCGAACCGCCTGTCCTTTCCGGCGGCAAACTCGGGCAGGGCGGTTTGTCTGCCTGGTCCGGCTGTCCGAACCGTGCGGACCGAGGAGTATCGCCCATGTCGGCTTTCAGGCAAAAGTCGAGCGCTTTCACCCTTATAGAGTTACTGATCGTAGTGGCCATCATCGCCGCGGTGATCAGCGTGATTATGCCGGCTCTGACCGCAGCCAAGGTGCAGAGCTGGAAGATGCAATGCCAGAGCCATCTTTTTGAGATCGCCCGATACGACAGCATGTATGCCCAGGAGGATCCGGGCGACATCATCGGGCCGATTCACGCCAAGGCGCCGGATTTCATCCTGGAGGGCTATGCGCAGTACGGTGGCGGGCCCGGCGATATGGAATTCCAGAAGTGGGGTGATCCTTTCGATCCGCGGACGCGTCCGTTCAACGCAATGATGTATGGCGCCGACAACATCACGCCGTACACGGAAGCCGGGGATCGGCGGTATTTCATGACCTACCAATGTCCCGGGGATGACTTCGGCTGGCAGGACTGGCCCAACATGACCCTGCAGCGTCTTGAGACCGAGCGGCCCTATTTCTTCGGGAACGGCACGGCGTACCGGATGAACAACCTCTCCGACTTTCAGGCGGTACCGGCGGTCTCTCAGGGACCGGCCGGCGGAGGTACCGGCGGCGGTATGCCTGATTCGCCGCACTCGATCGGCATTTACGGCCGACCGGGGACCCGCGTTCCTGACAGCGCCAAGGTGGTCAATTTCATGGAGGCCCGCGCGTTCCAGACGCTGTGGACAAACGACGTATGGGGTGATTCAAGCTACCTTGGCGAGTTGACCGGGTGCCATCGAAAGCTGGGCTTCTTTGACCTTGCATATGTGGATGGTCACGTCGACTATGCCGACATGGGTAAAGGGACTTTCTTTCCGAGGCAGGCCAAGTACGACAACCATGACGTCCGCGGCACCTGGGGCCAGATGGATTGTTTCCCAGACGAGCCGATACCGGAGCCCTGATTTTCGGTTTTTTCCGGCCCGGGCCTTCCGGGGCTGGAACCAGCATGGATGGTTGGCTTAACGTTCGCGGTAAAATGCCCGCGTTGGCCGCGCGGAGAGTGACGAGTGATGAGCCTATCTAGGACTGCGGCGGTTCTCTTCGGTGTTCTGGTCCTGTTGATTGGTGCGAGCGCTGTGCTGTGGTTTTGGGTGGGGACCGGGAAACCGGAGATGGACGCCGGCATTGCCACCACCCTCCAGAACTACACATGCGCGAAATGCGGCCACAACTTCGCTCTGACGATGGCAGAGGTCAGCCAGATCCTCCGCAGTCGCGGCCAGGTCTGCTGCCCCAAGTGCGGCGAATGCGGCGCTCACAAGAGTCTCGTCAACCGCGGCTCGACGGCCCGGCCCAACCGCCCTGCCAGCACCGACTCGTCGGTCGCGGGGGCCGGATCGCCGGCCGCGGGTGCCAATCCTCCGTCGGGCCGCGCCGCGACCCCGGCCTCTGAAACGGCGACGGGGGCCGCCGGCAAACCGGCGCCGACCGGCGACGATGCCCGCCGTCCAGCCGCTCCGTGACCGCGCGATCGGCGCGATTTTGCCGCGGCATCGGCATGTCCCCCTCGCCATGATCGTGGTTCAACCTAGTGCTTCGTCACAGGCGTAATTCCAGGTAGCGCGGGCCTCTGGCCTGTACGCACAGACCAGAGGTCCGAGTTACCCCTACCCGAAGAGCCGGATGTGACAAGACACTAGTCGTTTGATTGCTGTCTGGTCGCGTCGTTCAAGCGTTTTTCGAGAAGCATGGACGCCAAGGAGAGGGTCTGGTGCAACTCGTCGATTGGCTCGTTATACAGCCAGCCGGGCATGAACCAGGCCCCATCGAGGTTGTTCGCGATTTCCTCCAGAGCGGGACGCACGTTCAATTCTTCAGTACTGGCTGACGATCGATTCCCCTTGTCGGCCTCGGCCCAGCACCGCAGCAACCGATGGATGTCGCTCCGGACCTGTTGGGCCATTCCTTTTCGAGCGTGATCCGTCGCCGCTCCGAGCATCCCGCTGACGATGGTGTTGACGGCTGCCACGTTGCACTGATCGAGCGAGCCGGCCGCTTCAACCTGCATCAAAAGGCCTTTGCGCGCCTCCTCGCAAGCTCCGAGGGCCCGTCGGATTGCCGCAATCTGCCGTTCGTCGGCCTGGTCGGGCGTGCAGCCATGTTGGGTCTTCAAGGCAGCCGATCCTCCGGCCTGGGCCGTGCCACGGCGTTCGGCAGAGGCAGTGGCCTCGAGAGGCCGGTTTCCGCCCTCGTGTCCGGCAAGAAGCTGCTCGCTTTGTTCAACTTCCTGCCTCAAGGCGTCGATCGCCGCTGTCGCCTCCTGGATCTTGCTTTGGAGATGCTCCATCTGCTGATGGATCTCGCGGATGCGGGACTCGCGATTCCCTCTAACGCGCGCCAGGAGGCTGGTCAAGGTGAAGCCCTCCAGCCACTCCAACTCCCGAACGACCGAGGCCATGTGCAGTTCAATGGCCTGCAAGCCGTACTCCATCTCCACCAGCCGCCGGCGTTTCTCCCGATCGGCTTGCGGGCGGGATGCGCCGCGGGCCGGATCATGCTGCTCGCCGATCGTGCCGGGACCTGCCTGGTCAGCCATGATTGCACCTCGTACCAGGAGCTCTGGGGTTTTCTCGCAGCCCGAGGAGCATGAAGTCTGCAGGTTCATGAACACCGATGTCGCCCGCTGAGGCCGCATGTGTCGGTTCTCGGGATGGGCATCGGCCAGCCGTTGCGGATCCTTGATCTGAATCAGAGTGAGGGCTGATAACCGGGCTTCGACGCGGCGCTGGATGTCGTCGCCGTCCGAGCAAGGGTTTTCGTTCTCGTCTTGGGGCCTCACCGGGACGAAGCAAGGGGCTGCTCCCTGGCGGAGCAGCCCCTTGTGGAAGTGTCAGCATGCCGCGTCAGCCAGGGCGCGGGCATTACAGCCGGCGCCGAATCGCCGTGGCGGCACCGATGATCAGCACCAGGACCGTGGCAGGCTCGGGGACGAAATTGTAGATCACGCGAGCGTATCCGTCGGCAAGCACAGGGCCATAAGCTCCTTCAACGCCGCCGACGCTGCCGAAGTCGAGGATCTGCGAGACATCGGCTTTGATATTGAAGGTCCCAGCTCCTACGTAGCTTCCGAACAAGGCGGGATTGATGAAGCCGGCTCCTGAATTGCTGCCTGGGATGCCGTAGTGGGTCGCGCCGTCGGGCGGGTTCGGATCGACGTTCATCGGGCCATCACCGTTGTCAGGGGCAAGGTTGAAGGTGTTGCCGCTGAAGACGCTGACGGGGGCCACAACCGGCTGCCAGGCGAGGTCGATCAGAGGGACGTCGGTCGAACTGATCGCACCCGTCGCGCCGAGCTGGACGGTGACGGTTGCGGGAAGCGTGCCGTCATTATCGACGATGAGGTAGCCTCCGTCGATGTGCAGTCCGAGCTCTACTTGAATCGAGAGTAGATCCGCCAACGGTCCATTGAATTGATTGAAGGTGAGCGTCTGATCGAAATTCGGCGTTGCCGGACCGAACGGTACATACTGCGTGATGGTGCCGGCCTGCGCGGCCGCAGCGGTGAGTCCGACGATAGCAACGGCAAACAGAACTTTCGTGCATCCCCCCATGACGAACTCCTTGCCTAGTATGCGGTTTTGGTTGGAACTTCCTCCTCTTTGATCAACTGCAACGTGCACAATCGAGCAGCCTTCCTTCCACAAGCTGCTTGTCATGAGTATACCCCAAGTTTCACGACTGAGCAAATTCTTTTGCTGCGTCTTTCGCGTGCGCGACAAGATGAGACGCTCGGCGCGGGCTCGATCGAACTGCATGGGTTGGCTGTGACGGTTGTGGCAGAGTGTGCAGAAAAATCACCACATCGCCCGGCAGCGAGCAGCAGTGCGGCCGAGGTTCTTATCAGAACACCGGACGATGCCGCTCAGGCCGGTGATCGTCGGGCGTTGTCAGGGCTGCGCCATTGGTGCTGGTCTTTCCGGACCCTTCGCTTGCCCAGGGAAATAATTCATCATGCGTTTCTCGATCCACCGGCTTATCGCCGGGTGCGGCCAGGCCAGCGGCCGCGCCGTGTTCCACGGCGGCGTGCAGCCTACAATGCCGTGGAGCACGGAGGTCTTGTCATGCGGCGGTTGCCGTGCGTGATGGCGATTGGTGTGGCCGGTTGGGCGATGCTCGCGGGGTGCGCGCCAAAGACGGCAGGGCCGATCAACGTGCTGACGGATTCACCGGCCGAGGCCGACTTGCTGGGCAGGGCGTTTCTGCCTGCGCGCCAGATCCTCTCAGGCTTCGACCAGCCGGATCCGGCGGGGGCGTGGCGGATCGGGGATCGACTGCTGCTGGGTGTTCAGGTCGACAAGGATGGCCGGAAGACGGTTCACTTCGTGCTGCTGCAACTGAAATCCGGCGCGCTGCCGCGCGGGGCGGACGTCTTCATCATCGGACCCAAAGACACGCCGCCGCCGGAGGCGCAGCCCGCCGATGCTGCCGGCTCCGCCTCGGCGCCCAAGAGCATCTACCTACGGTTGGCCGAAGGCGATGACCCGGCGCTGATCGGCCGCCTCCCGGGACGCCTTTGGGGCCTGGAGGTGACCATGCGGGTGAAGGGAGGGCAGGAGGAGTCATTTCCGCGGGATTCCGGCGGCGTGTTCCTGGCCGTGGAGGTGTTTGATGAGAACGGCAGGAAGATCAAGACGGCGGGCACGCTCGCGCCGGAAACCTATTTGCGCGGCGGATTTTTCGCGGCCTGTGACCTGTTGCGGCGCAAAGGCGCCGGTGAGGCCGTGGACCAGGCCGTTCTGGTGAGCGCCTATGCCAACATCATGCCGGCTCTATACGGACTCGGCGAGGTCATTCGAGAAACACCACCGCTGGCCCGGGTGGTTCAACCAATCATCCCTTCCCCGCCATTCTGGGCGCTGCTGATTCCGGGAGGGCTGAGTTATTCGTTCAAGATCACGGCGCCGAACCCGCAGGAGGATCGGCGGCCCCTGCCCGCCCTGGACGGCGGCCGACGCGCGTATCTGTTACCTGTCATGATCGATATCAACGGTGAACCGGCGATTCAGTGCGTGTTGAGCGTCACCGATCCGCTGCCGCCGGTTGAGCTCTGTGCGGGCGTCGTGGGCATCGACGGCGCTCGGGTCAGCGATCCGTCCTGCAAATTCAACGTGCGCCTGCTGGCGGCGCGACGGGGCCCACCGCCGTCCAAAGCCGCGGCGACGGGGCCGGCCAGGCCAGCGCCGGTGAAGTAGACGGTATGTCTGTCTCTTCCCTCGGCGTGCCATGACAGTCAGTGCTGGATCAAGATCTTCAAGCCGATCCCGATCAGGACCAGCCCCCCGATCACCTCGACCCGCTTGCCGAATTTCTTGCCCAGACGCGTTCCCAACACCATCCCTATCGCTGTAATGGCGCAGGTGATGCAGCCGATGACCACGCTCGGGTACCAGATGCTTATCCGGAGCATGGCGAGACTCACGCCGACGGCGAGTGCGTCGATGCTGGTGGCCACGGCCAATCCAACCAGCGTGAGCCCGCGGGTGGGGTCATCGCGGGGGCGGCCGCCGTTGGAATCGACGAGGGCTTCGCGGATGGCTTTGGCGCCGATGAAGGCGAGCAAGGCGAAGGCGATCCAATGGTCCCAACTGGCGATGAACTGCTGCAACTGTCTGCCGGCCAGCCAGCCCATGATGGGCATGAGGGCCTGAAAGAGGCCGAAGTGAAAGGCGAGGCGGAAGACGTGCCGCCCGGACATTTTGTCGAGCGTGATGGCGGCCGCGATCGCGACGGCCAAGGCATCCATCGACAATCCGAGGGCCACCACAACGATGGTGAGAATGCTCATGCGTTAGCTCCCGGTTGGGCGGCTGCGCGGAGTTGAGCGTGCCGCGGGGCCGTGCCGGGGGCATCGTACCATAATCTGGTCGCATGGGAGGCGGTGAACCAGTGATCCGAAGATGGTACAATGGGGATCGTGGCTGCGGGGCGGAGAGGCGGGCACGTTCAGGAGGTGTGCCGTGGAGGCAGAAGGAAAGGACACGGGAAAGAATCGCGGCGAGATGAACCGCAGGCGTTTCTGCAAGGTGGCGGCGGCCGGGCTGGGCGGGTTGGCGTTCGGGGATCTCGGCATCCAGGTGGCTCGGGCCGGGGAGAGGACGGCGCTGTTGCCGCCGATTGTCACGGGGCATTCGGCTGAAATCTGCATGAACAGCCGCGTTGCCCGCCACTCCGGTTTGACCGGCACGGCGACCAGTCAGCAAATCGCGAACATCCTGTGGGCGGCGGGTAGAGCGCCTGTCACCGGCAGCTACAGGACGATCTACTTCAAGGACCACACCGGTACGTACATCTATGACCCGGTGGGGCATTCCATCGAGTACTATTCGAGCGGGACGGTCACCAACGCGTTCAGAATAAACTACGACCGCGAGCGCGACTTTGACGCCGGGGTTTCGTACGTTCTGGCGTTGTGGGCTTCAGTCTCGCTGTGGACCGGCACGTCGAACCAGGTGGCGAGCTGCCCACAGCAGTCGGACCTCAACTTCGGGATCAACAGCGTGCCTGGCTTGACCAGCCAGCTTGTCGCCATTTCCTCGGACGGCTCGTTGCCGAATCCAGTGACGGACGGCCCCAACCACCTGGAGGAGGTGCTGGCGGGCCTGCGCCTGCGAACAGGGCTCCGCACCGACCTCAATCTCTCGTTACAACGGCTCTCCCAGATCCTCTGGGCGGGCTACGGCTGCACGGCGCATGCGGCCTCAAGCGGTCAGGCAGGCCTGACAGTTCCGTCCTGGATGGCGGGGTACTTTCTGACCAATCGAATCTACGTCGTGAACGACCGGGTCTGGCGGTACTGCGACCGAATCGGCTCCAGCCTCACGACCCGGGATCATCGGCTCGAGCTGGTGCAGAACGCGGACGTGCGCAACGCGCTGCGGCAGGCCTTGCCCGATCTGGCGCCGGCGCCGTGCTATATCCTGTTGTGCCTGACGCAGACCGGTCTGAGCACCTGGTACTACAGGCTGGAGGCCGGGATGGCGGCGGGGGGGATGCTGCTGGAGTCGGAGGCGCTGGGGCTGGGCTGCAACTTCAAGGCGGCGTTGTCGTCGGCCGAGCAGACGGCAGTCAAGCAGATCACGCAGATACCGGCGGCGGACTATCCGCACGCGGTGGTGGCCGTCGGACACCGGCTGGGCGACGTGGACGGCCAAGGCGGCGTGAACCAGGCGGATGTCGATGATTTTGTGAATGTGCTGGTAGGGCAGGATGTGGATCCGGGGCATGTCGCCGGCGCAGACGTGAATCTGTCGGGCAGGGCTGACGGGCTGGACGTCGAGCCGTTCTTGAAGCTGCTGGTGGAGCCGTAGGATCCCGGGCGGTGGCTCGGCGACCGTCGTTTGTGCCAGCGGTGTAAGTGCGCCTGGTAAGAGAAGCTGCAAAGAACCGGGGAACGGCGCGATCAGCTTCATGCCATTCCAGCATGTCTCCTTTTTCGCGCCATCCCGACGCCCAGCGCCAGCAGAAGCAAGCTGTTCGGCTCGGGCACCCAGGCGGCGTACCAGATATCTGCGCCGCCCATGCCGCCGGGGCGAGTGCTGCGGAAGTACAGCGTTTGGCCATCGGGAGAGAGAACCGCGTTCACGTCGTCGTAGGTCGAGTTGATGCCCGGAATCAGGGCAGGCGATCCGAAGGGATCAGTCAGCGAGTTCCGCGTCGCAGAGTACAAATCGAATTGACCGACTCCACCCGAGCGGGATGAGGTGAAGATGAGCTGGAAGCCGTCGTCGGACAAGGCCGCTTCGGCGTCGTAGGCGGAGGAATTAACGTTCGGGATGTGAGTCGGAGTGGTCCACGGGTCCGAGGGACTCGCGCGGGTGGTCCACCACAGGTCGAAGTTGCCGTCCCCTCCCGGGCGATTGGAGGAGAGTACGCCGGCGGTGCCGTTGCCGAAGGATCGCAGACCAAAGTCCGCGCTGGAGGTATTCAACTCCGGAACGAGTTGGGGGACGCCCCAGGGATCGGACGGCTGGGCGCGGGTCGAGCGGTAGAGGTTGGCGCTGGTCGCGCCGTATTGGTGGCGGAACAGATATGCTTCACGGTTATCCGGCGAAATCCAGGACGCACCATCATGCTCCGACGTGTTCCACTCCGTTACCGGTGTCAGCGGCCCCCAGGGTGAATTCAGATCGGCGCGGCTGGACATGTAGATGTCCGACCCGGCCCCGCCGCGGTTGGACTGAACATAGAATGTCAATTGATCGTGCGAAAAGGTGATGCCAAAATCGTCTAAGGTCGAATTCGCGGGGGTGAGGGGCTGCGGCGTGGACCAATAGCCGCCGGAAGCGGTGGCGCCGAATCCGACTGCCAGAACCAACTGCGACAGGGTAAACCAGATCACGGTTTGAATCGCGGCTCGCATGATTACCTCCTAGCTTCGGAACAGGGCCACCGGACTTGGTGGCCATCAACGCGGGGTAGCAACGCCGTCATCATTATGACGAAAACCGGAGTTTCTCTCAAGAGGAGATGGTCCGCGAGGCGAGCCCAAAGGCTTCTACCTCTTCAGGAAGTAGAACCTCCCCCTGTATTCCTGGGGCTGGGTTAGCTGAAGCTGTCGGCTGCCTCACAATGGCTTACCAGCAAGGCGATATTCGATCAGTCTGCTTGCGGACGCAGAGCGCCTGCATGCATGGTAGAATGCGCGGCGCTCACGTGAAAGGGCGGCGTCGTGATCCGTTGGCCGGTTATGGTGCTTGTCTGTCTTGCGGGTTGTGCAATCTGGCCGCCCGACGACTTGGGCAGCAGAGAGATCTCCATCGGAGAGAATGCGATGCTCGAACGGCACGAGCTGGACGCGGCGGGGCGGACCTGGACTTACTGGGTTTCCGCGCTCGAACCGACGGCCCGCACACCGGCCCCGGTCGTGATCGTTCTCCACGGTTCGGGCGGCAACGGGGCGGAGTCCCTCGTTCAGGACGGGTGGATCGAGCAGGCGAAGGCCTTGGGCTTCGTCGCCGTGGCGCCGGATGCGCCGCCCATGAATGAGAATGCCCCGATCAACGTGCTGACCAATCCGACCATCTGGAACGCCGGACAGCCCTACGTCGGTCCTCCTCGCAGCGAGGTCGACGACATGGCCTTCTTCGGCAGGCTCTTTGAGGAGCTCACCGGGCGCTCGGATGTCGATGCGACTCGCTTCTTCGTCGCCGGCCACTCGAGCGGCGGGGCCATGGCCTTCCGGCTCGCCGCCGAGCGGGCCGAACGCGTTCGAGGCATTGCGGTCGTAGCCAGCCCGTTCTGGATCGAAGATCCCCGGCCGGCGACTGGCGTGCCTACGATTTTCATAGCGGGCGACGCGGACCCGATCTATCCCATTGCAGGCGGCACGCAGAATGTGGGCTGGCTGCAGCGGACAACGCCTCCAGCCAGCGAAACCCTGGCGCAGTGGGCGGCCGCGATCGGCTGCTCCGCGACGCCTCGCCAACTCGACGAAGCGACCACCGCTGATCTGCTTGGTCCCAGTCTGCTGGATGCGGCCCGCGTCGAGGCGATGTCTTACGACGACGCCGGTGGCGATCCGTTTCTTCTGGCGATTTTCCTTAACGGTCACGGGCACCGCTGGCCGGGCGGTGGTACGCCGGACGTGCCGGTAGTGCTGCTCGGGCCGGATAACCCGCCACTCGATGCCACGCAGGCGATCCTGCGGTTCTTTGCATCGTGGGGCGAGCGGTGAGGGCGGCGGTCGCTGCGCGTAATGGGCCGTTACGCCACCGACATTGTCGAACCCCAGAGCTGTGGGCGGGCCCCTATGACGTTGTGCTCCCGAGAACAAGGGCAAAGGGGGACGTTCTGCTTCTGCAACAAGTAGAACATCCTCGTTGCGCCGTATCCCTTTATTTCGCCGGGCTGGATGCAATCGACCGCCACCTCGCACCGACCAGCCGGATATATGCGAAGGGGACATGCGGACCGGAGCCGTTTTCGTCGCTTTCACAAGGGAACGTCGCCGGTGGGATGGTTGGCTCACGGGGTACTCGCCGGGTGTCGCTCCCTATGATGATGCAGGAGTGATTAGGCCATGTATAAACCGGCTTCACTGATGGCAGCGGCGGCGCTGGCGAGTTGCGGCGCGCTGCTGCTGAGTGCCACGGACGGTTGTGGCACGGGTTCGATGTTGGAGACCGTCTTCCTCGACGCGATCACACAGAGCCTTCAGTCCACCACGCTGCCAACGACGACGGCGCCGTCAGCGACCGATCAGGTGGACATGGCTACTG
>DATKKX010000488.1:0-3381 GCA_035542775.1 Phycisphaerae bacterium | reverse complement strand
AGCACCGTCCACAACGCCCGGCAGTGGTCCTCCACGTACAGCCAGTCGCGAACGTTCAGCCCGTCGCCATAGACCGGCAGCGGCTTGTCGTGCCGGGCATTGTTGATCATCAGCGGGATCATCTTCTCCGGGAACTGGTATGGCCCGTAATTGTTGGAGCAGCGCGTGATCAGCGTGGGCAGGCCGTAGGTGTGAAAAAACGCGGACGCCAGATGGTCCGCCGCCGCCTTGGAGGCGCTGTACGGCGAATGCGGATCCAGCGGCGTCGTCTCGGTGAAGTAACCGGTCGGCCCGAGCGAGCCGTACACCTCATCCGTGCCGACCTGGAGAAACCGGAGATCGCCGCACTGCCGCGCCGCCTGAAGCAGGCTCAGCGTGCCCGCCACGTTGGTCCGGATGAACGCGCCCGGCCCCACGATTGAGCGGTCGACATGGCTTTCTGCGGCAAAGTGCACCATCGAATCGACACCATGCTCCTGGCACACCGCGACGACCTTTTCCGTCTCACAGATGTCCACCCTGGCGAATACGTAGCGGCCGTCGTCGGCCACATCAGCCAGGTTCTCCAGATTCCCCGCGTAGGTCAGGCAGTCCAGGTTGACCACTTTCGTCTGACCGCAGTTGGCCAGCACGAATTTGACGAAGTTCGAGCCGATGAACCCCGCCCCGCCGGTCACGAGCACAGTCTTCGGTGCAAACGTAGCCTCACCCATTGCCTGCAGCCCTATCCACCAGGCGCTGTACCCGCGCCAGCGATTCAAACGTCCCCGCGTCGCTCCACCAACCCTTCATCAGGCCATAGCTCAGCTCGCCGCGCTTCAGGTAGGCGTTGTTCACGTCGGTGATCTCCAGCTCACCCCGGCCGGAGGGCCGCAGCGTGCGGATGATCTCGAAGACATGGTCGTCATAGAAGTAAACCCCCGTCACCGCGTAGTTGCTCCTCGGCTTCGTCGGCTTCTCCTCGATACTGAGAACCTTGCCGTCCTTGACCTCCGCCACGCCGAACCGTTGCGGGTCGGGCACTTCCTTGAGCAGCACGCGGGCCCCGCTGGGCTGATCGCGATACCGGCTCACCTCGCCGGTCAGCGAATGCTCGAAGATGTTGTCGCCGAGGATGACCACCAGCCGGTCGCCGCCGGCAAAATTCTCCGCCAGGGCCAGGGCCTGGGCGATGCCGCCGGCCTCGTCCTGCACCTTGTAGGTGAAGCGGACGCCAAACTCCTTGCCCGATCCGAGCAGGCTGACCACGTCGCCCATGTGCTCGACGCCGGTGACGATGAGGATCTCCTCCATCCCGCCCTCGGTCAGCTTCTCCACCGGGTGGTAAATCATCGGCTTGCGCCCCACGGGCAGCAGATGCTTGTTGGTGACCTTGGTGAGCGGCATCAGCCGCGAGCCAGTCCCTCCAGCCAGTACGACGCCTTTCATGGATGCTCCTCAAGCTTGCAAAGTGAAGCCGGCAACAATGCCGTACTCACGAATCAGTGAATCGATGCCCGCCCATCCCTCGACGGCGGCCGACCTTAACCCAGCCCGCGGAGTCCGCACATGCCGCCAGGGTATTCCTTGACCACGGGGGAGTATTTCCGATAAACCGCGAAGGTCTTGGGCTTGAGGCCCGCGGCCACGCAAAGCTCCCGAAATCGATGATTAGGCAATACCGGCCCGTATTGCTGCAGTATCTGAACCAGTTTCTCTTCAACACCCGTGAGCAGGTTGTTCTGGTTGATCTCCGGATCTCCCACGACCACATCACCTTCCAAGTGGCATCCGGGCGCCCGGCGGCAGACCTCGCGAAGGACGGACTCAGGCTGGGAGAAGCCACGGTGGCGCCGACTGCGCTTGAGCGCGAGACCGAGTTCCGAAACGCTGATCCGCCGGGCAACGGACAGGATCTTTTGAATGTGCCGGGCCAAGCGGTTCTTGGAAATCGGGCAAAGCCAGAACCAGCCCTGCCTCTTGTCGAGCCACTCCACAGTGGGACACGCGCGGAGCACTTGAAGGGTCAAGTCGATGCCGACGGCAATGTGCACTTGCCCGAAGACCGCGGCGGCGACCTGCTCGATGTTAGCCGCGCCGAGGCGTCGGACACACCTTCTGGCTGCCCGGAGGACAAGGGTCGCGACCCCACTTGTGCCCAAGGGCATGGCGAGGACCTGGCCGTGGATCCTGTCTAGTACAAACGGAACCCGCCGGCCCAGCGTTGCTGCCGCATCCTCGAGCTGTTCCAGCCTGAACCCGGAATTGGTCAAGTGGGTATCAATGAGCTCAGCCTCGATCACCTTGGCGTCCATGGGAACCCGGGACGCCACATACTCCAGCGTACGATCCAGGATTGGGCACAGATGCCCGCGTCGCCTCAGGATCGTCCGAGTCCTTTCACAAATCTGCCTCACCCGCTCGCGCGTCACGCCGAACTCTTCGGCCGCCACCTGCAGTGGTCTGCGGCCGCCGCCACCCCAGCCCTGACAGCGCATGAACACTTGCTGGTTGCGCTGTGAGGTGACGCCAGCGACCAAGTCCCGCAGTTCGTGCTCCAGCGTTTGTCCTGCCGGGTGAGGAGAGGGCGGATGGAGATGATTGGAGACCATCATGGGGAGACTGCTGGTCCGGCCTTTCCGGGTTCGTACACCGAACGCACGAGGGACGGCTCCATCAATAGAAACCGAATACTGACTCACGATAAGGCCGGACAGGCGGGCACCGGTCCGGCTGTGATCGGCGTTGGTTCAGACGATGATGTCCGCAGTGTGCAGACAATACGCGAGGCACATCATGCCGACGAAGACGCTGGCGAATCCGGCCATGGCTTGGTGCCAGTCTCCATTGCTTGCCGCGAGGGCCACCCAGAGTCCGCCGAGTGCTTCGAGGATAATGGTCGGCAGGCAGCGGATCGTGCCGTATGTTGGCAGTGGAAAGAACCGCCGGCGGGTGTTGAGGAGGCAATCAGCGCAGGCTGGACTCCCGTCCATGGCACTGAACAACTCGACAGTGCGGCTACACTTGGGGCAGGCTCCCCAAACTCGGCGGCGTTCAATGGCCCGGCTCCGAACCGGGCGGCTCAGGGCCGACCGCAAGATGGTATAGGCTTCGTTGACACGATAGAACGCTTCCAGGCTGGGCCTGCCCGGTGACCTGTCCGGATGATAGCGGAGGACCTTGCGCCGGTAGGCACCATGCAACTCCTCCTGCGAACACCCTGGTCGAGCGCCAAGAACGCGATAGCATTGCAAGTAGTCCATGGTTGATTGTCCGGACGATGATTGGCGCGCGGTCCTGCGTCGCGCGGCGACTCCGTGCGCAGGCTTCCTATTCATTCCGGGCCTGAACAGCTTGGGCCCACTGCTGCAGCTGCGTCCGTTCTTCGGCGGTGAACAAGTC
>DATKKX010000487.1:0-2635 GCA_035542775.1 Phycisphaerae bacterium | reverse complement strand
CTCCGATGGCACCCATTATTCGAAGCGCACCATGGGCCGTTCGCCGATGACGCGCACAGGCACACCTACGTTAATGGTCCAAGGCTCCACATCGCGGTTGACGACACTCCCGGCCCCAATCATGGCCCCTTCGCCAATGGTGACGTTAGGCAGGACCACTGAATTGGTGCCCAGGAACACATCCTTCTCCAGGACCACCTGCCCGACCAGAATGTCCTGCTGTTCGAGCGGGACGGTTGAAACCATGCGCGTGCCGTTTTCGTGGCGATGGGCGCCGGTCATGATCCGGCATCCCGCGGCCATGCCGACATAATCGCCGGTGATCAATTCGCCGCCCCCGACGATGCTCACGAAAGAGCAGATGTGATTGAACCGGCCTAATACAATCCCTCGTCCACCATAAACCAAGACGAAATCGTCGATCTGCGTGCCTTCGCCGATCTGGATCACTTCTTCCTTAATCAGCTTCGCCAAGTCATGAATGGTCACATCCGCACCCATGAGCTTAAGCTTCTTCACATCGGTGAGTATGGGGCACCTCCTCCTCGATCATCCCCCCATTTCACTGGCGTCGCGCGATTTGTGAAACCTGTTATAATGGCCCTGGCGCGCGAATCTTCATTGCCCTCAAGAACACCTGTCCGTTCGCCGTCGTAGCAGGTGCGGGCTATTAGTCGGCCGGCCTATTTCTGTCAAGGGACATACTCCCGTCCGGCGCAGACAGCACGGTTCTGGCCCGCGCCACTTACGAATTATAGATATCGTTCTGTTTCTTGGCGAAATATCCTGAGGCGGCAGTGCTACCAGGGGCGAAGTTTTTTCATGTCACGATTGGAAGCGGCGCGGCTGGTCCACCATTTTCTTGAGCATGGCGCACAGCGTTGGCCCGACAAGACGGCCCTGGTCTTCCGGGATCAGCGGCTGACCTACGGTGCGTTGGAGCTTTCAGCCAACGCACTCGCCCACGGGCTGGTAGAGAAGGGCGTGACCCGTGGCGACCGCGTGATAGTCTGGCATGCTAACTCCGTGGAAACATGCACGGCGATCTTCGCCACCCTAAAGGCGGGGGCGGCATTTGTGGTGATCAACCCGACCACCAGGGGTGACAAGCTACTCAGGCTAGTACAGGATTGCCGCCCCTCGGCGCTCCTGACCGACCGCCGCCATTTGCACCAGGTCAAGGAGAGTCTGTGGACGCTGGCACCGGGGCTGGAGGTGATCCTCACTGGGGAATCGCCGTCGCCGGGGCCGCATGTCACGGCGTATGCCCAGCTACTCGCGGCGATGCCCCACTCGCCGCCCGCGGTCCGGTGCATTGACCGCGACCTGGCCACCTTGATCTACACGTCGGGGAGCACCGGCGTGCCCAAAGGCGTCATGTCAGCGCACTACAACATGGTGGCGGCAGCTACTGCCATCACGCAGTACCTGGAAAACACCCCCGACGACATCATCATCGACGTGCTGCCACTGGCGTTTGATTACGGGTTGTACCAGCTCTTAATGGCGGCCCGGATCGGTGGCACGCTGGTGCTGGAAAGCTCTTTCGCTTTTCCTCTGGAGATCCTCGACCGGATGCGTCAGGAGCATGTCACTGGCCTACCCGGAGTGCCGTCGATCTTCGCGTTGATCCTCCAGCTTCCGCCCGAGCAGTTAGCCTTGCCTGACCTCCGCTATATCACGAACACGGGTGCTGCTCTCCCCGTTATCCATATCCAGCGTCTGCGCGAAATCTATGGCAGTGCAGTGCGTATCTACTCGATGTACGGGCAGACCGAGTGTAAGCGGACCCTGTATCTGCCGCCGGAGGAGCTGGATCGCCGTCCCGACTCGGTCGGAATCCCGATCCCTAACGAAGAGGTGTTCGTCGTGGACGAGGAAGGCCGCGAGGTGCCGCCAGGAGTCGTCGGGGAGCTTATGGTACGCGGGGCGAATGTCATGCTCGGCTACTGGGGACAACCTGAGGAGTCAGCCCGCACCTTTCTGCCCGGTCCGTTGCCCGGCGAACGCCTGCTCCGAACCGGCGACCTCTTCTGCCGGGACGAAGACGGTTTCCTGTACTTCGTCGCTCGTAAGGATGACATCATTAAGAGCCGGGGACAGAAGGTCAGCCCTAAGGAAGTGGAAGGGGCCCTCTTCCGCATTGAAGGGATCATCGATGCAGCGGTGATCGGCGTCGAGCACCCGATCTGGGGGCAAACGCTCGAGGCCCATGTGGTCCTGCGAGCGGGCGAGGTGCTGGGTGAGAAACATATCATTCACTGCTGCAAGCAGATACTCGAGGATTTCATGGTGCCCGACGCGGTCGTTTTTCACAGCGCACTTCCCAAGACCGACTCGGGCAAGACCGATCGTTCGTCTCTTCGCCGCCCAGGGTGAGAGCAGGAGGACATCTCAATGAAAGACGGGATAGCAGCCATCCGCAGCACGGTCCGGCAGTTCATTCTCGATACGTTTGTCTTTGACCCGGATGCCAAAGAACGCCTGACCGATGATCTCCAGCTCATTGACGAGGGAATCCTGGACTCCTTTGGCGTGCATGAGACCCTGCTATTCCTGGAAGATCAGTTTCAGATCGATGTTAAGGACGAGGAAATTGTCTCCGGCAATCTAGGGTCGATCACGGCCATGGCCG
>DATKKX010000486.1:0-18533 GCA_035542775.1 Phycisphaerae bacterium | reverse complement strand
GTGGCCAGCAGCTTCGGAGCGTTCACCACCTCGCAGATCGCCGCCGAAATCCCCGCGTTACGATGCCTCGTGTTCTGGGCCCCCGTTGCTGACGCCCAGCTGCTGATTCAGCGGGAAATGAATGAAGCCGCATGGAAGCTGCTCCGCGACCAGGGCTGGATCGAGCATTACGGCCATCGCCTCGGGGCCACCTTCTTCGAGACGTTGCCCACGACCGATGCCCCTGCATCTCTTGCCAAGTGCGGTCGGCCGCTCTTGATCTATCATGGCAGGGGTGACCAGTGGGTGTCGCTCGAACACAGCCGCGCCTACGAGAAGGCGGTGCAGGACGCCAAGGGCAACGTATGGCTTCAGTTGTTGGAGGTGGACGATCACGCCATGCGTTCCGTCGCGGCGAATGAGACCATTCTCGACGGAACCATCGCCTGGCTGCGGCGGTTCCTTCATCCCGAGAAGCCGCCGATGATCTGCTGAACCAGCATCCGCGGCGCTCCGATGTCCGCGACGTGGACCTCTCCCGTGTAAGCCGCGGCACCCGGAGCCGCGAAGCCGGCTTTCTTCGCCACAAACGTGATGGTATGCGCCGCGCGGATGGTTGCGTTCGATGGCGCCCCCGTGTCGCAGTCCAGGCCCGAGGGCAGGTCGATGGCGACGACCATCGCCCGGCCGGCCCCCGCAATCTCGTTGATCGTCCTGATGACCTGGTCGAGCGGCGATCTTACCTGCCCCGAGAACCCCGTGCCAAGGACCGCGTCCACGATGACGGCTGCCCGCGCAAGAACCGTAACAGCCTGCTTGATCCTCTCCGGACCGTCGAACGGATGCATCGGCAGGGCCATCTTCTCGGCGATGTGGGCATTGGTCGCCGCGTCGCCAGTCAACTGCCGCGGATCGCATGCCAGGAACAACTCCACATGGCTCCCCGCGTTGAACAGATGCCTGGCAATGACGAAGCCGTCGCCGCCGTTATTCCCGCGGCCACAGACAATGGCGAGCAGGCCTCCTGCGGGCAACCAGCCTTGAATCAGCTTCGCGGCGTTCTTGCCGGCATTCTCCATCAGCACGATGCCTGGGATGCCGTATTCCTCAATTGCTCTCCGGTCCACCTCGCGGACCTGGGCCCGGGTCAGGAAAACTGAGCTCTCTGGAACCATATTACTTACCTCCCGCTCGGCCCTGTGGAGGCTTTTTCGATCCGTTGGCGAAGTTTGGCCGCCTCGGCCTCGAGTTCCGGCATCCGCGCTCCGTGCTTCGCGGCGTTCGCAATGGCCTGCTCGTATTCTCGCAACGCCTCCTCCGGCGGTCCGCCGGCATACAAAATCGCCGTCCCCAGCGTCCAATGATACAGAATGCTGTCCGGCTTCCTCTCGACGGCGAGGCGATAGTAGCCCACCGCCAAGTCATAGCGCCGGCCGAACCGCATCGCCGTATCGGCGATCGCGGCGTAAGTATCGGCCGGCGTTCGTCCGGCCGCGATGGCTTTCTCGCAGGCCTCGCGGGCGGCTGCATCGTCGCCGGAGACCAGGTACGCCTCCGCCAACGAAAGATAGCCTGTGGGTTGGACTCTCCCCAGCCCGATGCGCAGGGCCTTCTGGAGGATGGCGATGGCCTCCTCCGCCCGACCGGTCCGGGTATACGCCAGGCCCAGCACGTGCAGGCAATCGGCATCCTCCGGGTTCTGCGCCAGAACCCGCCGGGCATGATTCTCTGCCTCCTCCCACTTCTCCTCCTCCAGGCAGACCATGGCGAGGTTGGTCTGGGCCTTCATGAAATCCGGGACAGCCGCGGCGACGTGCGTCCACAACGCCTTCGAATTCTGCCAGACGGCCTGCTGGGCGTGCATGAGGCTGATCAGTGGAACCGCGAACGATCCCAGTCCGACCCAGACTATCCATTCGCGCTTGCTCTGTGCCGCCTGGAGCTGTTTCGCCAGCGCCGCCAGCGGCAAAAGCACGAAGACCATCGGCAGATACGTGAACCGGTCAGCCACGCAGGAGCCCATGAATCGCACCGGCCCCAGCGCCGGCAGCAGGATGATCCCGAACGCCGCGAGCCCCACGAACAACGGCCGGGACCATCTGGCCGACGTCGCCCAGACAGCGAGCAGCGCGATCGTTCCCGCGACCGCCAGAGCAATGGGCGGATTCGTCAAGCCTAGGTCGCTGGCAATGGCCCGATACGGCGACAGATCAAATGGCCAGACCACGTTGCCGGCGTAGAGCATGATGTTGTAGCACAAGAGTCCGATCCATCTGGCCGCCGCCCCTTCGGCCATCAGTGTCGGTCTTTGTAGTGTGGCCGCCGAGGCCTGCGAGACCCAGGCCACCCAGCACATGGGCACCATGATGATCAGAAAGGGCAGCTTCTCCGGCAGGGATCGGAGCGGAGGTCGCCGCAACGGCCAGAAATCCAGCAGCGGCAGAACCAGCGGCAGGAGCATCACCGTCGGTTTGGCAAGTCCGGCAAGCACGTACAATCCCGCGGCCGCGGCCAGCCAGCCCCAAGAGCCCGCAATCTTGCTTGCGGGTTGCTCCTGCACCTGCTGTCCGCCATTGCTCTTGCTCCTCTTTCGCCCTGCCTCCCCGTATCTCAAGTAGCACACCACGCAGGCCAGCGCGAAGAACGTCGCCAGCACCGTCTTTCGCTGCGAGATCCACGACACGGACTCCACCTGGGCAGGGTGTACCGCGAACAGCACACCGATAAGTAGTGGAATGGCCAGCCCGCCGACGATCCGCCGCATCAACAGCACGACCAGCACCGCATTGGCGGCGTGGAGCAACACGTTCGTGAGGTGAAAGATGTAGGGCCCCGGGTGTTCACCGCCGCCCGCCAGAACCACGTCCAGCATCAGCGACACCATCGTCAGGGGCTGATAGTACCCCTCGACCGTGGAAGGCTTGGTCACCTCGGCAAAGAACCGTTCGGCAGCCGCCCAGCTTGGCCGCCGGACGAGTTCGTTGTCGACAACGTACTGGAAATCATCCAGCCGGACGTACTCCCCGTGCAGGCTGGGCCAATAGGTCACCAGCACAAGCACGACCAACCCGGCCAGCGCGGTGATCAAATTACGCGAGGAATTGCCCTGCTCAACCGGCATTGGTATGGAAGACTGGCTCAGAGATTTACCCCTTGCGGTCTCCGTCTATCCGCGCCGCACCGCTTATGCACTGCGATCCCGGCGACGAGGCAAAGGCGGATTGTAGGTCCCCCCGGAAAGCCATACAATTGGCCAGATGCGTATACTCCTCACCAACGATGACGGCATCTATGCCCCCGGCCTGTTGGCCCTCTACGAAGTCTTCAGCAAGACCGCGCAGGTCGACGTGGTGGCCCCGGCAGCCGTCGAATCCGGCGGCTCTCACGCAATCACCATCCATCATCCTGTGATGTGGCGCTCCGTCGATGTGCACCACCGATTCCGGGGCACCGCGGTCGAGGGCACGCCGGCCGATTGCGTCAAGCTGGCCCTGTACTCACTACTGCCGCAGAAGCCCGACCTGGTGATCTCCGGCCTTAACGCCGGGCTCAATACGGGCATCCACGTGATCTACTCCGGCACGGTCGCCGCGGCCATCGAGTCCGGCATCCTGGGCTGCCCGGCCATCGCCGTGTCGCTGGCGATCTATCCGAACATGGATTTTGAGAAGGGGGCTCGGATCGCCAAGGCGGTGATCGACGAGGTCACGCGTCACAGCCTGGCCGCCGGGCAGGTCGTGAACATCAACATCCCCGAGCCCAAGCCTGGCTGGCCGCGAGGTGTCCGTGTGGCCCCGCAGTCCATTCGCCCGATGCCCGAGGAGCTGGAAAAGCGGACCGACCCCAACGGTCGCGAGTACTACTGGCTGGGCGGAGATTATTCAATCCTGGGTGACCACAGCGACACCGACCGCAAGGCCCTGCACGACGGCTACATCTGCGTCACGCCGCTGCAGTTCGATCTGACCGACAGCGCCCGGCTGGCCGAGATGCGCGGCTGGGCGTGGCCGAATGGGGATTCTCTCGGGTCGCCGACGCATCCCTGAACATCCCAGCACGGATTCCCGCCGCCGCTTACGTCGCATGACCGCAGCTTTAGGCAGCCATGCCTCCCGCAGTCGCCTTACAGCAACTCGCTCAACCGCCGCTTGAGAATCTTGCCTGTCGGCCCGCGCGGTAGATTGTCTGACATGATGATTCGCCGCGGAATCTTGTAGCCCGCGATGCGCCCCCGGCAGAAATCCCGCAGGGCCAGCTCCGTCAATTGCTGCCCCTCGGCGGGCATCACAAACGCGACCACGACCTCGCCGCGCGACGGATCCATCTGCCCGATCACGGCCGCCTCGGCCACTGCCGGATGCTGCTCCAGGACGGTCTCCACCTCGCGGGGATATACGTTCTCGCCGCCGACGATGATCATCTCCTTCTTGCGACCGGTGATGGTGATATAGCCGTCGGCATCGACCGTGCCCATGTCGCCGGTCTTGTACCAGCCGTCAGCAGTGATCGCCTCGCGGGTCTCGGCCTCCTTGCGGTAGTAGCCCTGCATGACGATGGGGCCGCGAATCCAGAGCTCGCCGGTCTGCCCGGCCGCGAGCTGGTTTCCTTGATCGTCGAAGGCGGTGACGGTCACGCCGGGGATCGGTTGGCCGACCGTTCCCACGCGGTTCGACCAGGGCACGTTCAGGCTGACGATCGGCGAGGCCTCGGTCATGCCGTATCCCTGGAGAATCTCGATGCCGAATCGGTCCCTGAACTGGTCGAAGATCACATTCGACAACGCCTCGCCGCCGCTGATGGGGTACTCGATCGAGGCGAGGTCCTCGCGGCCGCCGCGCTTGGCCCGCAACATCGCGGTGAACATGCTCGCGACCATGATGGCGATGCTGCTGCGCTGTTCGCGGATCGCGTCCAGCACTGTCAGCGGTTGAAACCGCGGGATGTAATAGACCGGCGCGGCCAGGGCGACAGGAATCAGCAGCAGCGCGGTCAGGCCGAAGCTGTGAAACTGCGGCAACACGCCGATGAAGCGGTGCTCGGTCGTGAGCCGGGCCTTCTCGATGCTGGCGTCGATGTCGCTCCGAAGGTTCTTGTAGGTTTGACGGACGCCTTTGGGCACGCCGGATGTGCCGGAGGTGTACAACAGTACCGCGAGATCGTCATCCCGCACCTGCGGCGGGGGAGGGCGGCGGCGAACGTACCCCAGCGCCATCTCCCGTTTGAGCGGCAGATCCTCAACGTAGATCACCCGAACGGGCAGTACTTCAACCTGCTCGCGAAAGTGCTTGATGGTGAAGACCGTGTCGATGCCCGCATCGGCGACCACCGCCTGCAGCTCAGCGGGCTGGAGAAGGAAGTTGAGTGGGACTGCGACGCGGCCCGCCCAGAGGACGCCATAGAACGCACCGGCGAATGCGCAGCACGACGGCAGCATGATGCCGACGTGGGCGTTGGTCGTCGCTCTTTCGACCTGCCGGCGCATAACGTCGGCGAATCGCACCAGATTGCCATAGTCCAGCCCACGAAACGGATCAGCTACGGCGGGACGCCCGCCGCCATGTTCAGCGGCCGCAAGCAGCGTTTCGACGATCATTCCCCGTGCCTCACCCTTGCGCCGCAGGAACAGCCGGTGGACGTGGCCACAAGAAGTCGCCGCCACGGCCTGAGCCCGATGCGCTCACTTGTATGCGGCAGGATGATAACGATGATGACGGTGGGCGCCTATCAGCGCAACAAACATGTCAGGGAGATTCTTTCAGAACCGCAAGAACCTTCCTGACACCTTTTACACCTGGGCGGGTTGAGCCAGCGCCGGGCTCTTGGTCTTGGCGGTGATGTCCTTGAAGGCCGGCAGAACGAAGTCCCGCGCGACCACGTCCCAGTTCATCCGGCGGGCGAGATCGTAGCCCTGTTGGACAAAGGCGGCCTTGGCCTCCGGTGTCCGCGGCAGGCGGCGCAGCACCTCCCTCGCCACTCCCTCGGCCACCTTCTCGTCGAATGCTGAGCGCACTTCGCGTGTCAGGCTCATATAGCCGCGAATCGTCTCCGGCGTGGCCTTGAAGTTGGTGTAGTCGGGGATGATTACGTTCGGCGTGCCCTCAAACCCTGCGACCCGGGTGACGAAGCCGGCGCAACCGCAGACGCTGCTCATCACGCAGAGCGACCCGAAGGACAGGGCCTCCAGTTGGGCAATGCCGAACGGCTCATAAATCGACTGGCCGAACTCCAGATCGCTGCCCTTGCGGATATCCCAGAACTCCATGTCGTCGAGCATGCGATCGCCGCAGCTCTGCCGGTCGAAGCCGAACTGGTTCAAGAACAGGATCTTGCAGTTGCGGCTCCGGGCGTTGAACGCCTGCACTCCCGCATAATACAGGGCTTCACCATCGGATAGATCGGGCCGCACCTCGCGATGGGCGACCGGCCAGTCCCACCACTTCTCCATATGCAGGATCTCATCCCGCCGGCGCGGTCCGCCAATCTGCGTGGAGAGCACGATGACCACCGCGGTCTGGTTGGTCCGGCGAAACTCCTGCTCGATGCACTTCATGACGTCGATGTCGCGCCACAGCCCCTTGCTGGGGGTCATCCGGGTCACGTGGGTGAAAACATACTCCGGTCGGTCGCCGAGCAGTTTGGCAATGTAGTCCTGCAACCGCCGCTTGCTGGCCGCGGCCTCATCGACGCTGATGGGATGAGCCGGGATGCCGTTGTAGGTCAGTCGGACGTCGGCCTTGGCCATTTCCGGCGACAGGAACCGCATTTCATCCACCACGTGATCGCCGACCGCGAGGATCACGTCCAGATGACGGCTGGCCTCGACCAGCGCGTGCCGGAAATACCCGATCTGGTCGCCGAACACGTCGCCGATGTGCAGACCTTCCTGCTTGGCCAACCGCAGGACATTGTAGAACATGGTATCGTGTCCGGGATGGTCCTCCACGATCTTGCGGATTGGCGAGACTTCGTGGGCATAGAAGGCCGTCTTCATGCCCCACTGCGGGTGCAGCTTGGCCGCAAGGGCCGTGGGCATCCCCATGAACTCGTGGGCCAGGATCACGCAGTTCCCGTCGCCCGGCGCGGCCCCGAGCGCACGCACCGCCGCCAGCCCGGGCATGGCCAGGCGGACCCACTGTTCGTAATCCCAGATGTGCTCGTAGCGCGTGGAAACGATGCCGAAGGCGCGGTGGAGACCGGCCTTAAGTGCGCTCACCGGTTCGCTGGCGGCATGGCTCACGTCGATGAGCACCACCTCGGGGTGTTGTTCGGATCCGTTCATCGGGTCGCGGTACCACCTGCGGCCGTAAACGATGCCTACGTGGTACCGTTGCTGGATGTCGCGGAACGCGCCGGCCAGCGGATGATTCACCCGTCCATCCACGGAGGAGTACAGGACCTCGCCGCCCGGCCCGAGTCGGGAATCGGCGTCGCCTGCCGTGCTGAACAACGGGCAGAGCAGGATGGTCCGTCCGACCGCGGCGTTGTAGCTGGCCGAGGTGATCAACCCTTCGAGCACCGCGCCGATGCCGCCGATCTTGTGAACGGCCTCGTGTGTGACGTGAACGACATTCCACATAAGATCGACGCCTTCAACAATCGGTATAGCCGACTTAGTTAATCCGGAAATCAGGCGCACCCCAATCTTCCACGTTCATGCTTCGGCAATTCCCCGGTGGAATCTTCATATCATAGTGCCGCGGCGGCTCGGACGTCCTATCACGTCGTCCATCCGGATCAGCGCATATCATCACTATGGCGGCGGCGATACCGGCCTGCCGGAGGCCCCGCTTGCATTCACCGCCCTGGCGACATATAGAGCTGACGGGATGATTACCTTCTCGCTTCAATCCGGATCGAACGGCAACTGCATTTATGTGGAGGCCGGCGACATCCGTCTCCTCTTCGACGCCGGGATCAGCGGCAAGCAGGCGGCCATGCGCATGGCGTCACGCGGCCGGAACATCCGCGATTGCGATGCCCTGATCATCTCTCACGATCATGCCGACCATACCTCCTGCGCGGGGATCTTCCAGCGCAAGTTCGGCCTGCCCATCTACATTACCAGGCCCACCCTTCGAGAGGCCCGGCAGTATCTTGGTTCTCTGCAAGACGTACGCCCCTTCGCCGCGGGGGACCGGCTGGAGTTCGGCGACGTCATCGTCCATACCATCCGCGCCCCGCACGACGCTGCGGATACGGTGTGCTTCGTGATCCAGCACGAGGGCCGCCGGCTCGGCGTCCTCACCGACCTGGGCCATCCCTTCGCCGAGTTGCAGTCGGTGGTGGGTGAGGTAGATGCTGTCTATCTCGAAAGCAACTACGATCCGGAAATGCTGCGGAAGGGTCCCTACCCCGACTGGCTGAAACGACGGATCTCCGGTGATGGCGGACACCTCTCCAATCACGAGGCAGCGGAGCTGATCTGCCGAGGCGCGGGGCGGAAACTCAAGTGGGCGGCAATCGCTCATCTCAGCGAAGAGAACAATCGTCCGACCGTGGCGATGGAGACGCACCGGCGCACGATCGGCCGGAGTTTTCCCCTCCACCTGGCCTCTCGATATGAGACCAGCGACATATTCGAGCTCTGAGAGCGTCGAGATCGCTTCGCCTCTGAATGTAGCCTCGGCCCCCGGTGGCCGACGCGAAGCGCGTGCAACCGCCGGAAGGGCAAGCCTCCCGCCGAGCCGTCGACCCTGTGACCCTACACCTCTTTCTGGATGTCGAACTTCTTGACGCGGTAACGGAGGTTGTCGCGGCTGATGCCCAAAACACGCGCGGCCTTGGACTGATTCCAGCCGTTCTCGCGAAGAGCCTTGACAATAAGAGCTTTTTCGTAGCCCCAGAGCGAGGACTCGCTCTTGTCGGGGGCTTGGGCGGTGCCCTCGCCCACGATCTCCCTGGGCAGGTGCGCCGGCGCCAGCGTGGCCCCGTCAGCCAGCAGCACGGCGCGCTCCACGACGTTCTGCAGCTCCCGGATGTTGCCCGGCCAGTTATAGCTGGCCAGCAGCGCCATGGCCTCATCGCCGATCGCCGGTTTCGGGCAGGCCAACTCGGTCGCGGCATTGTTGACGAAGTGCTCCACCAGCAGGGGGATGTCCTCGCGGCGCTGCCTCAGCGGCGGCATATTGATGGGGAACACATTGAGGCGGTAATACAAATCTTCGCGGAACGAGCCCTTCTCCATGGCCTGGCGAAGGTCGCGGTTGGTCGCCGCGATGATGCGGACGTCCGTGGAAATCGTCTTCGTGCCGCCGACGCGGACAAACTCCTTTTCCTGGAGGACTCGAAGAAGCTTGATCTGCGTGCTCAGCGAGATGTCGCCGATCTCGTCGAGGAACAGCGTCCCGCCGTGGGCCAGCTCGAAGCGCCCCATCTTGTCCGCGTGGGCCCCCGTAAAGGCTCCTTTCTCGTGGCCGAACAGCTCGCTCTCCAGCAGTGTCTCCGGCAGGGCCGCGCAATTGATGGCGATGAACGGCCGATCGGCACGCGGGCTGGCATTGTGAATCTGGCGAGCGGCGAGTTCCTTGCCAGTGCCGGTCTCCCCCAGCAGCAAAACGGTGGCATTGCTGCCTGCGACGCGGTTGACCATGTCGGTCACCTGGCGGAGGGCGCCAGAGTTGCCGATGATCGGGGTCTTGACGCGCAGGCTTTCCCGCAGCCCGCGGTTCTCGCGGACCACGTTCTCATGCTCGGCCGCGTTATGGGCCCCGCTGGCGGCGAGATTGGCGAAGATCTGCAACAGGGTCAGGTCGTCCTCGTCGTACGAGCCGCCGCTGAGCTTGTTCAGCACCTCCACGACACCGATGACCTCGCCCTTGCGAATCAACGGGGCGGCGATCAGCCCCCGCGTCTGAAAGCTGCTCTTGGCGTCGATGCCTCGGAAAAAATCTTTGTTCTGGCGAACATCCGGCACGATGACCGGCTTGCCGGAGGCCGCTACGCGTCCGGCGATCCCCAGGTCGGCGTCGAATTCCTCGCCGATGAGGGAGGAGCCCCGATCGCCCACCGCCGCCATGAAGACCAGCTTCTTGCGCCGCTTGTCCAGCAGCAGCACGCTGGAGGCCTCGGACTGCAAGACCGCCGCGGCCTTATGCGCGATGGCCTGCAGGACATCGCCCAGATCCAGCGAGGCGTTAATCGCCGCTGAGGCCTCCACCAGCGTTGAGGCCGCGCGAGGAGTCAATCCGCGATAGTTCGAGTTGTTCGGCACGTTACTACTGATATCGCCGCGCGTGAGCGGATGGTTTGATTCAGAGGGGCCGGAACGACAGGCCCGGTCGCATGATCCGAATCGCGGCATCCCCGCTGGGGCACGCCTTTCGAGCGGCGGCTCTCAGTCCGGGAATGCCGGGCAGGGTCCGCTCCCAAGCATACTTTATTGCGGCCCGCCCCGGATTCCCAATGGCCTGCCGGGCCGGTGCGGCGCTCCTAACTGCTGATCTGAACGATAGTTTTGACGATTAATTGTGTCAAGAGTAAATTGCCGGCACCAATGTGACGTTGGCGGCGCGGAAATCGCCCCGGTGGCCGAACCGCGCCCCGCTGGAAACCGTAGTAACGGCAGGAATAAGGTGGACCGACGACCTGATCGAGCGGAGCCCGCCTCCGATGAGCGGCTGCTGGCCGACGCGCTGGCTGGCGACGACGCCGCCTTTCGGACCTTGGTCGAACGGTACAGCCAGGAAGTTTTCCAGTTCGTCGCCCGTTTTACGCGGAACGCCGCGGCGGCCGACGACGTGGTTCAGGAAACCTTCCTCCAGGTGTATCAATCGGCGGGCAGTTTCGATCCGGGGCGGTCGTTCCGGCCTTGGCTGTTCGCAATTGCCGCGAACAAGGCGCGTGATTATCTGCGAAGTTCCGCCCGCAAGCGGGAGGTAGCGCTTTCGGCAGGATCGGCGTCCGGGGAGGGCGAGCAAGTCACGTTGCTCGACTTTCTGTCGAATGAAGCATTACCGCCCAGCGAGTTGTTGGAGGCTGATGAACAACGGGACATGGTCCGCGAGATCGTTTCGCGGATGCCCGACAACCTCCGCGAAGTGCTGGTCCTGGGTTACTACCACCACTTCGCGTACAAGGAGATCGCCGAGGTTCTGTCGGTTCCCTTGGGGACCGTGAAAAGCCGGTTGCACGCCGCGGTATCGTATTTCGCCGAGGCGTACAAACGCATGCTGAAAGAAGGCAGATCGGAATAGTCGAGCCGAAGGACCGATGGGCGGCGAAGCCAACGCCGTGCGGCGCCGCCGGGATTGAAGCTGGTCGAGGATCATGGCTGATCGTAAGGACAATCCGGAGTTGATGGCCGACTTGCTCGGCTACCATTTGGGCCTGGCTGACGAGGAGACGCGTGCCCGCGTGGAGCGGGAATTCTCCGCTCAGGAGTTGGCGGCGGCCCGTGACACCGCGAGCAAGGTGCTGTCACCGCTGGACTCAGATAGCCCGATGCAGCCTCCGCCCAAGCTGGTCGACAATATCATGGCCCGGGTCGATGCGCTGAACGCCACCTTCCCGCTGAAGAGGCCTGCGGTGCGGATGACGCCGGAGCACGGTCGCGGCGGTGCCGGACGCCCGCTGATGAGGATGCGAGAATTGGTTGGCCTCGCCGCGGCGATCGCGCTGTTTCTCGGCGTGTTCATGCCCGGCTACCGCAACGCCCGCTTGGCCCAGCAGCAAGGCACATGCCTCGACAACCTGCGACAGATGGGTAACGCCTACGGCGCTTATGCGGCCATGTTCGAGGACCAAACGCCCTTTGCCTCGGGCCCATTGCCCCCCAATGCCTCCTGGCGGCGGGTCGCCAACTCCGGCCTGCCCGTAGCGCCCAATTCGCGGCATTCTTGGCTGCTCGTGGTGGGGAAACTGGTACCCCCCAACGCAACCGTCTGCCCGGGGCGAGAGAACGATCGTCCCCTGACTGTCGATGCCGTGCGCGGCCTCGAGGGTTTTCCCGATCCGCGGAACAACAGTTACGCCACCAATCTGGTTACGAAACCCCAGCGCAGGGCCGACCTCGATTCGAACAGCCCCCTGATGGGCGATATGAACCCGCTCGCCGAGATGCAGACCTTCCCGGTTGACGCCAGCCAGCTACCGCCTAATTCCCGCAGCCACGGCGGGACGCGGGGCGGCCAGAACGTCCTCTACGCCGATTTCAGCGCCCGCTTCGTGCGAAACCCGAACGTGGGCATCGAAAACGACGACATCTATCGACTCATTGGAGTCCAGGAGTATACTGGCCGCGAGCGTCCGACGCTTCGCAGTGATGCATTCCTGGTTCCGTGAGGCCTTGTCGTGAACAACAACCCTTCCCCCAACGCGTCCCCATGGGACCGCATCGAGCTTTCCGAGGGCGACATCACCAGAGTCCCGTGCGACGCCATCGTCAACGCCGCCAATTCCTCGCTTCTCGGCGGTGGGGGGGTGGACGGGGCCATTCACCGGGCGGCGGGGCCGGACCTCGTGCGCGAGTGCGCCAAGCTGGGGGGCTGTCCCTGCGGCGAGGCCCGGATCACCAAGGGCTACCGACTGCCCGCCAAGCACGTGATTCACACCGTCGGTCCGGTCTATCGGGACGGAAAGCACGGCGAGCCGGAGAAGCTGCGGAGCTGCTACGAGTCGTCATTGACGCTGGCCGTGCAGCACCGTGTGCGGACCATCGCGTTTCCCGCCATCAGTTGCGGCGTCTACGGCTACCCGGCCGACGCGGCCGCGCGAATTGCCCTCACGACCACCGCCGAGTTTCTCGCCGTGCATCCGGAGATCGAGCGAGCGACCTTTGTCCTGTTCGGGCAGGATATGTTCTCGCGATATCAGGCGATACTCGACGATATCCGCTAATCGCCCAGCTCTTTCAGCCACTTCTCGTTCTCAGCGCTGAGCGCATGGTTCGTGCGGAGGTCCTCGAGCAGTTGCTTCAACTCTTCTTTCAGAGCGCCGGACTCTTTCTTCGCATCGGCCGAATCGTCCGGCAACGTGGTCAGCAATTGCTTGATGGCGTTTGCCAGCATCGCTTTCATGTTGACGTTCTTGCCTTTTTCCGCCAGTTCGCGACACTGTGAGAGGGCCTGCCGGTCCAGCTCGACCGCCTGCGCCTTGTCGCCCTGAGCCAGATAGCAGGCGGCGAGTTCCTGAAGCACGATGATCAGGCCGGTGGGGTCGCCGCGGCGGTTCTCATCTCTCTCGAAGATCTTCCGGGCATCCTCCAGGGAGAACTGGCCAATGTCCGTTCGATTGCGTTTCACCTGGATCCGGCCCATGGTCATGATGGTGTATGCCTGTGCGCGAGAGGTGCGGGCCAGCTTCAGTTGCTTCGATTCGGTGATGCGCAAAGCCTGCTCCGCGACTCGCTCCGCATCTTCGAGCTGGCCCAGTTTCTCGTAAACCAGGCTCAGCGACAGCAGCGGATTGATGCCCTTGACCACGTCATCCCCCTTGAACGAGTCCGCCACGGTGACCGCCTGGTTCAGGACGCGCTTGGCATCCTCCAGTCGCCCGAGCTCCCGGTAGATCGAGCCCAGTCGCACCAGCCGGCCCAACATGGTCTCGTCCGGCTTCGGGTCGCCCTTCTTGGACCAGGTATCGACGGTCTCGGATACCTTCTCGGCTGGTTCGAACAGCCGCCAACTCCAGTAGAGATTGGCCAGACCGTCCATCTGATTGAGGGCCAGTTGCTCGTCGCCTTTGGCATAGAGGGCCTTGCCCAGCTCGTACGCCTTGTCCAGGGTGCGCATGCCGTCGTCCACGCGCCCCATGGCGAGGTATACGCCGCCCAGGTTGATCAGTCGGTCGACCACTCGGTCAGAAAGCTTGTCCGGATGTTCCTGGTCCTTTGCCACCAGTTGCTCGCACAGCTTGCGGGCTTCTTCGTATTCTCCCGCGGCGGCGTACTCGTGGGCCAGATTAATCGACTCCGTCGAAGTCCAGGGATGTTCCAGACCCAGGGTTTTCTCGAAGATCGTCTTGGCCCTTTTCCGCAATGACAGGATGTCCGCCGGGCTGCCCAGGCCTGTCTGGGCGTAGAACCAGGCCAGATTGCTCAGGGACACACCCGTGTCCCGGGCATCGGGGCCGAGGATCTTCTCGCGGATGATGTAGGCCCTCAGCTTGCTCTTCAGCGCCCTGTCCTGGTCCCCCTTGTTGACCAGGGCAGTCCCCAGGTTGTCCAGCGTCTCAGCCAGCTCCGGGACCTCCCCCTCGGCGGTTCGCATGATCCGCACGCCCCGGGCCAGGGCCTGAACGGCATCATCAGTCTTCCTCTGGCTGATCCGCAACCAGCCGATGCGGTCGAGGACCAGCGCCGTCTGGGGGTGTTCGGGGCCGTACACGACTTCCATTATCTTCAGCGCCCGGTCGAGCGAGTCCGATGCCTCCGATAGTCGCCCCAACTCGATTTGCGCGTTCCCTAGAATGCGGAGCGTTCTTCCGATGTCGGGGTGCTCTTTGTTCAAAAGACTCTCACGGATTCGCAGCGCCTGCTGGGCCTCCTTGGCGGCCGCCTCATAGTCCCCCTTCTCATGCGCCGCTGTGGCATCCGCTTCAAGCTTGTCCGCCTCCGCGAGTCGCTTCTGGTCTGTAGGCGTCGCCGACTTTATCTGTGCCATGGTGTCCGAGAGGACCTGCGCGAAGACCAGGCGGTAGTTGCTGCCGGTGAGGATTTGCTTGTAGGTGGCCAAGGCCTTGCCGCTGGCATCCGCCGCCGCGGCATAATCTCCTTTGGCGCGGGATTGCAGAGCCGATTCCACGAGCTTGTTGGCCTTCTCGATGTCGGCCAGCTGTTCCTCGGTGAGCGGCTTGCCTGCCTTTGAGTGGTATTCCTCCACCGCAAGCGGCTCCTTGGCTATCATCTTCACGAGTTCGTCATGGCTGAATTGCGCCGGACGCGAAGCGGGTTCGCCGGCCGGGCGGCTCGTTGGAGGCTGCCCGAAGGCGAGCGCACCGCCGAAGATGACTGATACGACTGTCAACAGCACCGTACATCGAGCCGCAACCGCGAGAGTAAATCGATCGAACACGGATAAGCTCCTGACTTTGGCTTCTACCCTCTCCGATAATGACAACCCGCATGGTACCGCCAAGGGCGCTGCAAGGGAATGGGCTCGCAAAATCCTGCCCCGGGGCTGCCGCTTGTTTCGTCATCGTCGATAGAGCATACTCTTGTAGTTGCATACATGATCGAGGCTGCATGACGGCACGACAAGAGCGAAGATCGGCCCATCTGTCGGCGGGGGCCGCCTCCCCTCCCGCGAGAGGGGCGCGACGCCCGAACCGAGCCATTGCCGGGGCGGTGCTGCTCGCCGCCCTGACCGTGCTGGTCTATGTCCCGGCCATGAGAGCCCAGTTCATCTGGGACGATGACGACTACGTCCAGAACAATCAGACGCTGCGTTCGGTCGTGGGACTGTCGCGGATCTGGTTCCAGATCGGCGCCACTCCGCAATACTATCCACTAGTCCACACGTCGTATTGGATCGAATACCATCTCTGGGGGCTCAATCCGACCGGCTATCATCTCGTCAACATCCTCTTGCACGCCCTGGGCGCCATCCTGCTGTGGCGGGTCCTGACGCTTCTGGGCCTGCCGGGAGCCTGGGTCGCCGCGGCGATATTCGCGCTCCATCCGGTTCAGGTCGAATCCGTCGCCTGGATCACGGAACGTAAAAACGTCCTGGCCGGCGTATGCTACTTCGGCTCGGCCCTGGCCTACTTTCGTTTCGCGCTTCCGCAGGCAGGCAATGATCGTCCCGGTCACCAACGGGCCTGGTATTGTCTGGCGCTGGCTCTATACGTTTGCGCCCTGTTCAGCAAGACGGTGACCTGCTCGTTGCCGGCCGCGGTGCTCCTCGTTCTATGGTGGAAACGCGGCCGGCTCCGCTGGCGTGACGCGGCGTTGCTGATCCCGTTTGTGGTCCTTGGCCTGGGCTTTGGAATCCTGACGGCCGTGATGGAGAAATACCGGGTCGGAGCCTTTGGCGAGGAGTGGGACCTGTCCTTCGTCCAGCGCGTGTTGATCGCCGGGCGGGTTCTCTGGTTCTATGCCGGCAAGCTTGTCTTTCCTGCGCAGCTCGTGTTCATCTACCCTCGCTGGCACGTCGATCCTGCATCCTGGCCACAGTATTTGTTCCCGCTTACTGCTGTCGCCGTCCTGGTGCTCATGTGGCTGGGTCGCCGTCGATTCGGCCGCGGGCCGCTGGCCGCCATCCTTCTCTTCGTGGGCACCCTGTTCCCGGCGCTGGGGTTCTTCAACGTCTATCCCATGAGGTACTCCTTTGTCGCTGATCACTTCCAGTATCTTGCCGCCGTCGGCCTCATCGTGCTGGCCGTGGCGGGCGCGTGCCGCTGTGCGGATCGGCTCGGTGCGGGCAGGGGAACCGTCACGGCGGCGGCCGCGGTCATCCTGGCAATTCTTGGAACGCTGACCGTCCGTCAAGCTCGCATCTACTCCGACCTTGAGACGCTTTGGACCGACACGCTGCGGAAGAACCCCGGGGCCTGGATGGCGCACAACAATCTGGCAAACCTGCTGCGCGAAAAGGGCAACGCCAGTGGAGCGATGGAGCACCTCCGGGCGGCCATGGAGCATTTCCAGGAAGCGGTCCGCATTAATCCCCGCGATCCGTCCGTGCACAATAACCTGGCCGGTTTGCTGATCGGCATGGGCCGCATCAACGAAGCGATTGAGCAGTGCCATCAGGCGCTGCGCCTCCAGCCCGACTATCCTGACGCCCATCGCAACCTGGCCCTGGCTTTGTCCGCATCCGGCAGGACCCGTGAGGCAATCGAGCAGTGCCGGGAATTGCTGCGACTTCGCCCAAACAATACCGACGGGCTCAACAACCTAGCCTGGCTGCTGGCCACCAGCTCTGAGGCCACCGCCGACGAGAGGCGGGAGGCGGTGGGCCTCGCCGAGCAGGCCGCAAAATTGGCCAACCGCGATGACCCTCACGTCCTGGACACGCTGGCGGCGGCCTATGCCGGCGACGACCAGTTCGACCGGGCCGTCGCCGCCGCGCAGCGAGCAATCGCTCTGGCTTCCGCCAAAGGCGCCGTGAGTGTCGCCGCGGGAATCCGCGACCGTCTCGAGCTGTACAAGCAGAACAAGCCCTATCGGGAACCGGCGCCGTCGAGCGGCCCGGCGGTTCGCTGAACTCTCGCGTGATGCTCGTGGCTCCGAAAGGAAAATGAGCCGGCCGATCAATCGCGAGGCGGCGAACAATGAACAGAGGCAGCACGGAGCATGCTCCGCGCTGCCTCTGATGCGGTTTCAACTGTCGCGGCAAAGGAAGCCGCTGTAACTGCTTACCTGCGGCGAATCAACGCCAGACCGCCGATCGCGAGCAATACCAGCGTCGCCGGCTCGGGGAACAGGTTGGTCCCGTTGATCTGGATGTTGTCGAAGCGGTTGTTGCCGTTGGTGCTCGTGGCGCCCGTGACGGTGATCCGGAGGAGATTGCGCTCGGCCCCAAACGTACTAGCGAAAATGTTGTTGAGCGCAACCGTGTGGACAACCCACGTGCTGGTCTGCTGGGCCGCGTGGGTGCTGAGAGCGTTCCAAGTCGCACCGCCGTCTGTCGAATACTCCCAGTTATGTGTGTTGTAGCCCGTGGCCGTGCCTCGCGTGGCATATGTCAACGTGGCGCTGGACATGGCGTCGTCGAACTCGAGCAGGAAATACTTGCCGTTGTTGGACGTGCCGAGGATGGACAGCGCGTCGCCAGCGGTGTCGGGGGAAATGGCGTTCAGCGTTGTGCCGGCGTAGCCGCCCCAGTTGTTGCCCTCGACACCACCGTTAGTGCCGACCAGGGTGGCTTCACTCGCGTCACCAGTAGTCCATGGCGCAATCTCGGCATGCGTGGCGTTGCCCTGATCCTTCTGGTACTCAAGGGGGTTAGCCGTCGTACCAAACTCGGTGATCTGCCACAGGCTGGTGCCGATGTTCGTGGCGTTGTTGAAGTTCCAGTACGCGATCAGATCTGCATTGGCCGAGGCCGCGAAGCTGGCCACCAATGCAACCGCCAACAGAATTCCCAAACTCCTCATAACGTAGTCTCCTTTCTCCGCTTCAGTCCCGCGGCTGGGAAACCCAGCACGCCAATTCTGACAGTCCGTACCTCCTCTTCCGTCTAGAGAAATACAGACACTCTTTGCGTCGATTACTTTACGGCGCTACGGTGCTTTGCCTCTTTCGAGGAGATGCGACGCCCGCCTCCCCTTCCTTGCTCCCCTAGCGCCTTATTCGGCAAGATATCCTATTGTACCCCGCAGTGCAAGCACTAGTGCAAGGAATAATCGTAACTTAACGCAGCCTTGGCGATGGACCAGCGGAGTACCACGGTGCGGTGGTTTGGGAAAGATGTGCGGGATTTTGCGAATGGAAGAAACGCGGGAGCGCGCCTGGCGCGCCACACGGAACTCCCGCCCGAATCCGCAGTTACGGCACGAGACGTTCCATCTCCCTGACGATCCGCACAGCGAGCCGTCCCTTGGATGCCACAGGCCACCGCTTCCAGGTGCCTCCCCGGACCAGGAATTCCACCCTGGCAGTGTCGGATCCGACACTG
>DATKKX010000485.1:0-8970 GCA_035542775.1 Phycisphaerae bacterium | reverse complement strand
CTCGTCGATCACCACCAGGCCCAGGTCGGCGAAACCGACGTCCCTCGACAAAATGCGGTGTGTCCCGATGAGCACGTCCACCTGGCCTTTCTTGGCGGCGGCGACGATCTCACGCTGCTGTTTCGCCCCGCGGAATCGGTTGAGACACTCGATCACAAACGGATAATCCGCCATCCGCTCCCGAAAGGTGCGAAAATGCTGCTCCGCCAACACCGTTGTCGGCACGAGCACGGCCACTTGCTTGCCGTATTCGATGACCTTGAAGGCCGCTCGCATGGCCAGCTCCGTCTTGCCGTAGCCCACATCGCCGCAGAGCAGCCGGTCCATGGGTCGGGGCCGCGTGAGGTCTGCTTTGATGTCGACCAGAGTCGAAATCTGGTCCGGCGTCTCGGTGTAAAGGAAGGCATTTTCGAATTCGGTCTGCCAGTGCGTGTCCTGCGGATAGGCCAGGCCATCCTGCGATTCACGGGCCGCCTGGATTCGCAACAGCTCCGCCGCCAGATCCGTAACCGCTTCTTCGACCTTGGCCTTGGTGGTCTGCCACCTCGTCCCGCCGAGTTTCGACAGGGGGGGCCGCACGGCCTTGGGTCCGATGTATTTCTGAACCAGATCGATCTGCGATGCCGGAACGTGGATCGTGGCGTCGTCGGCAAATCGGAGCGTCAGGAACTCCTCGCTTTTCCGCGAGTCGCCCTTCCGCATCGTCTTCATGCCGATGTAACGCCCGATGCCGTGGACGAGATGGACGACGTAATCGCCCTCGGTCAAATCGAGGAAAGTCTCAATCGGCCGGCTCGCCGCGACTTTGCGGATCCGCCGCCTCTGGGTGTACCGCCGGAACAATTCATGGTGCGGCACAACGGTGAGCGACTCCGCGCCCGCAGCCCCCGGCCTCGACTGAAGCCGTCCCTCTTCTTCCGAGGCCGCACTCTTCCAGCAGAACCCTCGATGGACCAGGCCGATACTGGTCTCGATCCGCGGCGCCGCCGCTGTCACGCCCGCCTTGGCCTCCTCCTCCAATCCCTGCCCGATCAATTCCCGCAGCCGCTCCTCTTCGCCCTTGTTGTCGCAATAGACCAGGACGGTCCGCTCACGCCCCAGCGCCACGAGCTGCCTGACGGCATCTGTCGCCTTGGCTTCAAACGTCGGGATCGCCTCGCAGGCCAGCGCGAAAGTGTCGGCCTCCCCCACCGTCGCCAATGGAAAACGGCTCAAATGCAACTGCCGGAAGCCCCCAGCCTGCCGCATGAGCGCGTCAATCGGGTAGTGGCCGATCGGATTACCCAGGCGATCCAGGATAGTCTTGCCGATCTCGGCGATCTCGAGGGGCCCGTCGAGCACCACCAGCGAATCCGCCGGCAGGTATTTCAAGAAGCTGGTCGTTTCGCTGACCGGAGTCTTGCTCGCGTCCGGCGGCAGCGTGATCCGCGCCACAGCCAACGTCCGCATGGATCGCTGCGTGCCGACCTCGAACTGCCGGATCGATTCGATCTGATCACCGAAGAACTCGATCCGCACGGGATCGATGTCCGTCGACGCGAAGATGTCCATGATGCCGCCGCGTAGGGCGAGATCGCCCGGCTGCTCCACCTGATCGAGCCGCTCGAACCCACGATCCGCCAGAAACCTGGCGATCTCTTCCGGGTCCCGCCGCTGCCCGACCGCGATCATCAGGGAATTGGCATCGATGGCCGCCGGCGACGGTACGGGCTGCATCAGGGCCTGCACCGGTGCCACGATGATGGTCACCCGTTCGGAAGACTCAGTGGCCCCCTGCTGCGACAGAAAGGCGCACAGCCGCGTCCGCTCCGCCCCGATCTCCCCTGCGGCCGCCCCCTCTCCCGGCAGGGTCTCCCACGCGGGCAGCAACTCGACCGCCGCACCCAGCATGGTCTCCATGTCGTCCCGGGCGTTATCAGCCTCTTCGAAATGGGCGGTGACATGGAGCAGCGGGCGATTGAGGTGACGGGCGACGAGCGATGCCAAGACAGGCGCAGCGGACCCCCACAGCCCGTTTGCCGCCAGGGGGGTCTTATCGTTTTCCCCAAGCCGGCCGCAAAGGGCCTTCACGATCGGGTGGCCCATCACCGCGTCGGCCAGTCTCACAAGCACATTATGGGCGCAACCTTCGGCTCCGGCAACCACCTTTCCCGGCAAGAACGATCGCCGACAGTGACGTCCCATCCGCCGTGGACGCGACCGGCGGCAAAACCGCAAACCACAGCGCCTATGCTTCCGCGCGCTTCACGTTCCCGCAGACAGAGCATCCCGATTCTGGCTCAACCCGCCTGATACCGTCAGTCACCCTACGGACACGACACGCCAAACACCACCACCGCGTCCAACGCCCCCTCGTCGATCGAGTTGTTCGGTATGTCCGCCACGCTGAATCGCAGTTTCATCGTGCTCGTCAACGGGATGTAGCTGGCCAGCTCATACTCCGCCACTCGCCACCCGCCCCGGAGGTTCACGATCGTGTGGATCACCGCCCAGCTCGCTCCCCCGTCGTTCGACACCTCCACCATGTACGGGTCGCCGTCCAGATCGTCGTTGTACCACCAATACGCAAACCGCAGCCGTGGATTCTGCACGTCGGCCAGACTGAACGTCGGCGAAATCAACCGAGTCCACCCACCGTCCACATCCGTGTTGCAGCTCGTCGCGCTGAGGTTGTTCTGTGTTACGAAGCACCGTCCCGAGCCGTCGTAATCCCGCGGAGGATCGCCACGCGGCGTGCTGCAGGGGATTGGCACCGCCCGCTGCCAGTGGCCTCCGGAGCAGCCCGGATCTGTCACGATCGTCCAGCCCTTGTCCGTCTCGAAGTTGTCGGCGAACACCTCGCTGTACACCCCAACATAGGACACGAACGGCGCCGCCGGACCCGACGCCGGCGCGAAAACCGTTCCCGTCGAGACGCCCGCGGCGCTGAAGTAGTACCGCGGGCGGTCCGTGCAGGCCGGCGCCGGCAGCATGCCCCGCCACAGGTCTGCCCCAACCTGCCGCAACTGCGATGTGATCCACGTACCGCCACCGTTGGAGCTGTAGTACAGCCTCGGCGAGCCTGGCACCAGCGTGTCCGTGCCCTCGTTGATCAGTACGTCAATGATCGTCGGCACTGCCGGAGGAATGAACTCCGGAGCGCTCTCCGCCAGACTCATTGTCAGCGGGACAAAGTACGGTGGGCGGTCGTTGGTCAGCATCAGCTCATCGATGACGATGCGGCCTTCGTTCGATCCGTAAGAGGGACCGAAGTTAAACCGCACCGCCACGATGTTGGTCAGGTCAAGCCCCGAACCGTTGGCCAGGAAGTCAGTAATACGAATGCGGTTTATCTCCATCTCGTTGTGCCAGCCGCCTTGGCGCTGATAGGGTTCCTCCAACCCGCCGCCATACGCCCCGATATTGATGGACCTCGACCTCCCGGCACCGTCGCGCAGGGTTACAGTGAAAGTCAGGTCACCCAGTTGCGCGATCGTGTAAGGATGCTGCGTGCCCTGGGCTCCGCGGAACGACAAGTACAGGTAGTCGGCAAAATTCTTCGCCGCCGGCACGACCTCCCACTCGTAGTAGGCATTGGAGCCGTTCCACTCAAACACGACGGCGCGGCTGGCATCCACGGCGGACGCCTGCGTCGCCCCGTTGAAAGGATCGCTGTCCGTCCAGGCGAAACTGGTGTTGATGTCACGCAGTTGACCTTCGAACACGTTTTGCACGGTGAAGGTGACCGCGCCGCCGGAACTGCTGACGTCCGTCGCTTCACCCGTCTGATAGTTGTCGATCATGAAGTTTCCCTGGTCCGCGCCGTTGCGGTATTCGTTGGTCACCACGATGCAGGGATTAGAGGTGTCCACGCCGATCGGGTGGAAATGCTCGTACTGCCGCCAGAGGAAGTCAGTCGCCGGAATGTTGCCCTCGGCGTAATACTTGACCAGCGGCAAAAACAGCCCCAACTGGATCAGGTGAGTGTTGGCCTGGCCGATCGAGCAAGGTCCCTCGAAGTAACTCGGCTCGGGCGGACCATTGTGGAACCAGGCATGCCCGGCGCCCTGCACGATGGTCGATGAACGGAACTTCGTCGCCCGGTCGTGCAGCTCGAACGTATCTGCCATGTCCCAGCCCGCCGCGCCGGATACGTCGGAGTCGCCCGAGGCTGTCCATAGATGGAAGTTCACGTCATAGATGGCGGCGCTCGGGTCCACGACCGGCAGCATGGGGCTGACCAGCACGATGCTGCTCCGACTGTAGTAGGCGGGTGAATAAGTGCCTTCGATGAGGGCATCGATGGCCAGAGTGACGCCCTCGCCACCGAGACTGTGACCGATCCAGATGATCCGGCTGGAGTCGATCTTGCCGTTGATCGCCCCGCCCGCAATCGTATCCTGCAAATCCAGGATGGCGTCGGTGTGCCCCAGCGTGCAATCCGGAGGCCCGTAGCAGTTCTCGTGGGACATCACGATGTAACCGTACGACGCCAGGTGGTGCCCGATATGGTCGTACCACAAGTAGTTGTGACCACCGCCGTGGCCGACGACGACGAGCGGCCGCGGTGTCATCGATTGAATGTTGGTCGGGTAGTACAGGACCTCATGGGTGTAGCTGGCCGGAATGCCGTGAATGGCCCCCACGCTGTAGGGCGTAACGTCCGTTACCGCCAGCGGACCAGGCTGCGTCGTGTCGTGCACAACGTATAGTCCCGCCTCATTGCTGAATCCATCGATGTAGTCTCCACCATCCAGCCAGCCGTCGCGATTGAAATCCACCACCATGTCGTACGGCCGGCCCAAACCGGTGAAATCGCCCGTGCCTGGATCGTACACCGCCGCGCTCAACTCGTTCGGCCCCGTGATCGTGAACCTATTCGACTGAATCCCGCCCCCGGCAAACGTTACTGTCTGCGGTCCGCCGCCCGTCACGTCGTTCAAGGACCGATCAATCTGCCACAGTCCGGCGCTCTTGTGCTCCACCACATAGACGTCCGCCGTGCGACCCACAATCCCCGGATAACGCGTTGGATCCAGCCCCAACTGGATCGGCGCATTTTGGTTAAAGGCCTTCACATACTCAAAATACGGGTATTGACTGAGCGAATTGCCGGCCAATTGCGCGGAGACGACGCCGCTCAGGCCGCCCCCCAGCACGATCTGCACAAACGAATCGATGTCCAGCCCGTTGACCACACCATCGCCTATCGTGTCCGCCAGCATCACGTCACACGACGGGAACGCCTCGCCATAAGCCACCGGGTCTGTCAACGCCAAAACGAAGGGACCAATGTCGGAATCGTTCACCACTCCGTCACAGTTCAGGTCGCCGGGGGCAAACGCGTACGCGCCGGCAGGAATGCACAACAGCATGCCGGTCAGCAGAGACTGGTACAAGTGCTTCATGATACGCCCTCCTGTAAAATGAACAGTCCTTCAGACAGGCATGCCCGGCTCTTCCGACCGAGCCATCATCAGTGCATTGTACAGCACCCGCCCCATGACGCCTGCGATTTTCTCTAGGGCTGACACCGGGGACTGCTCGGGGAATCCCGATTATGCGGCGAGTGACTAGCTCACGGAGAGCGGCGCTCGGTACGCCGCTCCCCGTTCGCCTCTATAGCCTTTGCCGGTTGCCCAGCAGACGACCGCTGCTGCTAGTCCCCCGGATCAGCGCCGTCCGCCGGACTCGATCGCTTCAGGTCCGGCGCCCGGTAATCCTCCGCCAACGGCCTCTCCTGCGGCGAATACTTCAGGATCAACCCCGCCACTTCCTCTCGCAGAACCGTCCGCATGTCCGCCGCCGCCATCGGCTCCCCACCGGCCGACAACGCCGATTTCACACGCTCTGCCGAAAACGGCTTGATCCCTGCCGCCTCCGCCAAACCACGCTGCACCTTCGCCTTCGCCGAATCCACCTGGTGCGGACTGTCGGGATCGCCAAACCAGATCAACGTCGTTCCCAAATCAACGTCCCCGGGAACCACCACGATCACGTACCCCGACTCGTTCCCGCGGTTCAATCGCTCCACCGGCTGCTCCCCTACGTACAGCACCGGCATCGCTATGTCCCGCGGAACCACCAACGCCGGGTCCACCTTCAGCACCAGCAACATCCCCTTCGTCACCCACGGACGCTCCTTGCTGCGGATGTACCGGTAGCCCTCCCCCAGCGTGAACCGCCGGGCATACATCACGTCATCCACCCGCGCCGGCGTCGCAGGAATCGGCAACTCAGGCCCTGCCGCCCGCAGATCCCTCGCTAACTGCTCCTCCTGCGGCGAGTACTTCACGATCAGACCCGCCACCTCCTCGCGCAACAAGGCCCGCAGGTCCGCCGCCTTCACCGCCTCACCACCGGCCGCCAACGCCGACTTCACTCGTTCCCCGGAAAACGGCCCTATCCCCGCCTTCTCCGCCAACGCCAGCTGCACCTGCGCCGTGGCCCGGTCCACCTGCTGCGGAAGACCGGACTCCCCAAACCAGATCGGCGCCTGGCCCAGGTCCACCTTCCCCGGAACGATCACCACCAGATAACCCGACTCATATCCCTGGTTCAATCGCCACGCCGGACTATCCCCGACGTACAACACCGGCCCCGCTACCTGACGCGGAATCGCCGGCGGCTTCTCCGTCTTCACCACCAGCAGCGTCCCCGTCGTCAGCGTCGGCCGTTCCACGCTCCAGTAGTACGGGTACCCTTCATCCAGCGTGAAATAACGGGCGTACACCACGTTATCCACACCCGCAGGGCTCGACCCCGCCGCTGCCGACCCAGCCATCACCACGATCGCGATCCACAACGCATATGTTCTCATGTTCCTTATCCTCCAAAGGCAGGCCTTCCTGCTCTGGTTCATTTTGCCTGATCCCTTTTCTCACCTTACGGGCACGTCACGTCAAACACCGATACCGCGTCCAGCGCCCCCTCGTCCACGGAGTTGTTCGGTATGTCCGCCACGCTGAACCGCAGTTTCATCGTGCTCGTCAGCGGGATGTAGTTCACCACCTCGTATTCCGCGACATGCCACTCGCCCCGGAGGTTAACGAACGTCTGGAGCATTACCCAACTCGCTCCCCCATCGTTCGACACCTCTACCATGTACGGGTCGCCGTCCAGGTCGTCGTTGTACCACCAGTACGCAAACCGCAACCGCGGATTATGCAGACCCGCCAGACTGAACGTCGGCGAAATCAACCGAGTCCACCCGCCGTCCACGTCTGTGTTGCAGCTTGTCGCGCTGAGGTTGTTCTGCGTTACGAAGCACCGCCCCGAGCCGTCGTAGTCCGTTGGCGGATCACCACGCGGTGTGCTGCACGGGATCGGCACGGCACGCTGCCAGTTGCCTCCCAGGCAGCCCGGATCTGTCACGATCGTCCAGCCCTTGTCCGTCTCGAAGTTGTCCACGAATACCTCGTGATATACTCCAACATAGGACACGAACGGCGCCGCCGGACCCGACGCCGGCGCGAAAACCGTTCCCGTCGAGACGCCCGCGGCGCTGAAATAGTACCGCGGATGGTCCGTGCAGGCCGGCGCCGGCAGTGTGCCCCGCCACAGTTCCTCCCCCACCTGCGCTAGCGGGAACGTGGCCCACGTGGCCCCGCCGTTGGCGCTGTAATACAGCGTCGGCGAACCCAGCAACAACGTGTCGGTGCCCTCGTTGATCAGCACATTGATCGTCGTCGGCACTCCCGGAGGAATGAACTCGGGGGCGCTCTCCGCCAGGCTGATCGTCAAGGGGACGAAGTACTGCGGGTAATCGTTGGTCAGCATTAGTTCATCGATGACGATGCGACCTTCGTTCGAGCCATAGGAGGGACCGAAATTGAATCGCACCGCCACGATGTTGGTCAGATCCAAATCCGAACCGTTGGTCAGAAAGTCGGTGGTGCGGATGCGGTTGACTTCAAACTCATCGTGCCAACCGCCCTGCCGCTGGTAAGGCTCTTCGAGCCCTCCGCCGTACGCCCCGATATTGATGGAGCTGGTCGTCCCATTGCCGTCGCGCAGTGTGACCGTGAATGTCAGGTCACCCAACTGCGCAATCGTGTAAGGATGCTGTGTGCCCTGGGCGCCGCGAACCGACAGATAGAGGTAATCAGCGAAGTTCCTCGCCGCCGGAACAACTTCCCATTCGTAGTAGCGGTTCGCACCGTTCCAGTCGAACACCACCCCGCGGGTGGTGTCCGAGGCTGAGGCATGCGTGGCCCCATTGAAGGGATCGCTGGCCGTCCACGTGAAATCGCTGTTGATGTCGCGCAGTAGGCCCTCGGTCACGTTTTGCACGGTGTAGCTCACCGCGCCGCCGGAGCTACTGACGTTTGTCGCGGTGCCCGTCTGGTAGTCGTCGATGAAGAAGTTGCCCTGATCCGCACCGTTCCGGTATTCGTTGCTCACCACGATGCACGGATTCGACGTATCCACGCCGATCGGGTGGAAGCGCTCATACTGCCGCCAGAAGAAATCCGTCGCCGGTACGTTGCCCTCGGCGTAGTATTTGATCAACGGCAAAAACAGGCCCAACTGGATCAGGTGGGTATTGGTCTGGCCGATCGCACAAGGTCCTTCGAACCAGCTCGGCTCCGCCGGACCGTTGTGGAACCAGGCGTGCCCGGCCCCCTGCACGATCGTGGACATGCGGAACTTCGTCGCCCGGTCGTGAAGCTCGAAGGTGTCTACCAGGTCCCAGCCCGCCGCGCCCGACACGTCGGAGTCGCCCGAGGCCGTCCACAAATGGAAGTTCGCGCCATAGATGTGGGCGCCCCCGTCCACGATTGGCAGCATGGCGCTGACCAGGATGATGCTGTCCGCGGTGTAGTAGGTCGGCGTCCACGAGCCGTCGATCACCCGCGTAATGGCCAGCGTGACGCCTTCGCCGCCTCGGCTGTGGCCAATCCAGATAATGCGGCTCGAGTCGATCTTGCCGTTAATCGCCCCGCCCGCAATCGTATCCTGCAAATCCAGGATGGCGTCGGTGTGCCCCAG
>DATKKX010000484.1:0-6213 GCA_035542775.1 Phycisphaerae bacterium | reverse complement strand
GTCCGCTTCCATGTTTTCCTGCTACATAGCCGCGCGCGATGCTGGTGACACGACCCTGGCGAACGACATCAGCGACTTCATGACTTTGATGGGGATCTTCGGCACCGTAAGCGGCCTATTGGGCGGACTTTTGACTGGTTTCGGCACAGCAGGCATACTCACCGCCGCTGCGTCACTTTGGGGAGGCGGTCTTGAGGGCGGTATGGCAATGTTCTTCCCTGCAGTGACAGTCGGCACGGAGGGAGCCATCATCGGTATCGCCGGTGGCTTGATAGTGGATCTGATCTGGGGATCGATCCTTGGTTTCTAGGCGCTACTCGGTGGACCCGCTGCCAGAGCCTCGACGGGAATCGCCGCGCTCTTTGGGAAGGCGGGCCCAGGCGGTACCTCGCTCGTGGGAGGTTGCATTGTGCTCACAATGAAAAGAGTGCGGATATACAGGGTGCTCTCACTCTGTTGCGCGGTGTTGCAGGTTGTGCCCTGGATCATCGGGGCTATTGTCGGTCCAGGTCGATTTACCGAGATGTTCGCTTGCGGACTGGCGGTACTGAGCACGGGTTTCTTTATCCTCTTGGGTCTGCTCTCCGACCTCCTGCGCCGTTGCGCCGCTGACTTGCGAGAAAGGGGGAACCAGAAACCAGGCAGACCAGAGACGGCCACGAATGGCACGTAGGTGACCATTGTTTGCGTGGACGGGAAAGTCTTGGTGGAACGAGAGAGCGCGATCCAGGGTCGGCCGAACAAGCGGTTTATCTCGGTGTACACGTGGGGGCCGCTGGGGCTGATTGCCCGGCGCGGGGTGAGCGTGCGGAACGGGCATTGGGACCGGGACGCGACGTATGCTCCGTTTGAGGAGCGGCCGGCGGATTGCTCGTACGGGCTCCGCCGCCGGCGTGGATAGGTCCGTGCGAGCCGAATAACCCGAGTTCGCCCATGCCGGGCGGCTTCGTGTCGGACAATCCGGACGTGATGCAGGATTACACCTACATGGCCGACCACATGGGGAACATCACCGGGCTGGTGGATTCGGTGACGGGGACGGCCAAGCGGCAGGCCCTTGACGTGCCAGGGACGCAGTCCGCGATCGCCAAGCGACCACCATCGCCGCGGCGATGGCTGGCACGTCAAGGGCAGGTCTTTGACGCGTTCGGGGTGAACGTTGGGGGGTACATCACGTTCCGGTGCGCGGCGGACCATGATTACGCGGAGATGCCGTGGCATGAGCACTGCGGGTACTGGCGGTGCTGGCCGTGGCTGGGGAGTGAGTGGGGGAACGGCTCGTGCGTGAACGGCGGGGGGATAGAGCTGGTCGGGGAGGACCCAGGGGTGCCCGATCCCGGCGGAACGGTAAACAGTTACTACGAAAGGGTCGGCAGTCGTTGCGATGAGGCGTCGAAACGACTCCCGACCCTTCATTGAGTCCGCCCGTGGGGGCTGAGAAGCAAAGACAGTATCGTCAAGCAGAGTATTTCCGGCGGGCTGAGCGATACGAGGTCTCAGACCCGCCGTTTGTTGCATGGCCGTCCTTGATACCCATGGGGGAGGACGGCCCCACTCAATCACACGACAAACACAGACGAACCTCTACAACCGTCCGGTGTCCTAGAAGTTGGGATAAACATCGGCATCAGCGCAGAGCTGCCGGGCCTTGTTGATCGGGACCCAGGGATCGTCAGTGATCTTGGTCATGAGCGTGCCCGTCCTGGACACGATCTCGATCAGCGGGCTGCGTCCCAGAGCGAGGGCTTCCGCCGGAATTCTGAAGAGAGTGCCGGTGGTGGTGCTGACATAGCAGCCCGGGGTCTGGACCTCACCAAAGGGAACGTTCTGATAGTGCTGCACAGGATTGGTCGTCGGGGTCTCGGTCATTGGTGTCATGGTCAGTTCTCCTATCGTATCGACACGGTACCCTGCTTGACGGGCACTGCCTTCATTGGTTTCGATGGACGCAAGCAGCGTGTACGAGAACGCGGCTGCCACAGAGGTCTGTCTGGTCTTCGGGCCGTCGCTGTGGTCCCGACACGATCGGCGCAGCATAGGAGTGCGACGATGCGAGTTGACCCGGGCAAACGCCCGGTATTGGGAGAGATGTCGACGGTCGACGTTTATCGTGGATCAGAAGAGGCTAAGATGCTGTCTGTGGAGACTAGCCGCACACGAGACGCGTAACGGGGAACGGGGAACGCGGAAGGGCGTGCGAGATGGGATTCTCGCACGAGCGAAGGAATCCGCCCATGGCGGGCTCGCACGAGGGAATGGGAGGTCTTGGGAGATTTTACATGGACGGGGCGGCCGCCATCTGGGATGGAGACGACGACGCCGGCGGATACTGATAAGTCTCGGGGGCTGCCGGTGAGGGCGTCGGTACCATTAAGGGGGCGGGGCGAAGCTGTCCAAGGCGACGGCTTTACTTCAAAGCCACTCTTGCGAATGCCCGCACGCGGTTGGCGTCCAATGCCGCGGTCGTCTCTCCCTCATGCTTCAAGCAGGTGCCGACAATCACAGCGTTGGCGACTTGCAAATAGTCCCGTACGGTTTCAGCGGTCGCGCCGGAACCGATCCAGATCGGGCGGTCGGGCACGGCTTCCCGGACCCGTCGGACATCATCCACATTTGCCGGGGAGCCGGTGGCGCTGCCGCTGACGATCACGCAGTCGGCGCTGCTTCGATAGGCGGCTTCGTGGGCCGCCAGGGCGATATCCGGCTGGCTTATCGGCGTCGCGTGCTTGACGTGCACGTCGGCGGCAATCTTGATCGGCGGGGCGACTTGTGCCCGCCGTTGCAGGAGCTCGCGGGCGCGGCCCGAGATTAGTCCCTGGTCGGTCGCGTACGTGCCGGACAGGACGTTGACGCGGATGAACGCGGCTCCGGTCACGGCGGCCACGGCCAGCGCGGCCAGAGCGTCATTCCGCAACACGTTCACGCCGACGGGAACGCTCACGGTCCGGGTGATGTGCCCGGTCACGACGGCCATCGCCGCGACCGTTTCGGGCGGCACTTGGTCCGCTGCGAACGGCGTATCCCCGAAGTTCTCGACGATCACCGCGTTGAAGCCGGTCCCGACCAGCAACCTGACCTCGGCGATGGCCCGCTCCATGATTGTGTCCAGCGGTACGGCGGCCGACGGCGAGCCGGGCAAGGCGGGCAGATGCACCATACCGATCAGACGCAGACTTCGCAGCCAGTCGGTGCTTCGTTTCGACGCGTGACGATTCGACATTGTTCGTGCCATGGGTGTTGTCTATTCCTGCGGCGTCTGAGGATCAAGTTCCTTAGACTCGGAAGGCCGGGATGTCGGTTGCGGCGCAGCCGGGGGCTGGTTCCTCGGCGACTGCTCAACCGCCCGCCTGGCTTTGTACAAGGGACATGGCGGGAGGCGGCGAGACTTTGCCTCGTTCAACGTCATGGAGATCTTGCCGGCCAGCAGGCTGACGTGCGGGCACTTGGGGTCGTGGTAGCTCGTCGCGAATCGGCCCGTGACGACCTCGATCTTGCCGGCGTCGGCTTCCAGCGGTTTCCAGATGCCCCGCTGGTCTCGCCAGGCTTCCTCCTCCCGGCGAGCATACTCCGATTGTCGATCGAACCTTGCCTCACGATCGAACCAGGCATAGCCTTGAAAGATCAGCTCGCCGCCCAGGTCCCGTCCGTCCGGCTGCGGCGCGAGATATACGGCCAGACGGCCCAGGGCATCGCGGTGACCCAACGGCCCGGCGGACGAGTCGAGCGACAACCGCACGGTCCGCCCGCGGGTCTGTTCCTCGACGAAGCGTACCGCCTCTTTCGCGAGAGGCTGACCATCCGAAGGGCAGACGACGCCGAGCAGCCGCACTTTTTCACCGACATCCAGATCGAGCGTCCCGCCGGGCAGGACAGCGGTCACGCGGGCGAACTGCGGCACGACCGGGGTGTCGACGGGATCCGCGGCGGCCGTTTGCGTCGTGGGCGTCGGCTTGTCTCGTCCCGGTCGGGCTCCGCCGGTATGGCCGGACTTCGGGTCCGACTTGCCGCCGGCCTGCTCCGCCAGGCGCTTGGCCCTGATCTTCTCGCAGGTTTTGCACAGGTGTCGCCCTGCGCCCTCAGCCTGGGCCGCCGAAGAGAACCGCACCATGTTCTCCGGATTGATCTTCCGCGCGGTGGCACATTCGGTGGGATACAGGTGATAGACCTTGCCGCTCTTGCTGCCGATGATGTCCTCGACGAAAGCGGCGCCTGCGGCAAAACACGCCAGCGCACACGGCAGAATCAAAGCTCGGCTCGCCCTCCGGAAAGACACGGTTGGTTCTCCTCTCCCGATCTGCCGGCCCCGTTGAGGAGCCGCTTGACCCTAGTTGCCGCTTCTGCGAAATACCGCCACGACGTCCTCGATCGGCACCACGAAGAGCTGATTGTCTCCTTCAAAGTCGACCGGGATGGCGTGCTTGGGGTTAAAGAGCACTTTGTCGTATTGGGCCAGTGGGAAGTCTTCATCGTGCTCGATCTGATGCGAGACGGCCACTATGCGCCCGGTGATCGTGGGAATCTCGATGTTGTCGGGGAGCTGGATCCCTCCCCGGGTCTGCTTCTTGTCCGCGTCCTTGCGGATCAGAACGCGCTTGCCAAGAGGCTCGACCACCTCGAGCTTCGGCGTTCGTGTTCTTGACTCGTTGCTTGCCATGACCGGCACCTCGTGCCCGACGCGCGGTCCGCGGATCGCTGGCGGCCTGCCCGGTTCTCGCGCGGGGATTGTATAGCCGCTTTCGCGGGATTGGCAATGCGCTGTCGGCGGTTCCGCCGCCGCTTCAGTGCCGGCGCATGGGTCCGGGGGGCAACGTCGGGGCAGTCATGGTCGGCGAGATGACCGGTACGGCGGCGACGGCCGCCCTGGATCGGTCGATGAGCGGTCCGGGCTTGAAAAAGAGCGCCAGAACGGCGATTGCGCATAGGGCGATGCCCAGACGCAGGGCCACGCACCGGGACGGTGTGATGCTTTCCGTCGACCGCCCAAGGTAGCAGGCGCTCAGAATCCGGAGATAGTAGGCCGCGCCGATAGCGGCGTTGATCACGCCAAGCACGACCAGAACTACCATGGCATACTGCGCGGCAGGGCCGGCGCCGGACGACAGACCAGCGCTGAAGACATAGACCTTGCCCAGGAAGCCGGCGGTCAGCGGGAATCCCATCAGGCCGAGCACGCAGATAGCCAGCGCCAGGCAGGCCCAGGGATGCCGCCGGGCAGTGCCGGCGATGTCCCGGAGAGTCTCAACGGAATCCTCGCCATCCGACTCGGTCTTCCTGAAGTAGGCCAGGACGGCAAATGCACCCAGGTTCATCACGCCGTAGACCACCATGTAGAACAGCGCCGCGGAGAGGCCGTTTTGCATGGGCGACGCGCTCATCCCGCCCTGCGGACCAGGACCGGCAACGAGGGCCACGAGCATGTAGCCCGAGTGGGCGATGCTCGAATAAGCCAGCATCCGCTTTACGTTGTCCTGCATCAGGGCCAGCGTGTTGCCCACAAACATCGTCGCCGCGGCCAGGACCCACAGCAGCCAGAAGACCGCTCCCCCATAGGCCCAGCCGCACAGCGAAAGCAGCCTGATGATGGCGATGAAACCGGCGAACTTGGGCACAAATCCCAGAAGCCCCGCGACCGGCGAAGCCGCGCCCTGATACACGTCGGCCACATAGAAATAGAACGGGACGGCGGCGATCTTGAAGGTGAGACCGGCGAGCGACAAGAGCAGGCCCACCATCACCAGGGGATCGTTCAAACCGCCCGGCCGCGACAGGATGAGGTAGATGCAGTCGCGACCGGAGGCGCTTCCGAAGAGCTGCGCGGTCCCGGTCGCGCCGTACAGGAAACTGAATCCGTACAGGTTGAGGGCCGCCGCGAACGCTCCCAGGAAGAAGTATTTTCCCGTGGCCTCCTGGGCGAGGAGACTTTTCCGCGAAAGGCCGATCAGGATGTATGTCGGGATGCTGACCAATTCCAACGCCAGGAACAGCAGCATCAGGTCATTGGCATTGGCCACCAGCAGGATGCCGGCGGTGGAGAAGAGAATCAGCGAGATGAATTCACTTCGCTCGCCCTCCTCGGATACGTGGTAGTTCACCAACAAGAGCAGGAAACCGACCGCCAGCCCGATCAACCGCCCGTACCACATCAGGTCGTCTTGAACCAACGATCGGACCGGCTCCGGCGGGAGCTCCGATATCCACCAGGAGGCCTGCAGC
>DATKKX010000483.1:0-11490 GCA_035542775.1 Phycisphaerae bacterium | reverse complement strand
GTTGAAGGAATCAGGCGGGTCGCCGTAGCGTCGGCCCGGAGCCTGTCCCGGCGCGCCGGGATGGCGACGTGCAACGCGAGGTGTAGGGCGGGCTCTGCCCGCCACTGCTCTGATGGGGGCGGTGGCATGGCCGCGGCTTTGGGCGGCCATGCTTATACGAGTAGTGGGCAGGTCGAGCGCAGCGAGGCCTGCCGCCGGTTAGCCACCAGCGGGCAGCGGGTGCAATAGCGGTTGCAGTGTGGCCCCCGCTGACACTACAGCGCAGGGTAGTGGGTTTAAGCCCTTGGAATCCTGCTTGGCGCGCGAAAACCCGGCTCATTCCATCAGGCCCAAGGACCTTGCGCTGTAGTGCTAATCCTGCAACGCCACGACGCCAATCAGGCCGCTTCCAGCGGCCTTTCCCGAAGGGCCTCAGGCCAGCCGTTTGACGGCTGGTCAGCCGGCCGCCGGTCGTTTGGCTTATGCTCGTTTGGGTGTGAACCCGTTTCAACGGGTTTCTCATTCGCCTTCAGGCAGCCGAATTTTGGACGGGCTCAGCCCCGCTACCATTTGATACGCAAAGGAACATCCGTGCTCAAGAAAAACATTCGCATCCCCCAAGTCGCCGTAATTGGTTCAAGCGAAGCCAACGGGCACGCACTGGAGATCGCTGAGCAGGCCGGCCGGGTGGTGGCCAAGCTTGGCGCCGCATTGGTCACCGGCGGTCGCGGCGGCATCATGGCCGCGGCGTCGAAAGGCTGTGCCGAGGCCGGCGGCGTGGTCATTGCCGTTTCACCCCACAAATACATGGACGAGGTCAACGAGTATTCCCACTACCACATCCCCACGGCCATGGGCTGGGCCCGAAACGCCATCACCGGCATTTCCGGCGACATCGTCCTGGTCATCGGCGGCGCCGCCGGTACGCTGAGCGAGATCGCCTACGCCTGGATGTACGATCGCCCGATTATCGCCATGGCCTGCTGCGAAGGCTGGTCCAAACGCATCGCCGGCCAGGCGATCGATTATCGCCGCGACGACGTGGTGGTCGGCTGCCAGACGATCGCGGAGCTTGAGGTGGCCTTGAAAGCCCAACTCGAAAAGCTCGACCAGCCGCCCGGCAAGCGAACCGCCGGACGGGCGGATATCGGCTAGCAGCGAGCAGTGATGACACAGCCAATTACAGCGCGGCAGGAGAAACCGGGTTCTCGGGCTCCTCGCCTGCCGGACCCGGGACAGGTCGACAGGTGCATGAAACGCAATGCCTCCGAGGACTTGGCCATCGCGATCGGGCTGATGACCTTCAGCCGGCCCAAGGGGGTCTGCGGCGCTTAATGGTACTCGCTTCAGGAATGGAAGCCGGGACCCGTCCTGTGGTTCCGCTTGTTCTCGCTCGTTTGGCTGATTTCCCTTGCTGTTCTGATAGTGTGGGCGGCCCTGAGCCTGGCTGGCGTGAAGGCGGCGAAGCTCGTCTATGTCATCGTTGCCTGGCAACTCATCTACTCAACATTGCTTCTAATCATCAGCAAGATGGGTAGGAGAGCCAGGATCGCTCTTGCGCGCGAGGTTCTCGAGCGGGAGGGCGCGGTCTGCTTCGAGTGCGGCTATTGCCTCAAATCACTGCCTGACAAGTATACGTGCCCCGAGTGCGGCACCTCTTACGAGAAGACCGCCCTCCAGGCCCGCTGGCTGGAATGGATGGGCATGAAGTCGCTCGCGTAAAGCGCATCCCTTGCCGAACCGCCCAGGGCAAGGTTCTAATCTCTCATCGTCATGGGCCTGTTTGACTGGTTATTCCGTCGCAAGCAGCGTCGCCGCAAGGAGATCCTCAGCCGGCCGTTTCCGGAAGTCTGGGAGCAGATCCTGGACGCCAACGTGCGGCAGTATGCCCGCCTCTCCGACGCGCATCAGAAGCTGGTCCGCGAGCTGGTCCAGATCTTCGTCGCCGAGAAGGAGTTCGTCGGCTCCGGCGGGCAGAAGCTCAACGATGAGATCAAGGTGACGGTGGCCGGGCAGGCCTGCCTGTTGCTGCTGGGTCTGCCGCACCTCGGCGTCTTTCCGCGGCTTCGCGAGGTGATCGTCTACCCGCGCGACTTCGGGGAGATCGTCGAGGCCATCGGCCCGGACGGCCGCCCTTACAGAATCCCGCACAAGCACGCCGGCGAGGCCTGGCGCGGCGGGCCGGTGGTCCTGGCCTGGGACGAGGTCCAGCACTCGGTGTGCTCGCCTTGTGAGGGCTACAACGTGGTCTTCCACGAATTCGCTCACGTGCTGGACATGATGACCGGCGGCGGAGCGGACGGCGTCCCGCCGATGATGTCCAACGACCAATACCTCGCCTGGTCAAAGGTGTTCGACGCCGCCTATCAACAGCATCTCAAGGCCGCCCGAACCGGCGAGCCGACGTTCCTCGACCCCTACGGCGCCAACAGCCCGCCGGAGTTCTTCGCCGTCGTCACGGAGCATTTCTTCGAGCAGCCGCGGGCTCTCAAGGCCCGACACCCGGAGCTGTACGAGCAAATGCGCGGCTTCTACCGGCAGGACCCGGCAAGATGGCACCATCCGCGGACGGGGCACTGGATGTGATTTCATATTGATATCGCAAAGTCCCTCTGCGGAGCGGAGGCGAGGTGCTCACCTGCCACGCCAAGCACGCAGAAAGAGCAGGTCAAGCTGCAATCTCGGAGCGTTTCTTTCAACGACCGTTTCGAGGATAATCAATTGACCTCGCCATTGCGGAGGCATCTGGAGACGCGAGCGATGTTCGAACGATTCTCTGAGCGAGCCCGAAAAGTAATGGCCCTGGCCAACAAAGAGGCCATACGGCTCAATCACGAATACATCGGTACCGAGCACGTTCTCCTGGGCCTCGTCGAGGAGGGCAGCGGTGTCGGGGCAAATGTCCTGAAGAACCTCAATGTCGACCTGTACAAAGTCCGCTCCGAGATCGAGCGGCTGGTCGGGCACGGTCCCGGCGCCATCGCAAAGGACAAGCTCCCTCCAACCCCAAGAGCCGAGAAGATCATCGAATTCGCCATCGCGGAGGCCCGCAGCCTCAATCATAACTACGTCGGCACCGAGCACCTGCTCCTCGGCTTGCTTCACATGAAAGATGGCGTGGCCGCTCAGGTGCTCAAGAACCTGGGCACCAACCTCGAAGAGGCCCGCGAAGAAGTGTGCAATCTGCTGGGCATTGAGCCCGGTCAGCTAATGGCGCTTCCGCTTAGCGAAGAGGATGTCCGACCTGTCGAGCCGCCTAAAGCAGCGACGGATCAGTGTCGTGCCGATAGCATGTCATCCGAAGAGTCTCTCACAAGTGACAAGGCCGCCATGCTCCTGCAATCGCTTCTGGCAGAGTTGGTGGCGCGCAAAGGCCACGCGGTCCTTGATGCAGATTATGAGCGAGCGGTGGCCTACCGAGATCTGATGCTCAGCGCATCGCACCTCATGGATCAGCTCCTCTCCATCCTGCGTCGCGGGCAGCCGCCCAAGGACAAAAGCTGAGTCACGAGCCATGTTTGAACGATTCACCGACCGAGCCCGAATAGTGATGGCCATGGCCAACGAGGAGGCCCAGAAGCTCAGGCATGAGTACATCGGGACGGAGCACATTCTTCTGGGGTTGGTCAAGGAAGGCAGTGGCGTAGGGGCAAACGTGCTGAAGAATCTCGGCGTCGACCTCAACAAGGTCCGCTCTGAGATTCAGCACCTAGTCAAGCGCGGCGCCGGCCTGCCTGCAACGGGCAAACTCCCCCAGACGCCGAGAGCCAAGAAGGTCATCGAATTCGCCATCGAGGAGTCCCGCAACTTCAACTTCAGTTACGTCGGGACCGAGCACATGCTTCTCGGCCTGCTCCGCGAGCAGGACGGCGTCGCAGCCCAAATCCTGACCAATCGTGGCCTGAGCCTCGAGAAGGCCCGCGAAGAGATCCGTATGCTGCTGGGCCTGGAGCCGTCTCCATCATCCGTGTGCGGCGCAGTCGGCGAGGACACCGGCCAGCTTGCCGGCCTGTCTCCGGCAGGGGCGGACGAAGGTCGCGCCGATGGTCTACCGTTCGAGGAGTTCTTCGCCCGCGACAAGGCCGCGATGCTTCTGCAATCGCTGATGGAAGAGTTGGCGTTTCGCGCCAGCCAGGCAGTTCAGGATGCCAACTATGAGCGCGCGGCTGCCTATCGAGACCTGGCGATCGATGCATCGCGGCTTCTGAATCGGCTTGCCTCCATCCTCAGCCGCAGGCAGCCGCCCAAAGACAACACCTGATCCGCAACCCGCGGCTTACAAGCATCTTCTTCGTGATCTTAGTGTCCTTCGTGGTTAATAAGAACCTGCTAGGCCAGCCGCAGCACCTCGTTCACCAGCTTGCGGATGCCCTCAAAGACCTCCGCCGGACCCTTGCCCAGCATGTACGCCGGCGTGGTCACGATTTTGTGCTTCTCGTCCGTGACCATCTCGGTAACGGTACAGTCGCAATGCTGGGCGCCCATGGTGTTGATAGCCTTGGCCGTGCCGGGATCGGTACCGATGGTCATCTTGGGATGAAGGTCCTTCTTGCCGACGATCCGGGCCAACATGGCCGGGGCGATGCAGATCGCGCCGACGGGTTTCTTGGCCGCGAGCATGTCACCGACCAGACGCTCGACATCGGGGTTCACCCGGCAATTGGCGCCGTCAGTCGTGAACGTGCAGAGGTTCTTGGCCGCGCCCATCCCGCCGGGAAAAATCAGCCCGTCCACGTCCGCTGCCTTCACGTCGCGAACGTCCTTGATTTCGCCGCGGGCGATTCGGGCGGACTCGGCGAGGACGTTGCGGACCTCGCTGGCCGGAGCGCGCTTGAGGTGGTTGACGACCTCGGCCTGGCGCACGTCGGGCGCGCAGCAGACCGCCTTGGCGCCGGCCTGATCGAGGGCCAGCAGCGTGCAGACCGCCTCGTGGATCTCGCTGCCGTCGAAGACACCGCAACCACTCAGACAAACCGCGATCTTCTTCATGGTCGATTCTCCTTGCAGGAAGCTCAAAACCGCATGTCGAAAGGCCGAACCGCGCCCGTCCCCTGGCCCCTTAAATCCTTGACCCCATGCCTAAAAGTGTAGCTCCACCACGTCCTTATCCGCCAGCACGTGCGTGTGGTGGACCTGCTGGCCGGCATGAACGCTGGTGCCCCAGACGCGGGCGGTCTTCAGCTTCTCGGCCAGATCACGATGGATCAGGTAAGCTATGTCGTGCACCGTGCCGCCCTTGGTCAGGATGAACGGAACCTCGCGGTCCACCGGCTTGCCCGGCTTCTTCGGATAGATGCGCACAACATTCAGCAACTCGAACAAAACCGCCATCATCTCGGTCAAACCCTGGCCCGTCTTCGCCGAAACCTGGAGCATCCGCAGGTTGCCGCCGCACAGCTCCTTCAGTCCCTCGAAGTTGTCGGCGGCGCCGGGCGTATCGCACTTGTTGGCCGCTACGATGGTTCGCTTGGGAATCGCCGCCGTCTCATCCTCGTCGAACTCCAGGATGGACTGCGAAACCGGCTGCATGCCCCGCTCGGCCAGAACCGCCAGCGGTTTCTCATACTGGTCCAGCAGTTCAATCGCCGAGAGATCGACCACCAGCATGACGATGTCGGCCGACCGGTACGCCCCCACCATCCCGGGCTGGGCATGGCCTTCCACGATCGGGGGCATGTCCACGAGCTGGATGGGGACGTCCTCATGCAGGGCCATGCCGGGCACCGCGGCGTGGGTCGAAAACGGGAAATCAGCGATCTCGACCTTGGCCTCGGTCAGCGTGCCGACGATCGAGCTCTTGCCGACGTTGGCGGCGCCGAGGAGCACCGCCTGGCCGGCGCCCTGCTTGGGCACAACGAACACGTCGCGGTGTCCGGCAGCGGGACGGCTGCGGGCCTGCTGCAACTCCTCCCTCGTCGCCTTGATCTTCTGCTTGATCTGGGCCTGAAGCTTCTCGCTGCTCTTGTGCTTGGGCACCAGGCGGAACATCTCCTCCAGGGCCTCAAGCTTCTCGGCGGGCGTGGAGGCGGACCGATAGCGCTCCTCGGCCTTCATGTACATCGGAGATTGATTGACCGCCATCGAACCTTCCTCGCCAGCCAGTACGTAGATATGATATCACGCTGCGGTCAAGTGCAAACGACGAGGCAGCGCCTTCCGAAAGTCCAGCCTATGCAACCCGATACGATGCCCGATCCTCTCGTGAACGAAACGCCGGCCGCCCGACGCGTGAGCTGGCTGCTGATGATCATCGCCGCAGCGGCCCTGGCAGGCGATTGTTTCCTGAACTGCCCTGCCAAGTTCTCGGAGGCGCACAACCAGGACCACTCGCTGTTGAAGCCGGTGATCGAGGTCCTGGCCCTGGGTGCCAAGTGGCCGACGGTTCGAGGCGTGGAGATCCGGGACCTGGTCTTCTACCTCGGGGCGGCGACGCTGACTTTCATCGCCGGCATTCGCCTGATGACCGCCGGTGTCGCCTCCCGGCTGGGGATCGATGACCTGCTGGATTTCCGACGACGGGCGTCGAGCCCTTACTTCTGGTGGTTCGTTCTCCTGGCCGTCAGCGTGGTCAGCTCGCTGTTTTCGCACAGCCCGGAGATGTGCAAGGGACAGGTCATCATCCGGTTCATGCAGCTCGCCTGGTGGTGGCCGCTCGCGGTGCTGCTGATCCCGTCGCACGCCCGCAAGCTCGCGGTGTGGCTGACGGCCCTGCTGGCGGCCCTGGCCGTGCTGGCTCTCTGGTATCATCTCGAACGCGAGCAACCTCGGCTGCGATATCCGATCGGCAACGAGCTCTTTCTGGCGGCGTGCCTGCTGCCGGGCCTGTTCCTGGCGTTCGGATTCCTGGGAAAGTGGTTCTGCGAGGCCTGTCGGCTGGGTCCGGCATACGCTACAGGAGCAGCCCAGGGCGAGTCGCAACCGATCGGGCCCGGTCGTCCGCAGGCGCGGAGCACCGTGCCGCCTTACGTCCTGGTTCCGCTCATCGGGATTGCCGCGATCGCAGTGGTGGCGGCTCTGTGCTTCACACGATCCCGGTCCGCCGCGGTGGGGATCGCGGCCGGAATGATGACCGTCCTATTCATGGTGGTCGAGCGGAAGCAGAGGTCCGCGGTGGTGCTGGTGGCGGTGCTGCTGGCAATCGGCGGAGCGATCGTTGTGCAGCATCTCCGCGTGTCCGGCGTCATGGGGGAACGGGCCCATTCCATCCGGGCAAGGCTCAACCACGAATGGCCCTACGCGTTCAAGCTGTTCTTCGACAAGCCGGTGGCGGGATACGGTGATGGAGCCTATACGATGCTCTCCGGCCAGATCGCCCGGAGCGAGCAGCTTGACGACCCGGCGATACTGAGCGCCGACCAGTCGTACTGGATGGGCCACGCGCACAACGAGTTCCTGGAGCTGCTGGCCGACCTGGGTTTCGTGGGCATGTTCGCGTTCGGCGCCGCCATCGTGCTGACGGTGGTATACGCGGTGCGATATTGCGAGCGTCTGCGGGCGGATCCCGCGGGGCAGATGGAACGATGGCTGGTGATCGGACTGACCAGCGCGCTGGTTGCCCTGGTGTTCGAGGAATGCTCCGATGTGGCCCTGCGCAAGTCGGGCCTGCCGCCGATTTTCATGACCATATGGGCGCTGATCTGGGCTCTGGTTCGAACCGAACGCGCGAAGCCGGCGCCGGTTGAGCTGGCCGACGACGAGCAGACCTTGCGCGTCTCCGCCCTGCGTGTGTCGGGCACGGCGGTGTGCGTGATGGGGGTGGCTCTGGCATTCTTCGCCGTGCGGGACTGGCAGGCGGCGCGAGCCCACTACGAGGCCACGGTGCTGATGGAGGACAGGGACTACGCGCCGGCCATAGCCCTGGCCGACTTCGCCGAGAAGAACACCCTCGATCCGTTTGAAAGGCTGCTCACCCGCCTCCTGGCGGTTTGGGCGCGATCGCTGGAGTTCGACCGAATCATGTCCGCCAGCGAGGCTCCGCCGACGGAGGCGGATCTCGACGTCGCCCGCCAGGCGCTCGTGCGACTCGACGAGTTGAAACGCGCCGCCCCGCGATTTCTGCGGGTCTCCCGCCTGGAGGCCGACCTGTCGCTGAACCTCAGTCGCGCTCATGAGCGCCTCAATCAGTCGGCGTACGCGCGGGATTATCGAGTGCGATTCCAGGCGGCGCTGGAGCAGCATCGGGAGGACGAGCCGTTCCGGATCGACGTGGTGAAGGACCTCTGGAGCGCCAAGCCGGAAGCAACGGCCGCGGAGCGGCTGGAATGGCTGCGATCCGTTCTGCGAAACGGCGAGATGGACTACAGCTTTGTCAAGTTGCTCGAGGAACTGGTATCGCGCGGGGACTTCGAGCCGACCATGGGGGACCTCTTGAACGTCGCCATTCAGGACGCCACCCGGCCGCCGGAGCTGTGGAAGGACAAGCTGACACCGGAGACGTTCCGCATTGCCGCGTTTGATTGTGCCATGCGCGCCGGCATGCGGGAGGAAGCCGTCAAGTTCGCCCGCCAGGCCGAGAACCTCTACCGACGGGCCGGCCCGCGACTGTTCGCGGCGCGTTCCGCCGCCCTTCACGAAATCGTCAAGTACCGCTTCGACGCCGAGCCGACCGTAAACACAGATGAGAATCTGGCCATGCTGGCTGAGGCGCAGACGATTTTCGCCGCTCCCGCGGACGCCACGACGCCGCTGCCGGACGGATTGGGCGAGACGCGGCTCCTCGTACTACTGGCGGCCGGGCGGGAAAAGGAGGCGGAGGCCCAGGTTCGTGAGCTACGGCGGGAGGACGCGACCCTCATGCGGCAGGACCTGGCGAACGGGTATCTGACCATCGCCATGCAATTCGCCGGACAAGGCCTGGGGCGGGCGGAGGAGGCGATGAAATGGGCGAGGCGAGCGGCCGAGCTCTCCCCGGAGCCCAGCGACGCGTACGGTGTCATCCTGGCCGTGTCACTCATCAGGGACGACGACGCCGCGGCTCTCGAGGCGGCCGAGGCGTATCTGCAATGGGAGCCGAACACTGACGAAGCCCGGCAAAGTCTGTCAGCCCTGGAGAGCCGTTTCACGGGCAGCACGGTATGGGCGAAGCTCCGCGAGCGGCATCCCGGAATGCTGCCGGACCTGGTGGCGCCGCCCGAGACGCCGACGACAAGTTCGGCGCCGGCTTCCGAACCCTAGTTCGAGCCTGGATCGCCGTCCTCGGCTTGTGGGCCGGGATGGACCTGCAGCCTCGTTTGGATCTGCCTTCCGGCGGTCCGGTGGAGGGTTCCGGACGAAGTTCCCCATCCGGCCTTGTGGCCCGGGCCCCGCGTGGTAGAATCCGCTCCCTTAGGTATCAGGCTCCAGGCACGATTTATGCACGGCAAGATCATCGGCGACGGCATTACATTCGACGACGTCCTGCTGGTGCCGGCGCGGAGTCGGATCGTGCCCAGGAACGCCGATGTCCGCACCCAATTGACCCGCAACATCCCCGTGAACATCCCGCTGGCATCGGCGCCGATGGATACCGTGACCGAATCCAGTCTGGCGATCGCCCTGGCCCAGGAGGGCGGGATCGGCATCATCCACAAGAACCTCTCCGTTGAGGCTCAGTGCCGCGAGGTTGACAAGGTCAAACGCAGCGCCAACGGCGTGATTCTGGACCCGGTCACGCTGCACCCCGCCGATACGGTGGAGCGGGCCGCCGAGTTGATGCGGCTCCACAACATCTCCGGCGTGCCGATCACTACGGAAGGCCGCAAGCTGGCGGGCATCATCACCCGGCGCGACCTGAAGTTCATGGATCTGGCGGACAAGAGCGCCGGCGGGGCCGGCCATCTCCGCGTCCAAGAGGTCATGACCCGTGACAACCTGGTAACCGCCCCGCCGAACACCTCGCTGGACGAGGCCGACAAGATCCTCCAGAAACACAAGGTCGAGAAGCTGCTTCTGGTCGACGAGGACCGGCGTCTCACCGGAATGATCACGATCAAGGATATCGATAAGAACCGCCAATATCCCAATAGTTGTCGCGACGAGCGGGGCCGGTTGCGGGTCGGGGCGGCCGTCGGCGTGCAGGACTACGAGCGGGTCGAGTCCCTGATCGCCAACGGCGTCGACGTGATCGTGGTAGACACAGCCCACGGACACAGCGAAAACGTCATCCTGACGGTTAAAGAGATCAAACGGCATCACAAGATCGACATCATCGCCGGCAACATCGCCACCGCCGAGGCCGCCAAGGACTTGATCGAGGCCGGCGCCGACGCGGTAAAGGTCGGTATCGGCCCCGGCTCGATCTGCACGACGCGCGTGGTTTCGGGCGTGGGCGTGCCGCAGATCACGGCGATTCTGAACGTGGCCTCGGTGGTGGAGCCCGCCGGCGTTCCGCTCATCGCGGACGGCGGAATTCGTTACTCGGGGGACATCGCCAAGGCCATCGCCGCCGGGGCCCACACCGTCATGATCGGGTCGCTCTTCGCCGGCCTGGATGAATCACCGGGCGACGTGATCTTCTGGAAGGGCCGCCGTTTTAAGGAATATCGCGGCATGGGCTCGCTGGGGGCAATGGTTTGCGGCAGCGCTGACCGATACAATCAGAAAGGCGAGACGCAGCGGGAGAAGCTGGTGCCGGAGGGCGTCGAGGGCCGCGTGCCCTACCGCGGGAATCTCGCCGAGCTGGTATATCAGCTTGTCGGCGGACTCCGCGCGGGCATGGGTTATTGCGGCACGCCGACGATCGCGGCCTTGCGGCGCGACGCCCGTTTCATCCGCGTGTCCGGTGCCAGCATCGTGGAATCGCATCCGCACGACTTGTTCATTACCGTGGAGGCGCCGAACTACGCGGCGGAAAAAATCGTTGAGGTTTAGCGATCGTCCGGCCGGCGCCGCGGGCTGAAGAGCAAGCGGCGCCCGGGGCTTGAAGGAGACCCGACCGGCAGGTTTGTGCCCGACGCACGGCAGAGGGTTCGCGAATGAATGCGCGTGTTGTGCTACAGCGGCGTCATTGGGGGAACGTTATCGTCGCGGCGGCGGTAGTCGTGGCCATCGCCGGCTGCGCCCAGCTAAACAATCCGTTCGTGGATTCCGGCGCGGCGGTCGAATCGGAGATGAACACCCCCAGCGCCAACGCCTATAACGCCAGAGCCTCGCAGGAAAGGCCGGCGGTCCAGGACCAGCGAGTCTGGCCGGAGTCCGAGGTATTCGCCGAGAACGGCGCCGTCAGCCACTGGCCTCTCTGGTTCGAGGACCCCTTTGAGGACAAGGGCAACCGCATCACGCCGGTGGCCGACCGGGACGCGCCGGACATCGAGTTCGCCTGGAATTGGGTGGACTACCTCGATATGGCCTACAGCCCCGGCCGGATGATCTTCGTCAACACTCCGGGCTGGCCGATCAGCGCCATCGTGACGCCGCCCGGCACCTTGATGGAAAGCGACGGCCACATCTCCAAGGGTCTGTTGGGCTACGATCATGACGCCAAGCGGGCCGATCCCGCCGTCCGCGAGCCCCCGGACATCAACATTATTGACA
>DATKKX010000482.1:0-18782 GCA_035542775.1 Phycisphaerae bacterium | reverse complement strand
GGAGTATCTCGCCGCGCGAGCCCACGCCGCCTTACTGATCTACAAGGCTTTCACCCCGCTCCAGATGGTCTGGCAGTTCACCAACAACTTCTGGCTGAACGTCGGGCCGCGGTACCAGTTCCTCCAATGCGACGACATGTCCGCCCACGAGATTCCCGGTGTCGGCCAGCACCTGCTGATCTGGGCGCCGTTCTACGTGATCGGCCTAGCGACCCTTTTGGTCGGGTGGTTCAGGCACCCCTGGCGCCTGTTGCTCCTCGTATGGCTGCTGCTGTATCCGATTCCCGCTGCGATCTGCGCCGACTGGAACCCGCATCCCATGCGAACGGTGGGCGGCATGCTGCTCTTCCCGATCATCGCCGCGACGGGTGGTGACTGGCTCTGGCGGCGAGCAGCGGCCTGGGAAAAACGGCTGCGACGAGTCGCGGGCTCGGTCATCATGGCCGCGGTGCTAGTGAATTCCGTCTACTTCGCCAATGTCTATTTCCGCGAATTCCGCATCGCCGCCCGCCCCGGATATCAGACCGCGCTCGTGGAGGCCATCCAGTACGTCACCAGGCACGCCGACGAAGCGGACTTCATCCTGGTCACCAATTACACCAACCAACCGTACATCTACGTGTTGTGGTACGCACCGATCAAGCCGCGCGAGTTGTCCCACATGCCCATCGTGGCTGCTCGGGGATTGCTGGGCTTTCATCAGGTCATGCAAGTGGGTAAGTACTACTTCGCCCCCAAGAACTTCCCGGATGCCGAGCGCATATTCCGGGAGGAATGGCAACATATCCCCGCCGGCGCCGAGGGTTTTGTAATCGATTATGATTTCAACAGTAGCAAAATGCCCGGCCAGATCGTCCGTCGCATACTAGCCGCGGAGTACCCAGGCCAACCGCCCCTCTACCTGGAAATTCGCCGCTGGCGCATCGGCGAAACACCCGCGACAATGCCGGGGGAGAGGCCCGCGACCGACGCGGATGGCCGATTTCCATCGGGAGGCGAATGATCCGGCCTGGGGCTACGTTAGAAGAGGGTGGATAGGTTCTGCGCAGCGGGTATGCGCCCGCTGACCCCGGAACGGTGGCAGGCCCAGGTGGGCCAGGCCTGCCATGCGGCTGTGACGGTCGAGTGCACCGGACGACTGAAGGGCGGGCGATCTGGAATCGGGATTTACGATGGTTAACAGACAATTCATGGCGGTCTTGCTCGCCGGGTTCCTCGGCTTGCCGTTGATGGTCTTCGCGGACCCGCCCGACACGGGGACTCCAGCGGTTGGCGAAGAGCCGGACGTGAAGGAGATCCTCCAGCAGGCGGATGATGCCACCAAGGCCGTGAAGGCCGTCATGTACGAGGGCGAGTTGTATGGCGTCGGGGCGCTGGAGAACCGGGTGGCGCACATCAAGGGGACCCTGAAAGTCAAGCCGGGCAAGCGCAGTGTGATGGGGGCCGTGCTCGGCATCCCCTCGTCGAATCAGCTCATGCGTTTTGAGGGTACTGTGGTCGAGCCGGGCTCGACCGACGAAATCCCGCTGATCGTGGCCACGGACGGCAAGCAGGCGTATCGGATCGACGAACGGGACAAAGTCTTCGCTCACGGCGAGATGCCGCAGGCCTCGGCCCTGCTGGGGGCCGCCACGGCGATTTACATGCGCGAATACCTCTTTCCAACGCCGTTCAGCGATGAGCTTGGAGGCAAGGAGGCTCGCTACGAGGGGACGGAGGACGTCGGCGGCGTGGAATGCGATGTGGTCTTCGTCGTCTATCAGAACAACTCCGAATCCCGGTGGTACTTCGGCAAGAAAGATCACTTGCCTCATCGCGTGGATCGGATCGTCAAGGCCAATCTGATGGCTGAAAAAAAGTCGGAGAAAGGCTCCGAATCCCGGGAGGGCGAGAACGCGTACGTCGTCGCGATCAAATCCCTGGATACCTCGCCGACCTTCAAGCCGGAAGAGTTTCGTCTGGAAGCCCCTCCAGGCTATGAATCCAGGGAATACAAGTCGTCCGGAGACGACAACGCGCCACTCCTGGAAGTGGGCTGCGACGCGCCCAATTGGGAACTGTCCACACCCGACGGCAAGACCGTGAGCCTGAATAGCCTGCGCGGCAACGTGGTGGTAATGGATTTCTGGGCGACCTGGTGTGGGCCCTGCAAGATGGCCATGCCCGGCGTCCAGAAGCTGCACGAGCAGTTCAAGAACAAACCGGTCAAGGTGTTCGGCATCGACACCTGGGAGCGCGGAGGCGATCCTGTCGAATACATGAAGACCAAGGGATATGACTACGGCCTGCTCTTGAAGGGCGACAAGGTCGCCGACGCGTACAAGGTCAGCGGCCTGCCGACGTTCTACGTGATAGGACCGGACGGCAAGATCCTGTACGCCTCAAAGGGTTTCGAGGAAAAAAGGGAGGCCGAAATCGCCAGGATCATCAAGGAGCACATCAAGGCGCGGTAGCGCCCGATTCGCGGCCCGCGACCCGGCTCATCCCACATCCAGCAATCCGATGGTATCGCGGTACCTCCGCATCAACAACGCTTTCAGCACACCCTGCGCCGGTTGGCGCAGTTGCGGATCGCGCTGCACGATTCGCCCCGCGTCCTGCTGCGCCATACGCAGCAGATCGATATCGCTGACCAGATTGGCCACCCGCAGTTCGGGCAGGCCGTGCTGGCGTGTGCCCATCATCTCGCCGGGGCCGCGAAGGCGGAGGTCTTCTTCGGCAATTTTGAAGCCGTCGGTGGTCTGAGCCAGCACGCTCAACCGCTCGCTGGCTTCCTCGTTGGATGCGTCGCTCATCAGGAGACAGTATCCCGGCCGTGATCCTCGGCCGATCCGTCCGCGCAACTGGTGCAGCTGGGAGAGCCCGTAGCGGTCCGCGTGCTCGATGACCATGCAGGTGGCGTTGGGCACGTCGATGCCGACCTCCACGACGGTTGTGGCCACCAGGACGGCGACCCGACCGGCGATGAAATCGGCCATGACCGTGTCCCGCTGTTCGGCCTTCATCCTCCCGTGCAGCAGGCCCACCGATCGACCCGCGAAGACCTGCTCGCTCAGGCGCCGGAACTCGGTTGTCGCCGCCTTGACCTCCAACTTGTCGGATTCGTCGATCAACGGATATACCACGAATGCCTGTTCGCCGTGATCGAGCCGCGAGCAGACGAAACGCCACGCGGCGTCGGCGTCCGCGGGGTCGACTACGCGGGTCTGGACAGGCGAGCGGCCCGGAGGCAGCTCTTCGATGGTCGTTACGTCGAGATCGCCGAAGACAGTCATGGCCAGCGTCCGCGGAATGGGCGTCGCGGTCATCACCAAGTAGTGCGGGGCGGGGCCCTTGCTCCGGATCGTCGCCCGCTGGCGGACGCCGAAGCGGTGCTGCTCGTCGACCACGACGAGGCCCAGCCGCAGAAAGCGCACATCCTCCTGAATCAGCGCATGCGTCCCCACGACAATGTCGACCTCACCGTTGTCGATTCGGGCGAGCAGGTCGCGACGCTCCTTGGCCCCGAGCCGTCCGACCAGCAGGGCGTACCGCACGCGGCTGTCCACGAGGTACTTGTCGATGGAGCGAAAGTGCTGTTCCGCGAGCAGCTCGGTGGGCGCCATGATCGCCACCTGGCAGCGATTGGCCACCGTGACCAGCCCCGCGTAAAGGGCGACAACCGTCTTGCCGCAACCGACGTCGCCCTGCAGCAGGCGGTTCATCGGGCGCGTCCCGCGCAGGTCGTTCACGATGGTTTCGATGGCTCGATCCTGCCCCCTGGTGAGCGGAAACGGGAATCGCCGGCGAATCCGGCGGTCGATCTCATCGGTGCAGGGCAGGCCCTGGGCGGCGGCGGAATCGCAGCGGTGGTGTCGCGCCAGCGACACGGCGATTTGCATGAGCATCAGTTCGTCGTACGCCAGGCGGCGGCGGGCTTCCAGGGTGTCCTTCTCTTTCTGCGGCCGGTGCATCGCTGCCAGGGCCCAACGCCGCGGGGCCAGCCGCCGCTCCTTGAAATGCTCCTCGGGATACCACTCTTCCACCAGCGGCAGCAGCCGATCGAGATTCGTCGCAATAATCCGCCGGATCACGCGAGTGGACATCTCCATCGTCGCCGGATAGACCGGCTCGATCTCCGCCGGCGCCGATTCATCCACCGGTTTCGCATCCTCCCCGAGGACCTCGAAGCGGGGGTTCACCAGTTGCGGCCGATCGCGATAGGAAGTCACGCGGCCGGTGGCCCGAATGATCATGCCGCGTTCCAGCTTGTCGCGCATCCAGCCGGCGTTGAACCAGCACAGACTGCAACGGCCGGTGTTGTCCGTCAGCGCCGCGGAAACCATCGTGCCGCTGCGTCCGTGCCGTGTGCTGACGGCGTCGAGTTGGCCGACTACCGTGGCGATCATGCCTTCGTCGAGGTTCTCAACCGTGCGGGCCTCGTGCCGCTCGTGGCGGATGGGCAGGTATTCCAGCAGATCGCCCGCGGTCAGGACGCCGAGCCGGGCCAGGATTGCGGCCCGTTGGGGGCCCACGCCGGGAAGATATTGAGCTTCGTCGTCAAGCGACAGATGGTGAGGCCCCGCCTGGGCCCGAACGCGACCCTGGCGCCCGGCGGGCGATGCCTGTTGGGTCGTGCCTTGCTGCCGCATTGGCCCACTCATGGTGGAATGATCAACTTCATGCCTACCGGCAAGTCGTTGGGGTTGGAGACGCGGTTTCTATTCGCCGCCCAGATCTTGCCGGAATACTTGCCGTGGCCGTAGTACCGCTTGGACAGACTATACAGCGTGTCGCCCGGCTGGACGAGATGGACGGTCCCCGGAAACTTCGTCACATCGGCGGCATCGTCCTGGTTCTGTGGAATTGCCGCCGGCGCCCGGCTCGGCTGCGACGCCGCTGGAGCATCGGCGGGTTGAGTCGTAGGCTTCGGCCCGCAGCCCCCGGCGGCGAATGAGCAGAGCAGGCAGCAGGTCGCCAGGGCCACGGCGATGCGCGGTCTGCCAGGTGTGTCGGGTGTGAGTTGCCGTCGTGGCGGCATCGCTGTCTTTCCCTGCCGGGTGGCGTGGCTTCGCTCGGTTTCCACGAGGATTCTCGCCTCTCGATTGCGCATCTGTCAACGCACGGCGAAGCCCGGCCCCGGCAACTCGGGCTGGCTCTGTTCGCATCCAGAACAGCATCCGTATGGTTACGCGGACTGCACCCGCGGCCGCGACGCGGAAGCGGCCTGCCGTCCTGCGGCGAGACTCAACCGAACCTGCCGCGGTCCTTCGGGGCCGTGATGGAGCGCAGGAGGTTGAGTTGATAGTCGCCGATGTAGCCCTTCGCCTGAAAATGCTCGAACAGATCCTCCACGCAGGCGAAGACCTTCGTGGCCGTCTCGGTGACGAAGGGGGACGGTTCCTTCTTGGGACGCCAGATGACGTATACCTCCTTGGTGCCCTCGAAGGCGTGCTGCAATTCTCGCTCGACGCCGCTGGAAAGGCCGGGGATGCCGCCCGGCAGCTCGGGAATGTAGCTCACGATCATGTCGGCCTGGTCGATGAGCTTGAAGTCGCGGGCATAGATCTGCCCGTCGATGTCGCGGGCCACGCTGGTCACGTCCGGAACGCTGAAGGTGACGTTGCGGCCGTTGACCTTCAGCGTGATGGTCTGCTCACCTTTCTTGGTGGCCTCGCCGGCCTCGAAGAGCAGGCGCTTTTCGTCCAGATCCCCGGGGTCGAAGCAGATGAAGTGCTCGGCGAGGGCCGCGCGGAACGAATCGATCTCCGCCAGCACCTCCGGCATGTCTATGACGTGGGACATGGGGAAGCTGGGGTATATCTTCTTTTTTTTCGGCTCGAACATCAGATTGACCAGCGACTTGACGCTTTCGCCTTCGTATCCGCGGGCCAGGACGTAGAAGCGGCCGTGGCCGCCGATGGCATGGGCGAGTATTTCCGTGGCCAGCATCTCCTCTTCTCGCCAGACCATGATGTCCTTGAGGGTGTGGACGATGTCGTGCTCGCGGGAGAGGCGCTCATGGATGGCGTCGACGTTGTCCACCAGGGTGATGTAGAGATCGGCGTTGAAAGCGGTCATGTGGTCGAAGTCGAAGGCCTCGAAAAGGCCGTGCTTCCAGCGGAAGGTCGCGTGCGTGTTGACGATCACGTTCTCGTTCTTTTCCGCGGCGGCGAGGATGTCCTTGAAGACGGCGCGGCGGAGGGTGTTCAGCCGGGTCCGGGGCAGGTCCAGGATGCGGCCGCGGATAACATCGGGCGCCTCGCGGTACATCATGTCGCCGATGTGACAGACCGTGACTGGGTGGCCTCGCTCACCGGCGATGCGCGCCACCTCATCGAGGAAGGGTTTCTTGTCCAGGCCTACCTGGCCGGTAACCAGGACGCGGCAGCCGTTGTGTTGGGGGCCGCCGAAGAGAGTCGCAGGGGATCTGCTCATGATCTAAGCTCCGTATGCACAATAGCATAGCGGTTTTTGGAAAAAACGGAACAGCCACGCCTTGCCCGACAGGCCTACTTCTCCTTCAGCTCCAGCGCCCCGTCCCAGCCCTCTTCGGGAGGAAACACCTTGAACTCCTGACACGCGTCGATGTAACGGCTGGCGCCGACATCGTCGGGCCTTCGGGCCAGGAGCCGCGTGAAGTGAACGATGCACTCGTCCCATTTTCGCTGTCTGTAAAGCGCGACCCCGGCCTCGAACCGCCGGATGTACTCGCGATGCTCGTCCGCAAGGGCGCCTTTGCGGCAAACAACCTCGTGCACCGGAACCGTCTGGGCCTTGCCCTTCACCCGTAACTCCGCCAGGTAGCGAAACTCGTACTGGTCCGCGACCGCCGCCTGTGTTGAACCGGATACCATCAGCCGCGTGCCGAACACCTTGTTCGCCGGCTCCAACCGCGCGGCCAGATTCACCACGTCGCCGATCACGGTATAGTCCGCCTTGAGCTCCGAGCCCATGTCCCCGTTCATGCACATCCCCGACGCCAGGCCGACTCGCATCTCCAGCTTCTCGAAGATCCGCCCGGCAGGATGGTCGCGCTTCTCGATCTTGAGCTTCTCCAGTTCATCCAACGCCATCAGGCTCGCCTCACACGCGACCCGCTGATGGTTCGCCACCGGGTCGACCGAGGCGTTGAAGAATGCCATGATTCCGTCGCCCATGAACTTGTTGATCAGGCCCCGTTTGGACCAGATCGCGCGACTCATCCGCTCCAGGTAGGTATTCAGGACGTACTGGACGACTTCGGCCCCCTCCTGCTCCGTGATCGTGGTGAAGCCCTTGAGATCGCTGAAGAAACAGGTGACTTCGCGGGTCTGGACGGTTTTGAAGGCCGCCGCGGCCTGCGGGCTCTCAGCGATCCGCGAGGCAATGGCGGGAGAGGTGTACTGGCTGAGCTGCTTGGCGAAGAAACGCTTCTCACGCTCGGCGGTCAATTGCCGGAAGAGAGTGACCGCCGCCCAGACCACGGCCATCGCCACCAGCACGCCGGCCAGAGTCACCCAGGAATGAAGTCGCATGAACTCAACGTAGGAGTTGAGAACCGTGTATGCCGTCATCAGCACCAGCACGGCCAGCAGGGCGAGCTTGGGTCCGCGGAGCGCGGTAATAAACCCGGCGACGGCGCCGAGGGCGGCGCACAACAGCAGCGTCGTGCCGGGATGGAGCGGCGTGATGAATTGCCCTTGCAGGAAGGCGTTCAGGATCTGGGCATGGCACATCACGCCATTGGTCCGCGGGTCGATTGGTGTCGTGACGATGTCGCCCGTCGCCGTGGCCGCGAAGCCGAGAAAGACGTACTTGTTTTCAAGCCGCGCCGCCAGTTCCTTGCGAATCCCCGCTGCTTCCTCCTCCAGTCGGCGGTTGGCCTCCCGGCGGGCGGCGATGTCGCCGGTGATCAGATCGCGGGCCCCTCGGAACCGGTCGGCGGTTTGCCGCAGCTCGGCGTCGGCGGCCAGTTCGGCCGGCGGAAGCTCGTCGAGTTCCTGGCAGGTCAGCTCCACCGCGGAGACGGCTGTCTTCTGCTCCAGACGGATCTCCTCCAGCAATTTCGCCGCCTCCGACTCCCACTCCGCGATCTTGTCCTCCGGCTGGTCGCGGCGCAGCCGGGCCAGTCGGGCGCTGCGTTGCAAGCGAAGCTGCCGGTTCACGTTGTTGCGATAAGCACTGTCGGCTTGCAGCACCGCGGACGTCTCGCCGCCCGCCTCGCCCCCCTCGGTCGTTGCTTTGATCCGCCCTTTGCTCACCGCGATCACGTCTGCGAGCTTGTAGTTGATGGCCGTCTCGTTGTTCCCGATCTCGCGGCGCTTTTCCACCAGCGACCAGACCTTTGCCGCTGAGAGATGCGGAAAGTCACGGCCCTGGCGCCATTCCTTGGCGGTTGCGGTCCAGGGGATGATCATGTTCCCTTGCTGGTCCAACGGCACATCGCACGGCTCTCGCCCGCGGACGCTGGAGATTGACAAAACCCGGCTGTCACCGAGAGTCATGCGCGCCGGATCGAGCCCCAGCGCATCGCAAGCGACCGCGAAGCCGAGGTGCGGCACCACCCTGCCGCGCCAATCGACGACGATCGGCACGCGCCGAACAGCGCCGTCTGTGTCCGGGCTGAAATTGACCGCGCCGATCCCGTGGGCGGCGTCCGCCAGACGGAAGTACGGCGGGATCACCGAGACCACTCGTTGCACCGCGCCCCGCAGAGAGGCATCCAGGGCAGGCGTGAATCGCTGAACCGCGAGTAGTCCGAGCTGGCACCGGTAAGCGGCCAGAACGTCCGCCCGATCGGGGGTATTCCGATCCCGCTGCTGGCCGAGGATCGACACGAGCACCGTCTCCAGGGTTGGGGCCCGCCCTTCCGTGAAGAGCATGGCGACCAGCTCCCTGGCTGCTTCCGACTTCACGCCGGCGATAACCACGGCGACTTCACCGGCATCACAACCCAGCTTCGCGGCGATATCCTCCTCAGTCAGCGTAAAGTCCTGCAGAAGTTCATGTCGCACGCGAAGGCGCAGGATCTCGCGTTGGACGCGGACGCGCTCATCCGGAGTATCCTCGAGGCCGAGGGCGGCGATTGCCGCTCGAGCATCGGCCGATCCGGCCGGCTTCCACCACTGCTGGAGCCGCTCGCGAAGCGACCCCGCCAAGCCCGGAGCCAAGAGGTCAAGCTGTGTGGCCAGGTACACATTCCCGGCAGTTCGGATGGCGTCGGCGAGCTCAAGATCCCCGAAAATGGCGTTCTCATCCGAGATCTCGCCCAGGATCTCCGCAGGTGGTTCCACGTCGGAGAACGGTCCGTATCGTGGATCATCGATCAGCGGTTGCTCGTACTCGCTGAGCAGAAAGTCAACAACGATGCACTTGGCGCCCATCTCGCCGACCGCGCGGATCAGATCGGCGAGCTGATCCCGCCGCCACGGCCAGCGTCCCACGCGATCAAGCGATCCGTCGTCGATGTCCAGGTGAACGATCGGCGTCGTGGGCTGGAGCGTGTTGCAGTGCCGCATCCGCCAGTCAAAGGCCAGCAGTTCGAGCCTCTGACCGATTTCGCTCAAGGCGAACGAGGCCGTCAGGATTGTGACGGCCAGGCCCGTCAGAACGCCATTGAGTCGTGGGTGGTTGCGCATCACGGCTGTGCTCGTCGGACACTCGTTTGGCCGCAGTCGGCGCCCGCGAATGGGCTCGGTGCGATCATCGCCGATAGGTTATCAGGTGTTTGGCGAGCGCGATAGTGCGGCGCGTGGTCTTCTCGCAGCCGCGCGACGCCGAAACACCACCGCCAGCTGCCGTGGGCACCATCGGCTGCCAGGGCCCTTCCAGTTTCGGCAAGCCGCCGTAAGATGGCGTGCCAGCAACGGGAGCGGCTATGGCCACCAACACGACACCGGAGAAAGTGAAACGCACCGACGGCACCGGATTGATCGACATCGACCCGTGGCTGGAGCCGTACGCTGATCGCTTGCGTCACCGATACCAGCGGTGCCAGTCGATGCTGCAGCGCATTGAGCAGGCGGAAGGCTCCCTGCAGGCGTTCAGCAGCGGGCATCTGTACTACGGCTTCAACCGGGGGCAGCGCGACGGGCAGCCAGGCGTCTGGTACCGCGAATGGGCGCCGGCCGCCAACGCCCTGTACCTGGTGGGCGACTTCAACGGCTGGAACCGGCAATCTCATCCACTGCAATGCGGCGAGTTTGGCGTGTGGAGCCTGTTCCTGCCCGATGCCGAGTACGGGCGGCGCTTCATACACGGCGGGCGCCTGAAAGTGCACGTTCACAGCGCCCTGGGGGCCAAGGATCGGATCCCGGCATACATCCGCCGGACGGTGTACGACCCGCGATCGCACGACTTCTGCGGCCAGTATTGGAACCCGCCGCAGCCGTATCAGTGGCGGCATCCCATACCCAGGCTGAATGGCAATCTGCGGATCTACGAAACCCACACCGGCATGGCCCTGGAAGAGCACCGCATCGGCTCCTATCGGGACTTCACGGAGCGCGTGCTGGGGCGGATCATCCACGCGGGATACAACGCCATACAAATCATGGCGATTCTCGAACACCCCTACTACGGATCGTTCGGATACCAGGTGAGCAACTTCTTCGCTGCGTCCTCGCGGTTCGGCACGCCGGAGGAATTGAAGGCCCTGGTCGATGCCGCTCATGCCAGCGGATTGATGGTCCTGCTGGATCTGGTCCACAGCCACGCCGTGAAGAACACCCACGAGGGCCTGGTCTACTTCGACGGCACCGACCACCAGTACTTTCACGCCGGCCCGCGCGGACAGCACCCCGCCTGGGATTCAATGGTCTTCGACTATGGCAAGTGGGAAGTCCAGCGGTTCCTGCTGAGCAACATCCGCTTCTGGATGGAGGAGTACCGCTTCGACGGCTTCCGCTTCGACGGCGTGACCAGCATGGCCTACCTCGACCACGGCCTGGGCCGGAAATTTGCCTCCTACGACGATTACTTCCCGCCGTACGTCGACGAGGATGCGGTTACCTATCTGCAGATGGCCAATGTGCTGGCCCACCAGATCAATCCCAACGCCATCACCATCGCCGAGGACGTGTCCGGCATGGTCGGCATGGCCCGGCCGGTCGCGGAGGGCGGCATCGGCTTCGACTATCGCCTTGCCATGGGCATCCCAGATTACTGGATCAAGCTCCTCAAAGAGCGTCAGGACGAGCAGTGGCAGATGGACGAGCTGTACGGCACGCTGACCAACAGGCGCCACGGCGAGAAACACATCGCCTACGCCGAGTGCCACGATCAGGCTCTGGTCGGCGACAAGACCATCGCCTTCCGCCTCATGGACGCCGCCATGTACAAAGACATGATCAAGGGCAGCCAGAATATCATCATTGATCGCGGCATGGCCCTCCACAAGATGATCCGCCTGATCACCTTTTCGCTCGGCGGCGAGGGATATCTGAACTTCATGGGCAACGAGTTCGGGCACCCGGAATGGATCGATTTTCCGCGGGAAGGCAACAATTTCTCATATAAGTACGCCCGCCGTCAGTGGTCGCTGGCGGACGATCCGCTGCTGCGTTATCGCGATCTGGCGGAGTTTGATCGTGCCATGCAACAACTCGATGTGGACTACGACCTGCTGGCCCAGCAGGAATGGGACAAGCTGCACGTTCACGAGGATCTGAACGTGCTGGTCTATAGGCGGGGGCGGCTGCTGTTCGTATTCAATTTTCATCCCAACAGGTCGCATCCCGACTTTCGCTTCGGCGTGCCCGAGCAGGCCGACTATGAGCTGATCATGGATACCGACCAACTATGGTTCGGCGGCCACGCCAATCTGCAGCTTGGCGAGGTTTATCCCTGGCAGAACCGCGGATGCGATCACCGCCCGCAGAGCATTCAGGTATACATCCCGACGCGGACCGCGCTGGTGCTCGCCCCGGCAGAGATAGTGAAGCGATAGAAGAACCCGCAGAAGTCCGCGAGGTGTGGGCAGGTGCAATTCACGCCGGATTTGCTGCCCGACGCAGGTCAGAGAGGACCCTCGGCCACGGAGGTCGTCGCATGGTCCGACACAAATCACACGGATCGCTGCGTTCGATCGCATGCTTGGGGCTGGCCATCCTTCTGGTTGGCTCATTTGCTCGCGGGGAGGAATTCAATTGCCGCTGGATGCTTTGCATGCCGGAGGTGTTGGCTCTCAGCGATGTTGTTGGAGTGGCGGACATCCTTTCGGTGAGCCGGGCCCCGGCTGCGGGGAACTCATGGGGCTCGCAGAACGCCCTGGTCACCTGCGAATTCAAGTGGGTAAGAATCGTATATCGTTCTCCGCGGACAGACATTGACGAGTCGTCGACGCAGGCGCTGCAATTCGAGACGGACGCGTACTACATGAGCACTTACCGAATTGGTCGCTACCTTCTGTTCGTGATGCAGCGTGATAAGACCGTGTTTGTGCCTTGCGAAGAGGGGGATGAATGGGATTACCGGTTCATTTCCGATGGTGTCTATGTGCCTCCTGTAAGGAGGCGTGAGCTGCCGGAGTGTACGCAGTCGAAGATCAGCACAGACCAGGTCGTTACATCGCCAGCGAGCGGCGATATCGCGGCGATGGACGGCACAGATGATGGATTGACGGAAGGTGACAGGAAAATGAAAGGAGGCGTTTCGCTCGCGAATGTGGAGGAGGCGATCGCCGCAATCCTGCCGCCGGATGGCGAGCAGGTGTTCGAGGCCCGCGGAGTGTCTTTGGAGACGAAGCATCCGGCAAACACTGACATCAATGGACGATACTGGCTTCTGCGTTTCGCCGCTTACGACTTGCCGTGCAAATTCAACCCGTTGAAGAGCCGTGCTGACTGGCTCTGCGTATTCAGGCTGAAAGGATACTGCCTGCGATCGCAGTTGGAGACAACCGAGGCGTTGCCGGTCGGGCCGGAAGTCTGGACAACACGTTTCATGATTGTCGGTGAATGGAAATCGGGGGCGTTCATGATCAACCAAATCACCGACAGGCGAAGCGGCAAAGAGTTACTTCGTTGCCGAGAGCCTGCTGAGCCGATTGCGGACGACAGCACGCAGCCTGTCGCGCAGGGGGATTGATCAGCCGCGTTGCACGGAGGTTCTCGGGAGTTACCCAATGCACCCGTCTGGTTTTTACCACAGCCCAAGCGACTGGAGAATGAGCGTGGGCAGGATGACATCCCCGAAGCCCTCCAGGTGCTGAGCGGGCGTCCAATTCATTCGAAGCTCGTCGAGCGATGCGCCGACAAGTTGGATCTGGCTTTCCTGAATCTGCCCGAGACCCTGGTTGTAGGCGTTGACGAGGTACGGCACCCCGGCGACGTCCTGGCCGATGATCCGGGCGGCCGTTGCGTCCAGGGCTGGCAGATCGGTGCCCGCCAGCAGGAACCAGTCTCCGAGGCGGTTCCGCACGTCGACCGTTGTGCCCCACCAGATCGGAAGCACGTGCGGCCCGTTGCCCTCACAGCAGATCGAGCCGTCCACGATGGCGAGGTCGGGGCGGATGCCGGCCACGATATCGAGGAAGCACTGCGACACCCCGCCGGCGGCGTTGTGCAGGGCGTATCGCCAAGGCATGCCACTGCCATATCGATCGAAAGAAGTCGAGCCGACGAAGTTCTTCATCGTCCCGGTGATGTACGTCCAGCGGTGCGTCTTGATCGGGGCGATGGAGATCACGCGATCGGCGCGGGCCAGCAGGCTCGAGATGTAGATTTCGCCGAGGTCGGTATGCGGAGACGGAACGGGGTCCCACTCCGGCGAATCGACCATCAGGCACGCGAGCTGGAGCTTGTCCGGATAGGCGGCGTTGAGGCGGGCGGCTTCGGCGGCAAGGTTGGTCGAGCCGTCCAGCGTGACGGCATGCTCCCAGGAAAACTGCCGCACCTGCCCACCCTCACCGATGATTACTTTGGAGGCCCCGGCCTGCAGGCACGCCTCCGCGACGGTCACAATGATCTCGACCTTGGCGCTCTCGCCGCCCAGGAAACTGTTGTGCGAGACGAAATCGACCCCGCCGAGATTCGGCTTGATGAAGACGGTCTCACCTGGATGGACGACAGATTCGATCCCCCCTACCGCATCCAGGGCCTGGTGCGTCATCTCGTAAAGGTCCAGGCCTCGGATCACCGAGACACGCGAAGTCGTGTCCACCGGTACATCAGTGACCGCGCCGATAAGCGGCGGTGGAGTGCCCCCGCAACCGGTCAGCAATTGAGATCCGCTCAAGCCCAAGCCAGCGCCGGCGGCGCAATGCAGGAATCCTCGTCGAGTCAGTCTTCTCATGATTTCACTCTTGTGGGAATCCGCCCCTCCGGGCACCGGTCCCCTCCGGTTGCTGGTGCGAGGACGCCCCCTTCTTCCGGCTCGCGGCGCATTGTAATCGGTACACGCGCCGGCTAGCTTCGATGGAAACTGCAAACTCACGAGCGATTTTGAAATCGTCGATAGGGCCGTCTGAGTATGCTGGCGCCTACAGGATTGCGTACCGAAACCGGGCGGTTTCAAAGCCTCGATGGCCTGCGGATTTTCACAATGCGAAGGGTAAAACACCACACGCCGGACCGCCACAAAAGCGATTTCACCTCGACACAAACCCCGCGATATGCAATAGTTACACCCTGATGCGGACCACCCGGTCCTTTGGAATGCCGCGTGTTAGAGCAGTAAATGGCGCGGCCGGATGCCGACGGTCCAACTCAAGGTCGGCCGTCGGCAGCGTCAGAACCTGTCATCCCAAGGAAACATGCCCGCTGGCATGCTGTCTGTCCCGGTGAGAGGGCCGGGCCTTAGGGAGGTAACTGATGTCTCATGATTCGCATGGCCACCACGGCCCCGTCTGTCTCGCGGACAGAGCGCGAGCCGCGACCGGCGAGTCGGCCTATCGCTGCTACCAATGCGGCAAGTGTACGGCCGGCTGCCCGCTGGCGGATGAGATGGATGTGCCGCCCAGCCAGATGTTGCGGCTCTTGCAGCTCGGCATCAAAGAGCTGGAGGACGTGGCCATCGGTGCATTTTCGCCGTGGCTCTGCCTGACCTGCGAGATGTGCCACGCCCGATGCCCGCAAGAGGTCAGCCTTCCGAAGATCATGGAGTACCTTCGCGAAGAGGCCCTTCGCCGGAACATGGTCAACCCCAAGGCCAAGGACATCCTCGCGTTTCATGAGTCCTTCCTCGCGTCGATGCGAAGCGGCGGACGCCTCTTCGAGGTCGGGCTGATCTCCAAATACAAGCTCCGAACCTTCCACCTGTTCCAGGACGTGCTCATGGCTCCGAAGATGCTGGCTCGCGGCAAACTGCACCTGATGCCGCACGGCATCGACGGCAAGGACGCCGTGGGACGGATCTTCGAGCGCACCATCGATAAGAAGGAGGGGCACGAATGAAAATCGGCATCTTCCCAGGTTGCTCGCTGGCCGGCTCCTCCCCCGAGTATTACGAGTCGCTGAAGGCGATCGCCCCGGCCCTCGGCGTCGAGCTGCAGGAGGTCCCGGACTGGAACTGCTGCGGGGCGAGTGCGGCCCATACGCTGAATCACAAACTGGCCCTTGCCCTGCCCGCCCGAATCCTGGCCCTGGCCGAGCGTGCCCGGATGACAGATCTGCTCGTGCCCTGCTCAGCGTGCTACAGCCGGATGATGATCACACAAAGCACGCTGGCAGATGACGCCGCCTTGCGGAAAGACATCAGCGGCATCATCGAGATGCCGTGCACGGGCAGCGTGCGAATATTGAACGCGCTCGACTTTCTGGCCAGCCGCACCACCACCAACGGCTTCGCGGCCAAGGTGACCAAGCCGTTCAATCGCAAGGTCGCCTGCTACTACGGCTGCTATCTGACCCGCCCGACGGATGTCGTGAAGTGCGAGCGGGCCGAAGACCCGCAGATGATGGACGATATCGTCAAGGTGGCGGGCGGCGAGCCCATCGACTGGGCCTACAAGGTGGAGTGCTGCGGCGCGGGCTTGTCCGTGTCGCGGGTTGATACCGTCGCCAGGCTGGCGGGGCGGATCCTCGAGGATGCGGCGATGCGTGGGGCGGAGGCGATCGCCGTCGCCTGCCCGATGTGCCACACCAACCTGGACATGCGGCGAAACGTAATTGAGCGAAGCCTGGGCCGGCAGTACTCGATGCCGGTCCTTTACATCACGCAACTGCTCGGCCTGGCCCTCGGGTTGGACGAGCGGACGCTCGGCTTGCATCGGCACATCGTGCCGGTGGAGTTTGCTCCCGCGGCGGCAGCCGCGCCGGCCGAGCCGAAGGCGGAGGCGGAATTGCAGACCACCGGGCAAAAGGACGAGTAATCTATGGCGCGAATCGGCGTATTTGTTTGTCATTGCGGCGAGAACATCGCCGGCACGGTGGACACGGCGGAAGTGGCCCGCGTCTCCGGTCTGATCCCAGGCGTCGTACACAGCGTCGATTACAAGTACATGTGTTCGGACCCTGGGCAGAACCAGATTCGCGACGCCATCCGCGAGAAGAAGCTGACCGGCGTGGTCGTGGCGGCATGCTCGCCGCGAATGCACGAGCCGACGTTCCGTCGGGCCTGCGCCGAGGCGGGGCTCAACCCGTTCCTCTGCGAGATGGCCAACCTCCGCGAGCATTGCTCGTGGGTTCACGAAAAGCTGCCGGCCACGACGGAAAAAGCCATCGACCTGGTTCGCGTCATGGTCGAGAAGGTCAAGCGGAACCGCAAGCTCTTGCCGATCCAGGTTCCGGTCACCAAAACAGCACTGGTGCTCGGCGGCGGGATCGCCGGCATTCAGGCGGCCCTGGACATCGCCAACGCCGGACACAAGGTCGTCATGGTCGAGCGTGACCCGTCGATCGGCGGGCACATGGCCCAGCTTTCCGAGACCTTCCCCACGCTGGACTGCTCGCAGTGCATCCTGACGCCGCGAATGGTCGAGGTGGCGCAGCACCCGAATATCACGCTGTACACCTATTCCGAGCTGGAAAGCATCAGCGGCTTCATCGGCAACTTCAAGGCCAAGATTCGCAAGAAGGCCCGCGGCATCGACGAGAAGCTCTGCACCGGCTGCGGCGCCTGCATGCAGAAGTGCGCCATGAAGAAGATCCCCAGCGAGTTCAACGCGGCCCTGGGCAAGCGAACGGCGATCTACGTGCCGTTCCCGCAGGCCGTGCCGAACAAGCCGGTCATTGACCGCGAGCGATGCATCTTTTTGCAGCGGGGCAAGGGCTGCAAGCTGTGCGAGAAGGCCTGCCCCACAAAAGCGATTCGATTTGACGCAGTGGACGAGATTGTCGAGGTCGATGTCGGCGCGGTCGTGTGCGCCACCGGCTACGACGTGAAAGGCACTGATTTCTTCCCCGAGTACGGCTACGGCAAATACCCGGACGTGATTACCGGCCTGCAATTCGAGCGGCTGGCGTCGGCATCGGGTCCGACGGCGGGCGTGATCAAGCGGCCGTCTGACGGCAAGGAGCCGCAGACGATCGCGTTCATCGCCTGCGCCGGGTCGCGCGATCCGGCGAAGGGGATCGATTACTGCTCGAAGATCTGCTGCATGTACACCGCCAAGCACGCCATGCTGTACCGGCACAAGGTGCACAGCGGCAATGCGTATGTGTTCTACATGGACATCCGTGCCGGCGGGAAGATGTACGAGGAGTTCGTCCGCCGGGCGATCGAAGAGGACGGCGTGAAGTACGTCCGCGGCCGCGTCTCGCGGATCTTCGATCGCAACGGCAAGCTGGTGGTGAAGGGCGTGGACACGCTGCTCAACGCCCGGCCGATCGAGATCGAGGCGGACATGGTGGTGCTGGCGACCGCGATGGTGGCCAACGACGGCGCCGAGGAGCTGGCCCAGAAGCTGAAGGTCAGTTACGACCCGTACCACTTCCTCTCGGAAGCGCATCCCAAGTTGCGGCCGGTGGAGACGAACACGGCCGGCATCATGGTCGCCGGTGCCTGCCAGGCGCCGAAAGATATTCCCGAGAGCGTGGCCCAGGCGTCGGGCGCGGCGGCGAAAGTGTGCGGGCTGTTCTCGAAGGATGAATTGACGCGAGAGCCGGTGGTCGCGGTGGTGAACCGGCTGCCTCCGCCGGTCTTCTCGACGTGCGTCGGGTGCTTCCTGTGCGAGTCGGCCTGCGCGTATCAGGCCATCGAGCGCGAGGAGATCAAGACGCGGGACGGTAAGCTGATCAAGACGGTGGCCAAGATCAATCGCGGCGTGTGCCAGGGCTGCGGCACCTGTGTAGCGATCTGTCGGTCGAAGTCGATCGACCTGGACGGCTTTGCGAATGATCAGGTGTTCGCGGAATTGGCGACGTTGTGAGAAGGCTGTCAGCGATCAGCTTTCAGCGGTCAGCCGGAAGCACGTCACTGACGCCCGCGTGAAGGCCGAGTGCTGACCGCTGATTGCTGACTGCTCTGCTCGAAGCGATCGCGGTGACGGCAAGGAGTTACTTGTGGCTGACTTTGAACCCAAAATCATCGCCTTCGTGTGCAACTGGTGCACGTACGCCGGAGCGGACCTGACCGGCACAAGCCGGATCAAGTACGCTACCAACGTTCGCATGATTCGCCTGCCTTGCACGGGGCGGATCGACTTCATGTTTCTGCTCAAGGCCTTCGCCCAGGGCGCGGACGGGATCATGATCTCCGGCTGCCACCCGGGCGACTGCCATTACACCGCCGGCAACTTCCACGCCCGGCGGCGCTGGATCGTGTTCCGCAGGTTGCTGGATTTTGTAGGCATCGACACCCGCCGCATCAGGTTCTCGTGGGTCTCCGCCGCCGAAGGCGCCAAATGGGCGGAGATGGTCAACACCTTTGCCGAAGAGGTCCGC
>DATKKX010000481.1:0-14054 GCA_035542775.1 Phycisphaerae bacterium | reverse complement strand
CGTAGCTGGTGCGGAACTTCGGATAGGAGGTTCGCCCCTGAAGCTGTGCATCATAGGCACCGACGATGTAGCCATCCGTCATGTTGCCGGCTGAGTATTCGGTGACCTGCGTGTTGCGGATGCTGGTCCAGTCGTAGTGGCAGACCCGATAGCCCTGATTCTGAAAGACCACCACGACGTCGTGCGGCGACTGGGCATGGTCCTGGGCGTTGTTGGTGGCGCGGTCGAAGCCGTCGATGGGGTTGAACTGCGAATTCTCGCAGACGACGACCTGACCGGTGAACCCGTCGGGATGGTCCACGAGGCGGCGGATCAGGCCACGCAGCACATCGGTGTTGGTGCCGCCGCGCTCGGGCCATTGATAGTTGATCTTGATGATGACGGTGTCGTCGGCGGCAATGATTCCGTTCGGGTCGGAGAGTGGCGCGGTGGTGGCGGACCGATAGAGCTTGAGTCCGTCCTGCCCCATGAGGGCGATCAGGCGGTCGAGCCCGACGAAGTGGTCGCCGACCGGATCCTGTGGACAGTGGGTGACGTGATAGACGCGGGCCCGGTAGTCGCGCGGGGCTTCACGGGGCGGCGGCGATTGGGCTATGGCGAGAGAGCGGTATCCCCAGATGCCTGCCGCGACGAACACGACCAGGGCCGCCAGCGCCAGGCCGCCGTGGCCGCGAAGGGATCGCGCCACCCTTTGGCGCGCCGCGACCAGGCCCGCAACAAGGGGAACGCCAAAGGCCAAGGAAGCGGCCGAGAAGGCTGCCTGCTGGCAGGGGTACGTCAACCGGCTCGGTTTGCTCCCGCTCCGCAGGAGCAGCCAGAGCAGGGCGAATGCCCCGCTGAGCAGCGAATTCGTCCTGAACCAGGACCGCCAGAATCCGTGGTTCAGGCCGTGCGGATCAACACTCCGGGCTTCCTCGTGTCTTGCATGCGGGTTGTCTGGCGGTTTCATTTTCCCCTCCCCTGCCTTGTCTGATCGGCGGGGCTCGGCGAGCCTGGCCCCCATCCGCGAGCGGGCTCGCTTCGGATGCCAGTTGGCGTTTTGCCGGTTCCCGTCAGCAGTATTGTACCGTGGCGCAGCGATCGAGAGCAATTACATATCGTGCATTGCGCGCAGTGCCACCGTCCCGGAGCCGGCACAAGACGTCGAGCACCGGGCGAGTGAGCGCCATCGATGCTCCCCACGAGCTGTGTCAGATGTTCATCAGGTGGTCGGGGTGTTCGCGGGCGAAGCGTTCCACGCCGTCGGCATAGCGCTGCAGGACGTCGGAGATCATCGCCTCTTCGTCGGTCACTTGCTGGGGATCGACCAGGGGCGGAGTCGCGCTCAGGCGGTAGTAGAAGTTCTTCCGCGACTCGATGAAGCCCTGAAGGGTGGTGGCGCCGCAGCGTACCGCGATCTGGATCGGGCCTACCAGGAACTCCCTGGTCTCACCGAAGAACCGGACCGGATGCGTCTTGGTGTTCTCGCCGCGGCTGCGGTCGACGTCCAGCAGGCTGGCAATGAGCTTGTTCTCTTTGAATCCCCTGTAAACCGCCCGCGGAAACGACGAGGCCATGAACATCTCCATGCCGGCCACTTCCGGGAAGGTCTCGCGGTACTTGTTCTGGATGTACCGGCGGACCGGGCTCTCCCGCGGGTCGCGGATGCCCACCACTTTGTAGCCGCTCAAAGCGGTCATCAGTCCGGCGACGTGATGGGCTCCGAAGTGGCAGAGAGCGATGTAGACTCCATTTCCGCGGGCCAAGGCGTTATCGACGTTCTCGCGACCGAACATCTTGATGCGGTTCATCAGCTTGCCGCGCGGGATGCGGTCCATAATGGTGTAGAACATCTTGTCGCAGCGGACCCGCATGAAATATCGCCAGGCCGTGCGGCGGAACCAAGGCGGGGGATACTCGTCCTTGAAGAATGACCGCAGCTTGGCGTGAACGCGCCGCCTCCGTTTGTAGTCGATCAGGTATTCGAGAGTGCCGAAGACCTGTCCAAGCAGGTACAGGCCCGACATGCTGAACAGCTTGCTCCAGCAGACCAGAAAGCCGCGCACGAACGCGATCCTCGCCCGGGCCAGGATCGAAATGGGAAGTTCGCCCCTGCGGGCGGCCGCCTGGCCGCTCTCCGGCGCGGCCGGCTTGACTGCGAGATTCTCGGTTTCCATGTGCCTGCGAGGTTGTGTGCCCGCCCCGGCCAACGCCGCGCCCGGCCAAGTCGGCCTGATGGCGAACCGGCGGCGGGCGGTTCGTACTCCAGCTCTATTCCGGGGCAGTATATCCCCGGGCAAGGTATCTTGCATCACTTTAGACAAGCCGCGGACGGGGGGATAGGGCCGGCGCGGCTGGTAGGAACGGGGTTGATGTGGCTCCTGCGACCTTGAAAACGACGGGCAGGGGCTGGAACAGGCCTGGCTGGATCGTGCTATTGGGTTGTCGGCAGATGGTTTGCCATCGGGGCCCGGATTTTGAGTCTCTCAACCCCGCCGTCACCCGGTTTCACGAGCCGATCAGCCTGGTTACAAAGGGACCGATGTCGCCTGTGTCCACGGTACCATCCCCGCTGCAATCCGCATGCATCAGATCACATTCCGGGTAGGCGGCTTCGTAGCCGGACGGATTCAGGAGGGCCAGAACGAAGGGCGAGATGTCCTTGCCGTTCACCACGCCGTCGCAGGTCATGTCCCCGGTGGACGGCTCACATTCGTCCGGAATGCCGTTTCCGTTGAGATCCTGGCTGGTACCCCTGGCGATGTCGAGATTGTCCGGCACGCCGTTGCCGTTGCAGTCGGGGGCGGTGGCGATGGCCGCCGCCACGGCGTACCAGCCGGTGGCGATTCGCTGGGAGCCCACCGTGTTCAGGTGCCCGCCGTCGCTGGTGTAGCCGGCGTACAGTTTCTGGTAGGTCTGTCCGCCGTAGGTGAAAGTGACGGGATTGCCGGCGGGGTCATATGCCTCCATGTCGGCGATGTCGTAGAGGAGGCGGCCGTGGAGCTGGCAGTATTGGCGGACGGCGGTGTTGTACTGATTTCGCAGGACGTTGTTGTAGTCCTGGTCGGTGGTCAGCGGCATGGTGATGTAGACGAAGATGGTGGTCGGCCAGGCCGCCTCCAGGGCGGTCATGGCGTTCACGTACTGTGTGGCGTTGGCGTCCTGATCGATGTAGCAGAACTTGTCCATCACGATCGGGCAGGCCGGCGCGCGCCAGCCGGAGATGTTCACGGAGTTCTGGAAGATAGTGATCTTGGCCTGCCAGCCGGGATTGCCTCGTTGGCACTCGTAGACGGTTCCGGCGACGGTCGGCACGGGCGGGTTGGCGGCGCGCGACTGCCCGCTCAGGAAGGCGACGCTGCTGGGGGCCAGCTTGTAGCGAGTGGGGTTCGCGGAATGCAGGGCCGACATGCCGTCGATCATGTTGCCGCCGACGGAGGCATGGGTGAACAGCCATTTCTGCAGGCCGATGGCATCCATGGTGGTTTGCGGCAGGGAACCGACGCCGTTGATGTGGCTGTGGTTGATGGTTTGGGCCGGGCACATCGTGCTGGCGAGCGGACCAAGGATTGACAGGGTTGACACGGTCAGAATTGTTGCAAGGCGCATCTTCCACCCTCCTGAAAAGGACCCACCTACCGCGACCGCCGGCATTGTAACATTTTCGGTGCAGGCGTCACGTCTTTTGGTCTTAATAGCGAAACAAGCTGATTTGCAGAGGGGCTCCGGCCGGTTTGCCTCATTCGCGAGGCTGTTCCCCGAGCTCTCTCGGGCTCCCCGTTGGCTTGGCCATGGCAGGGGATATACTGCCGCACATGGCGGTCGAACCCAATAGTGTCTATTTTGCCCCCGCGGATTATGCCCATCCGGCTCGACGGTTGGGAGCCTTGGTTATTGATCTTGCGTTTCTCGTTGCGGTGTTGATCGCAGTCTATCTCCAATTGGCATATGTGGTCGTACCGCAGAGCATTCGCAGCCAGCGATGGTCGCCCGAGGTTCAGCGGGAGATCGACAGGCATGTGAAGCCAATTATGAAGCCTTTGACGTGGGCGTGGTTTGCCTTCTGCGCCGCTTATCACATCGGTCTCCGCCGCACGCGGGGCGGGACGTTGGGCTATCGGCTGATGGGAATCCGTCTTGTGGATGAGGCCGGCCAGGCGCCTGCGGTGAGGAGGTTGTTCAGACGATTTCTCCTCGCCATCCCATCGACGCTGTTTCTGGGCGCTTCTTATTTCTCGTGCTTTACCAGCCCCAGGCGCCAGACGGCGCATGACAAATGGAGCGGCACCTGGGCGGTGCGCAAGCGGGCCTTGCCCGCCGGACCAGCCCTCATCTCCTATCACACGAAATTCTTCGGCACGTTCCCGACGACATACATCGACGTGGAGCCACTCCCCGCGGGGGAACAGTCCGCCCTTGACCCGAAGCCCGCCGGACAACCGCAGTCGTCGGCTGATGAGCCGCTTACGGAGACGGTGCATCGTTGACGGCTTGATCGATGGAGCTGGTCGCGAGAACCCGGTCGCGCGCCGCGCAGCGTTGTCTCCCATAACCACTCATTCGGGTTTGTCTGGAAAACGAGGGGTTCGGCCAGGCTTCGATGCGATATTCCTGGCCGCGGGCCGGCTTCCAGGGGAAAGGTTCCGCCGCACGCTTGCAGATTCTCGTTCCGTCCGACCTTCTAGCCGAATAAGAACGACGGACGTGTCAATCCCGCGGCACGTACGGGGTGCCCGTTGTCGGTTGAAGTAACCTAATCGCTTTGATGGGAGGATACGGCGCCGGCTTTACCGGGCCGGGCTCCGATAAGTAGCATGAATGAGGCGGTATTTCAAGGGTGGGGAAGTGGGTGCCTGCGTTGTGCCGCTGTCGGGAGGGGGCACTTCCGGGGCGGGCGCTTGCCCGATCCAACTCATACGAGGGACAGACCATGTTGTTCTCAGGTCGTGGAAGGTCCGTCACGCGGACTGGCGCGCGGGGCCCGGTAGAACATGTGCCTGCCGCGACTGCGTCCCGCCGGACTTGCCTATGGAGTCTCCTGCCTGCCGCCGTCTTGGTGCTGACGATGCTTGTTGCTGCAGCGCGGGCGGACGGTGTCATTCCGTTGACACTCGACACCATGGCTGACTATGCCGGTCAGGTGATCACCGGGGAGGTTGTTTCCGTTCGATCGTATTGGGCTGAGAACCCTCGACGGATCGAATCGGAGGTCACCCTCCAGAACGTCGACTATCTCAAAGGACGGCTCTCTGACTCGAAGTCGACGTTCAAGCTGATCGTTCCGGGCGGCAAGGTGGGCGATTGGCAGATGCAGATCGGCTGCGCTCCGACGTTCGCGACGGGCCAGCGGTGGGTGCTCTTCCTTCTTCCGGTGTACAAAACCTTCCCCGTGGTGGGCCTGCACCAGGGGGCGTTCCGGGTCGAGCCCGACACGGAGGGCGTCGCGCGGGTTTACGATGCCTCCGGCGGAGCGGTCATCGGCATCGGCAAGGACGGCTTTTTCCAGACGGTCAGTCGGCCCGCGAAGGGGCTTCCCACGGCAGCGGGCAGAGATGGAGATCGCAGCTCATCGGCTCAAGCGGGCACGACGGCCGCCGGAGAAGCTCCACGCCCGGCGCCGCAAGACAATCTGGTCGCAGCCGATGGAGTTCGGGTTCGTTTTGTCGATTCGCGATCTGCATCACCTCAAGCCCTGTCGTATGACGATTTCGCGGCGGTGATTCGCCCGGTCCTGGAACGGAGCAAGGCGTACCGGTCGACCTTGCCGGCGGGTCAACGAGACCTGTCACCCTATGTGCCTGTGCCGATCAAACGAGCGCCCTCGGCGAGCGGCACTGTCGGTCCGCCGTCCAGGGGCCTCGGCCTCCGGAGCGGGGGTGCTCTGCCGCGGAAGGTTGATGCCCCGCAGCCGCCGCAAAACCGGCAGCCCGATGCGAGCGCGAACGCCAAGGAGGTGCGGTCATGAAAGCCTCCTTGCGAATCACGATTCTTCTGGCTGCAACCGTCGGCGCTGCGATCATCGGCGGCGACGGCGTTTACGGCTTCTCGTATTTTCAGTACGGCGGCGTGAATGTGGTTTGGTACGGCGGGCAGAGCATCCGTTGCCTGTCGCCGACATGCTTTCCCGACGGCAGCGACGAGCAGTTGTTGATGCTCGGAGCGATGGGGTTGTGGAATCTTGCGCCGGCTTCAGGCTTCGAGTATTTCTGGGCTCCGCACGAGCCGAATCCTCTCGACAACTATGATGGCATCAATGACACCATCGCCGCCGAGCTCGACCCGGGCGTCCTCGGCGTCACGTACATGGTCAATTACATGGACGAATGGTACGACATGGATCAGGTGTTCAGCCCGTACCCAGCCGGTGCAGGCTGGACGCTGGATACGAACCCGGACTGCATCACGGTGACGAACCCGGATTCCTACGGCTTTTCGCTCTTGCTGGTGGCGACGCACGAGCTGGGGCATGCACTCGGGTTGGGGCATGACCCGATCGGCAATGAAGCTCCCGGCACGTCGTGGTTCATCGGCACGATGAATCCGCGTTACCCCGCCGGCGGGCCGATCGGCGACAACAACATTGTCGAACTGCACACCGACGACCGCGACGGGATGAGGTTCCTGTATCCCGGGTCGGAGACGCTGGTGGACCTGGCTACGCCCGGCTACACGACTGGTCCGTCGCTGGGCAAGGCGGTGCCGGTATATTTCACTCCGAGCACGATCGTGTCCGGCCAGGAGTTGACGGTCCGCAGCGTCATCGAGAATTTCGGCACCGTCGGCGTCAACAATATCCGGCAGGGATTCTACCTTTCGGCGGATATGGTGGTGGACACCAACGATCTGCTCCTGGGCAACACGCTCTGGAACCTTCCGCTCGGCGGGGCCTACGAGTTCGAGGCCGCCATCGGCCTGCCGGACCTCCTGCCGGGCACATACTACATCGGCACGATGCTGGACGATCTCGGCCAGGTCACCGAGGAGTATGAAGACAACAACAACGTGGTCTACTGTGAGGCGTTGACGATCGGTCGGGCTGCGCCGGTTATTCTGCCGCTGAGCCAGCAGATCATCACCTGCGATCACCCCTTCACCGGGCCGACCCCGCAGGTAACTTACCCGATCAACATGGCGCCCATCACGTGGAGCCTGGACAATCCGCAATCGGGGATGACCATCAACCCGACGACCGGCGTGATCTCCTGGCCGAATCCGATCAAATCGCCGTTCATTTATGAGCTTGACATCCGGGCGACGAACTCGGCGGGCACGGCGATCACGACGCTGCGTCTGGGCATCCATCAGGCGGCGCCGCGGATCGTGGCCATCCCGGACGTCGAGCTGCCTTGCCGGCAGCCCTACACCGGGCCGATCCCGGCGCTGACCGCGCCCGACTGCATGAATCCGATTCTGTCGTGGTCCTTGATCACCTATCCGCCGGGCATGACCATCAATCCCAGTTCCGGCCAGGTCTCGTGGCCGATTTCGACGGCAGGTGATCACACCGTCGCCATCCAGGCCTCGAACGAAGTCGGCAGCGGGACCGAAACGTGGGTGATTCACGGCGGCGCCGGCGGCGGCGACTTGAGCGGCAACGGCACCGTCGGTCCGGAGGACATCCAGCCGTTTGTGAGAGTGTTGCTGGGACAGAACCCGGGCCCCGGCTATCACGCCGAACAAGCCGACACGAATTGCGACGGCGTGACCGACGGGCGCGACATCCAGGCGTTCATGGATCTGCTGCTCGCGGTCGTCAGCCAGGGGGCGTGCTGCTTCGCCGACAGTACCTGCACGCTCGGCACGCCGATGGATTGTTTCCTCGCCGGCGGCACGTACCGGGGTGACGGGACGACTTGCGGGACGGGCACCTGCATGGGGGCGTGCTGCTTTTACACGGCCGGCTGCCTGAACTTCACCGAGGAGAATTGCGCCATCGCCGGAGGGACTTTCCAGGGTTTCGGCACGCAGTGCAATCAGTTGACATGTCCGCCGGCGGGCAGGGGCGCGTGCTGTCTTCCCAATGAAACCTGCACGGTCACCACTTTGACGGCCTGCAACGCCGCGGGCGGTGTCTTCCACGGGACGGGCATGTCCTGCCAGGTGGTTAATTGCCATACGCCTCGCGGCGCCTGCTGCCACGGCAACGGGACCTGTGCCTGGCGCACGCAGGCTGAATGCGTCACTTTGGGCGGCACTTACATGGGCAACGGCGTGCAGTGCAACGATACGATCTGCCTCGGCGCCTGTTGCTATCCCACCAGTGGCTGCCTTGATCTGATGCAGCCGGACTGCACGGCAAGCGGGGGAGAGTTCGAGGGGCCGCAGACGGATTGCGACACGTTCACCTGCCCGGTCGAGCCGGAGGGCGCCTGCTGCTTTACGGACGGGAGTTGCAGCGTCGTGCCGGTCGGCGTTTGTGAGTACATTGGCGGCGGCTATCAGGGCGACGGCTCCGACTGCGCCGGCATCGACTGCTCGGCGGGGGCGTTGGGCGCGTGCTGTCTGCCCAATGAAACCTGCCTCCACGGCACGCACACGGCGTGTGCCTGGAACGGAGGCGTCTTCATCGGGGCGGGCACGACTTGTGCGGCGACGAGCTGCTCGTTGTCGGAGGTCGGCGCCTGCTGGAATCCGGCGGATTGGACCTGCACCAGTACCTCGTCGACGATCTGCCTTGCACTCGGCGGGTTGTTCGAGGGGGTGGGGACCACTTGCGCCGGCACCATGGCGCCCGAATACCGCAACGATATCCAGAACCCGGCCACGTTCTGGGCGCCCGGCGCGGGCGTGGCAGTGGCCGACGACATGACGCCAGCCGGCACTGCGAGGTTGCTCACCTACTATGACCTGGGCGTCTTCGGCACGGGCGGCGGCACGTACAATGTCACGGCGAGCCTGTACAACAAGTGTCCGGGCGCGGGCGGAACGCAGATCGCCGGCACGGAGATGACCTGGACGGCAGTTCCCGCCGATGACATGATTTACATACTGCAAGCCGATCTTTCGCCGGCGCCGGTTGTGCTTCCCAACACGGTCTGGATGGTCGTCACGTTCTCCAGCCCGAACGCCGGTTGGGTGCTGGCTGAGCAGGCCGAAGCCGGCTCGACGGAGGACCTGTTCGGGCAGAACGATCCGCCGTGGGCCTGCGACTACTGGTTCGGCGGCGGGCCGGGCGAGTACGCCGGCTTCTGGGCGGACATCCAATGCGTGCCCGCTCCGCCTCCCGAAGGGGCTTGTTGTCATAGCGACAATAGCTGCACTGACGGCACCGCGGCTGAGTGCACGGCGTCGGGGGGCCTGTACATGGGCGACGGCACGTTGTGTCTCGGCGTGGTCTGTAATACGTCGTCGATGGGGGCCTGCTGCAACGTCACAGACTGGACCTGCACGGTGACCACTGCTGCCCGGTGCGCGGCCGCGGGTGGCAAATTCGACGGCGTCGGCACGGCCTGCGTCTCGGCCTGTCCGGAGTATGGAAACGGCATTGATGAGATCACGCTGTCGTATAACCCCGGCGGGCCGATGGCCGACGATCTCACTCTCGCCGGCACGGCGCGCAATCTCACCTACATCGAGATTGCGGTGTACGGAGGCGGTGGAGGAGCGTTCGACATCGGAATGGCGTTGTACGACGGCTCGCCCTGCGGCGGGGGTCAGCAAATTCCCGGCAGTTATGTGTCCGGCAGCGGCTTGCCGGATGGCCAAGTGCTTCCTCTGACGGTCAGCTTCGCATCGCCTGTGCCGCTTCCGAACACGGTGTGGATGGTGGTTGAGTTCTCGACGCCATACGCGGGCTGGATTGTGGCCGAGGAGGCCGAGGTCGGCTCGACAGGGAACTACTTCGCCCTGGCCACTTACGACTCAGGATCGCAGCAATGGCAATGGACGTGCAATAACCAGATCGAGGACCCGCCGAATAATCCATGGGCGGGATTCTGGGTGAAGTTGCAGTGTGCCAGCGGAGCGAGAGCGGCGCCGCCGCCGGCAGATGCCAAGCCTGTCTTGACGGTTGGTCCGCCGCTGCGCTCCGGCCGGGCGGTGCGAGTCGTCCGCCCGGTGAAACCTGTGCCGAAGCCCTTGGGAGAGTGAGTACCCCGCTCATGGAGTCGCCATCGAGAATGAAGCGGCAACATGTGATTGCGACCGGGGCGATGATGCTGCTTGGCCTTTGGGCGCCGGTCTCAGCCCAAGAGACCAAACCGGCGGGAGAGCTCGGGCTGGCCGGCGTGCCGCCGGAGACGCAGGTGCTCATCCTGCAGAGCGATCCCAGTGCGGAACCGGTGGAGCCCGTGTACACGGCGGCGTCGGACGGCGACTCAAGCATCGCTCGGCGGCTTGGGCTGCAAGCGCGGTTTCACGTGCCGGCGTGGCCGGGCGTGCCGCTGGGCGATGTGCCGCGTGACGGCGGCCCCCGGCTGGGATGCGGCGACGAGGGCTTCACGATCTATCCCTACGCGGTGAATGATCCGCTCAGCCTCAATTTCGTCTGGCTTAACGGCAACGTCATGTACGGGGACGACCTGACGCTGCTGCCGGGCACGTGGCAGATCGAGTGTTATGACGTTTTCATCTATGCCGATGACGATCCGACCTACGGCTGCAACCGCAATCGCACAGTGACGCTGCGAGCCCACACAGGCTGCAACGGGTCGGTCATCCCCGGCAGTCAGGAGACCTGGACGGTACCGCCGCACGGAGGCCCCATCCTGTTGACGGGCGTCACCAGCGTGAGCTTTGTGGCCTCCGCGACGATCTGGTTTTCGCTGACCACGAGCATCAATCTGTGCGACGGGTGGTATGTTTCGGACCAGAACCTCGCCGGCTCGACGACTATTTACGTGCAGAACGGCACGAACTGTCAGGACTACATCGAAGGGATATACAACAAGTTCCACGTCGTGCTCTATGCCCAGTGCATTCCCCCGAGCATCACCACGCAGCCGAGCGGCGGGACGGTCTGCGCGGGACAGTCATATCAGTTCTGCGTTGCCGCTTCCGGCACGGCTCCGTTGAGCTATCAATGGCAGTTGAACGGCGCGAACATCAGCGGGGCCGCCTCCTCCTGCTACGGCGCGACACAGGCCGGATCCTACCAGTGCATTGTCACTAACGCGTGTGGTTCGGCGACCAGCAATGCCGCGACGCTGACGGTGAACTCGCCGCCGACCATCACCTCGCAGCCGGTCGACGCGGCCGTCTGCTCGGGTCAGTCGCATCAGTTCTGCATCACCGCCTCCGGCGCGCCACCGCTGAGCTGCCAGTGGCAACTGAACCAAGCCGACATCCCCGGCGCCACGGGCGCTTGCTACACAGCCTCGCAGGCGGGCAGCTACCGCTGCGTGGTCTCGAATTCGTGCGGCTCCACGGTGAGCAACTCCGCGACGCTCGGGCTTTTGTCCGGACCGACGATCACCTCACAGCCCGTCGGCGGCGCGGTGTGCCGAGGTCAGCCACACCAGATGTGCGTCGAGGCCGTGGGCACGGGGACGCTGCGCTATCAATGGAAGCGCAACAGCCTGACCATCATCGGGGCCACGGCCTCCTGCTATTCCGCCACGATAGCCGCCACGTACACCTGCATCGTGACGGATGATTGCGGTCCGACGGTCAGCACGGCGGCGGTCGTGGTGGTCATCAACGGCAGCGGCGATCTGGACGGGAACGGTCACTGCGACGTGCAGGATGTGCCGCTGTTCGTTGCCGTCCTGCTCGGCGAAGACACCAATCCCGCGCACCGTTCCGCCGCGGATTTGACGTGTGACGGCGATGTGGACGGGCAGGACGTCCAGGCATTTGTGGACCGTTGCCTCGGCGGGCCATGAGCGCGATGGTGCGGGGCCATCGGCGGGTCCGGTGCCGGTGGCGTTCAGCCGCTGTTTTTCCGGACTGCCGCGGATTCGCTGCGAGGTCAATTCGCGTTCGGGCGATTTCGAATCGATATTAGAGGGGATGGGAAGCGAGCGGCCTCAGTCCTCAGCGGCGGAGGCTCCGCTCCGCACAGGGGGAATGGACGCCCGCCGGGCAAAGGAAGGGATTGAAGCATGAGCAGCATTGACGCCGTCTCATCCTTGCTTTCGTCGATGGTGCTGCCAACAAGCACATCCAGCTCGACCTCCGACAGCGCGAGCACGGTCGCATCTCTGTTCGGACCCGATTTCATCCTGTCGACGCTCAACAACCAGCAAAGCACGCTGGGGGCCGCCTACGACTCCACCGGAACGTCGCTGATTCCTCCCGATACCAGCCCTGCCGGCCAGGAGCGCACGGCGGCGCTCACCGCAGCCGCCGACCTCTTCAAGGCCGGTGACTATGCCGGGGCGCGGGCCGCGGTCGAGACGCTGGCGAAGAAATATCCGAGCGATCCGGCTCCGGTTTATTTGATCGGTCGTTCGTACCTGTTGGAGGGCGATTATCGTCAGGCCCAGGTCTACCTGGGGAAGGCCGCGGCACTGGCCCCTGATACCACGCAGGTCCAGCAGGATCTGGCGGCGGCGGCGACCCTGAGCCATGGCGAGGCTGCCGCGACGCAGGAAGTGCAACGGCTGCTCCGCAGCTATGCCACGGCATCGCAGGGCTTGCAGCTTGGCGACTACGTGCTTCGGGCCTGGCCGGAGAACCTCACCGTCCGCCTGGCAGCGGCAGATTACTATGAGAAGGCCGGACGGCCGGACTACGCCGGAGCAGCATACGCGACCGCGTTGAAGGAGGTGCCCGCCGAACAGCAGGGGGACCTGCTGAAGCGGTTGGAAGAATTCACCGCCACTTATTCGACCGATCCTTCGGCGCATGACCTGCTGGCCCAGGCCTATGGCAATGCCGGTCGGCTTTCAGACGCGCAGGACGAGTTCGAGCAGGCGCTGGCCCTCTCCGAGGACGACCCGGTCTTCGAATCGGGCGTCAATCAGGACTTCGCGGCGGTTTATGACCGCGAGAGCGACGCCAGCCTGGCGGCCGGTGACGAGGCCCAGGCTTTGGATTATCTGCAGAAGGCCCAGGATCTCAATTGGACGAGCGATCGGAAAGCCAAGCTGAGCGACATGAACGCGCAAGCGGGGGAAAAGGCCCTCCAATCCGGGCTGACCAGCGCGGCGCTCCAGGCCTTCACCGCGGCGTACGCCAATCTGCCCGCGGATGACACGGACCGGCGTGACCGCCTAATCGGCGATTATGAGCGATTGGCCACGAGACTGACGGCGGCGGGAGACCTTCGCCGCGCCGTGACCGCGCGCCAGGGGGCCTACGATCTGGATTCCTCCAGCGATACGAGAAAGCGACGGCTGGCGGATGCCCAGGACACATACGGTGTGTGGCTTACGGATCATGGCAAGTACAGCGAGGCTGTCCGCCTCTTCAAAGCGGCGTTGAAGCTGTATCCCGGCGATACCGATTATTCCACCCATCTCCACGCGGCGCAACATCCCTCGTAGCGGGCCCGCGTCACGATTGCGACGGCGCTTCGACGGCGTACAACCACCATCTGCTCTTGGGATCCTGGCCGCGCTTGACGTGGCGGAGGGCGTAGAGGGTCATCACCTCTCCGGTGTCGGTGAGGACGCGGAAGAAATGCTTGCGGTAATAGCGTTCGCCGCTGTGGTGATCGCAGGGCTCGCTCTGTTTCCACGATTCGAGCAATTCGCGGATGGCGTAGTGACGGTCTCGCCAGGTAAAGCCGGTGGGCAGGCCGGGCTGTCCGCGGGCCATGGCGGCGGTGTCGGCGGTGGCGTAGTCGGGCTTGATTGGTTCGGAAACGAATTCCATCCGGTGAATGATAGTAGGAGACGGGGGGAGCTTGAAGGTCAGGTAGGAGCTTACGTGCCAAGGTTCTGTTTTCATACGCGATCTGCACTCGGCTACAGGTGGCGCCGTTCTACAACGCCGATCTCCGGCGGGGTAAGATATGCGGCACAGTGAAAGAGGCGGAAAATGGGAATGCCTGGCCCTGGTGAAGTGGGCAGTGGCGTGCGCTACTGCTTGGCGTGCGGATACGATCTTCGTGGCTTGACGGAGCATCGCTGTCCGGAGTGCGGTACGCGCTTCGACCCCGAGAACCTCGCAACTTATGCCACCTACCTGCT
>DATKKX010000480.1:0-11318 GCA_035542775.1 Phycisphaerae bacterium | reverse complement strand
GCGGGCTTCATCTTGCCGGTGCTGCTCATTCACGCTTTACTGTGTAGCCACCGGCGGTCGTATTTGCTGCGGCCGGCATTGGTCATTTCTCTGGTCGCGGCCATTGCCATCATGGCGGGCTATTGGGCCGTCAGCCGTCGGTACGCAGCATTGCCCGAGAGCCTCCTGCGACCCTCCCTCGACTTGCTCTACTATCCACGGTACCTCCCTGAGATACTCGGATGGCCGCTCGTACCGATCGCTCTGTTGGGGCTGGGCACGTTCATCGTCGAACCGGACCGCCGGGCCAGGGGCCTGCTGTTGCTGTGGGTTGCGGCATGGTTCGGCTTCAGCTCGTGCATCGCCGGCAAGGAACCGCGCTACTTCTTTTTGGCCTTGCCGCCGCTGATGTTTGCCGCGGTGCGATTCTTCCTTCCGGCGGCACCTACGGGCAGGCGGGAGCCTCGATTGAGCCTGAGGCTGGATGCCGCGCGGGTGGCACTGTTGGTGGCCCTCGTCTGCGCCCAGGCAGGCCTGGATCGATGGAAGTCCACCGGGCACCCTCCTGATTTTGCACCTGCGGTGGCTCAACTTGCCATGCTGTCCGACGCGGATCTCGTGCTGGTCGATGCCGTCCGCGACGGCCAGTTCGTTTTCGACGTATACCAGAATCCTCAGGCCCGGGGCCGGATCATCCCGTTGAGGGCCAGCAAATTGCTGTACGCCCGAGCCGCTCGAACGCAGTACGGGTACCAGCAATTCGTCCAGGGACCGGACGACATCCTTGCCCTGCTGGACAAGTACGGCATCCGCTATATCGCCATCGAATCGCAGTTGCCCAAAACACACTACGTTGATGCCGATCCACCGCCGCGACAGATGCTGCGAACACTGCTGGCGGAGGATCCGCGTTTCCACCTCATCGGGCACTGGCCCTTGCGCTGCGGCGATCCAATATGGGACGACGTCGAACTTCGTCTATACGCGTACCCCGACTGCCCGCCCAGAACATCGAACATTATGAGCATCTCCTTTCCGGGCATGGGGCGGGATATCACCTTTCGCATCCCATAAAAGTATGCGCGCTCCTGAGTGGCGTTTTTTTTATGCGCGGTCTTGCACTCTGCCGGGTTTGTATCGTACGTTTCTACTGAGCGCCGCCTTTCCGTTGTGCAGGCAGGAGAGCGGTGGACGCGTTGCCTGGAAGTAAGGGGGTGCGGGTGCTGACGCCCGCTCGTTGAAACCGGAGTTGTAGTTTGTAGAGAGATCATCGACGGGTAAGAAGACACTCAGCGGCGTCCGGCTCTGGCTGCCTCCTACAGAGCCGGGCGCCCGTTTTGTTGCGCGAATTCGGCTCACCCCATTCCGGAGCTGATTGGTTGCGGATTGCGACCAGCCACAGTCCATTGACGCTCGCTTCCGGCGGTCCCTACAATCGCCCGTAGCGGACCAGCAACGGAGTGCGTCCCATGGCATTCAAGCGCGCCTCTCGCCTCGACAAACTGCCGCCCTACTTGTTCATCGAAATCGATCGCAAGAAACGCGAGGCCATTGCGGCGGGCAAGGATGTGATCGACTTCGGCGTCGGCGACCCGGATCGGCCCACGCCGCGATTCATCATTGACCGCATGGCCACAGCCGTCTACGACCCGAAGAACCATCGCTATCCCTTCGACACCGGCGTGCCGGCCTTCAGAGAAACGGCCGCGAAGTGGTTCTACGCGCGATTCGGCGTGGCCCTCGATCCGCACAAGGAAATGCTCGTCCTCATCGGCAGCAAGGAAGGCCTGGGCCACCTGCCGCTGGCGGTCCTCGAGCCCGGCGACATCGCGTTGATCCCTTCGCCCGGCTATCCCGTTTACCAGGCGGCGACCGTCTTTGCCGGCGGGGTGCCGCACGTCATGCCGCTCACCGAACAGCGAGGCTACCTGCCGGACCTGGATGCCATTCCTGCCGCGGTGCTCGATAAGGCCGCCCTGCTGTTCCTGAATTATCCGAACAATCCCACCGGCGCGGTCGCCTCGCCGGCGTTCTACGAAAAGTGCGTCGCTCTGGCCAGGCGGCACGGCTTCATCATCTGCTCCGATGCGGCCTACAGCGAGGTGTATTACGACGACGGCGATCGGCCGCACTCGATTCTCGAGGTGCCCGGGGCGAAGGATGTGTGCGTCGAGATGCACTCGCTCAGCAAGACCTTCAACATGACCGGCTGGCGGATTGCCTTCGCGGCCGGCTGTCCGGAGGTGCTGGCCGCGCTGGCCAAGGTCAAGGGCAACATGGATTCGGGGGCGTTCAACGCCATCCAGGAGGCGGGCGCTGCCGCTTTGCATGACAGCGAACGCCGGGAGGTAACGGAGATTCGCGAGACATACCGGGCTCGGCGGGATCTGCTGGTGGCAGGTCTGGCCCGGAGCCGTTTCGGAGTGCGGTCCCCGGCGGCGACGTTCTATGTGTGGGCTCACTGCCCGGCAGGCTATGATTCCATGGCCTGCGCCGCGAGATTGCTCGACGAAGCGGCGGTCGTGGCCATCCCGGGTGTCGGTTTCGGTCAGACGGGCGAGGGGTATGTGCGATTCGCTCTCACGGTCGAGCGCGAGCGCATTGCCCAGGCGATCGACCGGTTGGCGAGGTTGAAGTGGTGACCGCGAAAAAGCACGACGCCTACATCGGTCTCGGCTCCAACCTGGGGCATCGGGAGAAGTACATTGCCGCAGCGTTGAATGCCCTGCAGACCACGCGCGAAGTCGAAGTGGTGAAGGTTTCGAAGCTTTATGAAACCGAGCCGGTCGGCGGCCCCGCGGACCAGCCGCTGTACATAAACGCGGCGGCGTATATCAAGACATCGATGACGCCGGAACGGTTGCTGGGGCTTTGTCTGGCGATCGAGAAATCGCTGGGGCGAAAGCGGGGAGTCCACTGGGGGCCGCGGACCATCGACCTCGATCTGTTGTGCTATGATCAGGAGATCGTTGTCTCGCCGGAACTGACCTTGCCGCACCCCATGATGCACGAGCGCCGCTTCGTGATGGAGCCGCTGGCCGAAATCGCCCCGAGGCTGATGCACCCGGTGTTGGAGCAGACCGCGCGGGAGATCCTGGATTCGCTGATGTCGGCGCGTTGAGTTCAGAGGATTGGCCCGCGTTGCACCGGCCGAAGGGGCCGATGTGGAGCCACGCGCCTTTACGCGCGGATTGCCCGATCAGGTATTCTCCTCGAGCTCGTCGCCCTGCCTCGATTCTGCTTCCTCCAGGGTCGCTTCCACATCGCGGGCGCCATGCAGCACGCGAAGGATCTCGATGCCGTCAGGCAACGGCCGGTAGAAGATCAGCCAGCTCTCGAAGCCGCGAACCGGCCAAGACCGTATGCCGCGAAGTCGCGAATCGGAGAACAGACGCAACCGCCCGATCTCAGGAGCCTCCAAGAGGCGTTTGACCGTGTTGTGCGCGGCTGCGAGGAACCGCTCGGCGGCATCGAGATTGTCCATCCCGATGAAGGCATAGCTTTCGATCAGATCCTGTCTCGCGGCCGCTCGCCTAACGATTCTTGCCATGCTGCTTTTGTGCCTTGAGCTTCTCCCGGGCTCTTTGCCTGACATCTTCCCAGAATTCCGGCGTCACTTCGACAGGTTCACCGCTGTTCAAGCCTTCCAACAGCAGAGCCTCCAACCTGGCCTGGGCCTCAGCCTTCTTGGCGGCACGCAGCAACTCGCGGACGTATTCGCTGACGCTGCCGTATCCGCCAGTAGTCACTTGCTTTTCAACGAACGCCTTGAGATCGTCTGGTAGTGAAATGTTCATCGTGGTCATGGCAAATCTCCGTATGCAGATCCGTTTTGCCATACTTTAGCATATATTAGCAGGAATTGCCATTGGACCGATAAAACGTGCGTTTTCCTGTTACCGGACGACCGGCGCGATCGGTATCGACGAACGGGCCTGCTTGTTCCTCACTTAACTGTCCGGTCACACGTCGGCGGCGAGCCCAGCCGCATCACCGCCTCCGGCGAGATCAGTTCGTCGAATTGCTGAGATGTCAGTAAGCCTCGTTCTACAACGATGGCGCGTATGGTCTTGCCTTCGGTCCGGGCGGCTTCGGCGACGGTTTGGGCGAGTTCGTAGCCGAGTGCGGGGACCAGCGCGGTGACGCACGCCGTCGCACCTTCCACGTTTTGCCGGCATCGCTCTTCATCGGCCTCCATACCCTCAATGCAGTGGCGACGCAGGATCGAGCAGGCGTTCGCCAGCAGGTCGAGACTGCCCAATAGCGCGTCCGCGATCAGCGGCAGAAACGCGTTCAATTCGAGATTGCCCAGCGAGCAGGCCTGGGCGATCGCCTGATCGTTCGCCATCACCATCATCGCTGCCTGCGAAACCGCCTCGGGGATGACCGGGTTGATCTTGCCGGGCATGATCGACGAGCCTGCCTGCCGCGCCGGCAGGCGGATCTCGCCGAAGCCCGCATCGGGTCCCGACGACATCAGCCGCAGGTCGCTCGCGATCTTCAGTAAGTTGCTGGCGCAGGCCTTGAGGATGCCGCTGACTTCGACGAACACGTCAGCATTCTGCGTCGCCTCGACCAGATTCTCCGCCCGGGCCAGCCCCAGGCCGGTGATGTCGCGCAGTTCATCGACCACGCGAAAGATGTACTCCCGCGGTGCGGCCAGCCCCGTGCCGATCGCCGTGCCGCCCAAGTTGACGACCCGCAGCCGCTCCTCGCACTTGTAGATCCGCCAGCGATCGCGCCCGAGGGCCTCGGCGTACGCGGACATCTCCCGGCCCAGCGTTGTCAGCACCGCGTCCTGCAACTGCGTCCGCCCGACCTTCACGATGTGGGCGAAATGCTTCTCCTTGACCTGAAACGCCTCGACCAGGGAGACGACCTCTCGTTCGAGGATGCGAAGCTGCTGGATCGCCGCGACGCGCAGGGCCGTCGGATACGTGTCGTTGGTCGATTGATGGAGGTTGACGTCGTCCAGCGGGCTGACCGCGGCATAATCGCCGGGCGCCTTGCCGAGCAGTTGCAGTGCCCGATTGGCCAGCACTTCATTGACGTTCATGTTCGTCGACGTGCCGGCCCCGCCTTGCAAGGTATCAACGACGATGTGCTCGTCGAGCCGGCCGTCCATCATCTCCCGGCAGGCGGATTCGATGGCGTCGGCTTTGGCCTCCGGCAGGACGCCCAGGGCGCGGTTCGTCCGGGCGCAGGCCAGCTTTACCGCCCCATAGGCATGAACCAGGGCTCGATGCACCGGCCGCCGGGCCAGGGGAAAGTTCTCAATCGCGCGCTGCGTGTAGATACCGTGCAGGGCGCGGGTGAGGACACGGCGCTCGCCTAAGAGATCGTTTTCCGTTCGAAATGAACTCATGAATCTGCAATGGCAGTCTTACTTCGGGCCTTCCAAGCCAGCGACCTACCGGATCGCCAGCAAGCCCTCGACAGAGACATCTTCATCCAACTCTGGCCAATGGATGCCGACGCCCCCCCCGATCAGTCGCCAGTTCTTGAGCTTCTTGGCGCTGGCCGTTTGCAGCCGCGGAAACCATGTCAGCGGCGCACTGATTTCGCGGCCATCCGCCAACCGCACACAGAGGCTGTCCTTCGTGAAGGCAACCTCCACCGCCAGCGGTTCTACTCTAACCGGCGAAGTGCTCATTCCATTTCTCCCGCAGAAACCGTCGGTTCCGCGCAACGATCCTGGCAATCTCGGTCAATTCATGACTGGCGAAGCCTCTCGACTGGGCCACCGCTACGGGTTCGAGCCAGAACTTTGCATATCCTTCGCCTTTTTCAACATGGATATGCGGGGCTTCGGGGCGGTCGGCGCTAAAGAAGAAGCGATAACCTTTTGCACGCAGAACCGTGGGCATGCAGGTATTATACCTGCGTACGTCCTCAGAAATACAAATCCCTTTCCTCGGTTTCCCGAATCCGCCGCAGCCGGTCGATCAGCTCGGTTTTCAGGGAACCGTCTTCCAACTTCTGGACCTCCGCCGCGATCAACTTCTCGCCGGCCGCCCGCACCTCTGGGGTCGCGTAGTCCACGAGGTACTCCGCCGCTGTCAGCAGTGCGTTCGGCGTGCAGAAGCGCTTGATGAAGCCGGGGATGGCGAACTCCATGAAATGCTCGCCGGTGCGCCCGAGGCGATAGCAGGCCGTGCAGAAGCTGGGGATGTACCCGTCGGTGATCAGGTCACCCATGACCTCCCCGAGCGAGCGGATGTCACCGAGCTCGAACTGCTCGCGTTCCAGGCATTGGGCGTCGCCGGCCTCGGTATAGCCGCCCAATTCGAGCCGTGTGCCCGCGTCGATCTGCGAGACGCCGAAGCCCATGCACTCGCGGCGTACGTCGGGCGGCTCGCGAGCGGTCATGATCAGGCCCGTATACGGCACCGCCAGCCGAAGGACGGCGACCAGCCGCTTGAAGTTGTGGTCGTCGACCTTGTACTGCTCCGGCAGCTCTACGCCGGACGCCGGGCGGACGCGCGGGAAGCTGATCGTGTGCGGCCCGACGCCATACGTCGTCTGGAGATGCAATGCATGTGACACCAGCGCCAGCACCTCGAACCGCCAGTCGTACAGGCCGAACAACGCTCCGATGCCTACATCGTCGATGCCGCCCTCCTGGGCCCGGCTGAGCGAGTCCAGCCGCCAGAGGTAATGGCCCTTCCGGGTGCTGCACGGGTGCATTCTCGCATAGGTCTCGTGGTGGTACGTCTCCTGAAACACTTGAAACGTGCCGATCTTGGCTTCTTTGATCCGCTTGTAGCCGGGGATGTCCTGCGGGGCGGCGTTTATGTTGACGCGGCGGATCTCACCGTGACCGACCTTCACGCGGTAAACCGTCTCCACGCAATCATGAATAAAATCGGCGTCGTATTTGGGATGCTCGCCGAAGACCAGAATCAGTCGCTTGTGCCCTTGCTGCTCCAACGACTCGACCTGCCGGCGAATCTCGTCTTGATCGAGCGAACGGCGGATCTCATCCCGGTTCGAGCGGCGGAACGCGCAGTACAGGCAGTCGTTGACGCAGTCGTTGCCGATGTACAGGGGGGCAAAGAGCACAATCCGGTTGCCATACACGGCCTGCTTCAACTGCCGTGCGGCGGCGAAGATCTCCTCGACCAGGTCCGGCGACGCTGCATTCACCAGCACCGCCGTCTCCTCGACGCTCAACGCCGTTTTTGACAGGCTCTTGGCGATCACCTCACGCACGCGGACCGCGTCGGCCCGCGCGTTCAGCAGCGAAGACAGACGCTGGTCGTCAATAAAGTCCCTGGCTCCCTTGCTCAACGTCAAATCAGGCAGCTTGCTCATGTCAGCTTATAGTTCCTTGCAGTAGCTTCGTCCGAGGCCTCTTCTCGCTCCAGGCGATTGGGCGAATCTCCCCGGCCGGCGCCGATCTTGCGCCCCAAATCGAGAATGCGCCGCTGAATGCAGCCGTGGCAGGCCTCTGCCGTCTCGAACAGGCACGCCTTGGCCGGATAGACCTCGTACAGGCAACGATAGGCCGCGGGCGTCAGGTTCGGCATGATGATGTTGGCCCCGCGGCACAATCCCAGCTCGCGGCCGTTCTCGCGGTTCAGCGTGGCCAGCGCGGTCGTGCTGGGAATGTTCGCCCTTGGACACACCAGCCGGGTCAAGGCGACCATCTTGTAGGTCATTAGCTCGGAGTTTGGCGCCTGCTCACCCTCCGGCGCCGCGATCAGTTCGTCACCCCGGCCCAGCGGCGTCTCCGGGTGCGGCAGAAACGGGCCGACGCCGATCATGTCCAGATCCAGCTCGCGGAAGAGCTCCAGGTCGTTCGCCAGGTCTTCATAGGTCTGGCCGGGAATCCCGATCATCACGCCGCTGCCGACTTCGTATCCCAGCCGCCGCAGCATCCGCAGGATGCCGATACGGTCCGCAGGCCGGCCGATGAGCGGCGGATGAATTCGCTGATACAGCTCTTCGTTGGACGTCTCAAACCGCAGCAGGTATCTGTCGGCCCCGGCCTTACGCCAGGCCAGCAGCTCGTCTTCTCCACGCTCACCCAGGCTGAGCGTGACCGCGAGCGGAGTTTCCGCCTTGATCCGCCGAATCAGCTCGACCATCCAGGTCACGCTCATGCCGTGATCTTCACCGGACTGCAGCACCACGGTTCCGTAGCCGAACTCGACCGCCTGCCGGGCGCAGGCCATGATCTCGTCAGCGGTCATGCGGTATCGCCTGAGCCGTGGATTCTCGGCGCGCAACCCGCAGTAGCAGCACAGGCGGGCGCAATAGTTGGAGAACTCGATCAGCCCGCGGAGGTAGACCTCGTCGCCGACGTACCGGCGGCGCTGGGCATCGGCCCGCTGCCAGAGTTCCTCCAGCCGGTGCTCATCGCCCTCACGGAGCCACTGTGCTGTCTCGTTTCGGTTCATGTTCCGTTGTCGGCGGCTTGTTGCTTCGCTGCATCACCACGGTAAAGGTGCTGCCGACGTCCGGCTTGCTGCTGACCGTTGCGTCGCCCCCGTACATGATCGCCAGCTTCTTGACCAGTGACAGTCCCAGGCCGCTGCCGGGAATGCTCACCGTCTTCTCGCTCTTGATGCGGACGAAATCCTTGAACAGCCTGCCCGCCTCCTCGGGCGTCATACCGATGCCCGTGTCCGCGACGGTGATGGTCACCTTTTGCCCATCCTGCCCGATCCGTACATCCACGCGTCCGCCGTCGCGATTGTATTTCACGGCGTTGGAGAGCAGGTTGTTGAAGATGATCTCGATCTCGTTGCGATCGGCCACCATCGGCACCGGCGCATCGCCGTGCAGTTGCAGCGTTATGTTCCTTGCCAGGGCGTCGGGTCGGACCGTCTCCATCGCCGTCTTGGCGATCTCCCGCACATCCACATCGACCGGCTCACGCTTCTTCTGACCGGACTCGATCCGGGTCATGTCGAGCAAGTCCAGGATCAGCTTGCGCATGCCCATCGCCCGGACCAGTGACCGGTCGATGACGTTATCATAGGCCGCCAGATCGGACCCTGCCGCGCGGTCCTTCAGAATCCGCAGGTAACCCTCGATGGCTGAAAGTGGCGCCTTCAGCTCGTGCCCCAGGACGGAAATGAACTCGAACCGCACTTTTCGTTTTTCGGCGGCGAGCTTGCGGGCCTGGCGCTGCACCACCAGGTGCAGTGAGGCCTTGCGGATCGTTTCCTTCAATTCCTGCGGCGTGAACGGCTTGGCCAGAAAATCGAACGCCCCGCACTTGGTCGCGCGGATGGCCGTCTCCAGCGTGGCGAACGCGGTGATCATGACCGTCAGCACGTCGTGCTCCTGCTGCACCAGCCGCTCCAGCACCTCCAGGCCGGTCATGTCGCCGAGCTTGTAATCGAGCAGCAGGATATCCGGCGGCTGAGCGGCAACCTTTGTCAGCCCCTCCTCGCCGCTGGATGCCCGATCCACCTCGAACTGCACTTCGCCCTCTACGTCGGGCAGGTGAATGGTGAAATGTTGCAGGGCTCTCGCCACGCTGTGCTGCATGCCCAGTTCATCATCCACGACCAAGACGCGCAAAGTATCCATAAAGCCTGCAATTCCTGTTGGTCAGCCGAAGCCGCCGGCTTCAGTCAGCGGCCCCCCTTACTGCATAATTCTCTTCCGCGGCAGCGTCACCGTGAATGTCGAGCCGGTGGGCCCCATGGCGGGGTTGGCGTTCGACTCCACGCGGATGTCGCCCTGGTGCATCTTTACGATGCCGTAGCTCACGGCCAGCCCCAGGCCTGTGCCCTGGCCGGCCGGTTTGGTGGTGAAGAACGGCTCGAATATCTTCTTGCGGTTTTCCGGCGGGATGCCCACGCCGGTGTCAGAGACCGAGAAGCGGACGTTGCCGTCGTTGCCGTCCGTTCTCAGCACCAGCTCGCCGCCGTTGGGCATGGCTGCAATGGCGTTCGTCGCCAGGTTCATGAGCACCTGTGCGATCTGGTCCTGATCCAGCTCCGCCATGGGATCTTCGCCATTGTGCTCGGTCCGCACATGGACATTCTCCGGCAGCCGCAACGTCCGGGCGCAACGGGCGACCACCTCGCGGATGTCGGTCATTTCCAGGTCGACCTTGTTCTTGCGGGCGAACTGCAACAGGCCGGAGACGATCTTCTTGCAGCGGTCGGCCTCGCTGACGATCAGCGCCAAGTCTTCCTTGCGCTCGTCGTCCGGCTGCAATTCGTCGAGCAGGATGTGGGAGAGCATCAGGACCGTGCCCAGGGGATTGTTCACCTCGTGGGCGATGCCGGCGGCCAACTGGCCCATGCTGGCCAGCTTCTCCGACTGCATGAGGGCCTCCTGCGTGCTGGCAAGCTGCTCGTTGGAGAAGGCCAGCTCCCGGCAGGTGTGCTTGAGCTGCTCGATGGTATACGGCAGACACATTTCGCTCTCGGCCAGGCCCTTGTAAATGGCCGCCGCATGCTCGAAGCACGTCTCGTAGCCGCACGCCCCGCAATTCAACTCGTCCTCAGGCTTGAATTTACCCAGGCGGTGCAGGATCTCCGTCAACTGTTCCAGCGAGGGGACCGCGATGCGCTGATCGTGAGGGCTGAACTCTCGGCGCAGGTTCAAGTCAGCCAGCGCGGACCAGTGCTTGTGCCAGCGCTCCAGATCCAGGTTGGTCATTCGCCGCTTGGCATACCGGCTCACTTGCGCCCGCCGGTTGAACAGCGGTGCCTTGCTGCTGATCCCCGGCCCCATGATGCAGCCGTTGCAGCACAGCACCTCCAGCAGCCGGGCGTCCAGATCGCCGCCCTCGAACTCACGGATCGCCTCGATGAACTCGCCCCGCCCGTCCGCCGCCACCACTTCTCCCGCCAGCAGGTCCTCCGGCAGCCCCGCGGCCTGAAGTATCCCCCGGCTGATCGGGTACAGCAGGCCAGCCCCGGCATGAGGCGGATCGAAATCGGTGGCCTCGACGGATTGCGGATCGATCGCCCGTTCGTGAATCATCTCGCGAAACTCGACGAAGGTCAGCACGGCGTCGACTTCGCTCGCGACCTTCCGGCTGGCCGCTTCGCCTTTCTTGGCGACGCAAGGACCGATGAAAACGACCTTCAGCGGCGGTCGATATATTCGTCGCAGAGCCCGCGCGGTGGCGATCATGGGCGAGACGATCGGCGCCAACGATGGAAGCAGGTCGGGATGATACCTCTCAACGTAGGCGACAACCGCCGGGCACGTGGTGGCGATGTAACGTTTCCCGTCGTTCCCCTCAAGCAATCGACGATATTCCGCAGCGACCAGGTCCGCCCCGAACGCCGTCTCATGAACCATCGAGAAGCCCATCGTTCGCACCATGCCCACGACGGAGGTGCTGTCCAGATCGGGAAACTCCG
>DATKKX010000479.1:0-4745 GCA_035542775.1 Phycisphaerae bacterium | reverse complement strand
GTAGGGATCGCCATACCTGGGCGTCTTCTCGAAGTTGTGCGGCGGGGGCGGCGAGCTGCACTGCCATTCGAGCGAGCCACTGCCCCAGGGATTGGCCGGGGCACGTCGACCGCGGAATAACGAGTAGATCAAGTACCCGGCCATCAGAAGGAAGGCGACACCGAGTATGTACGCGCCTATTGTCGATTGGCGGTGCCAGCTCTGGAACTGCGGCATGTAGTGGTATGTCCGCCGCGGCACGCCGTGCAGGCCGAGCATGAACTGGGTGAAGAACGTCAGGTTGAACCCGATGAAGAGCAGGAACGCCGCAACGCGTCCCAGCGATTCGTTGTACATCCGGCCGGTGATCTTCGGCCACCAGTAGTGCAGCCCGCCCAAAAAGACAAAGACGACCGCGCCCATCATGGTGTAGTGGAAGTGGGCGACGATGAAATAGGTGTCGTGCGAATGGACGTTGAAGGCCAGCGCCCCGACGAAGAGGCCGGTCAGACCGCCGATGCCGAAGAGGAAGAAGAACGACAGGGCGTAGCACATCGGCGTGTCGAGCTTGATGGAGCCCTTGTACAGCGTGGCGAGCCAGTTGAAGGTCTTGATGGCCGATGGGATGGCGACGGCGTAGGTCATGGCGCTGAAGATCAGGCTGGCCAGGGTTGACTGCCCGGAGACGAACATGTGATGGCCCCAGACCAGGAAGCTGATCACGGCGATGGCCACGCTGCTGAGGGCGATGAATTTGTATCCGAAGATGTGCTTGCGGCTGAAGACCGGGATCAGCTCGCTCATGATGGCCATGCCCGGCAGGAGCATGATGTAGACGGCGGGGTGCGAGTAGAACCAGAAGAAGTGCTGGAAGAGCACGGGATCGCCGCCGAGAGCCGGGTCGAAGATGCCCACGCCGAGCGTTCGCTCGACAATCAACAGCAGCAGGGTGATGCCCAGCACGGGCGTGGCCAGCACCTGCATGACCGCAGTGGCGTAGATACCCCAGACAAACAGCGGCATGCGGAACCAGGTCATCCCCGGCGGGCGGAGCTTGTGGATGGTGACGATGAAATTGAGACCGGTGAGAATGGAACTGAAACCGAGGATGAACACGCCGAAGACGACGGGGATGATGCCCTTGGCCGGAGAAGTGGTGCTGTAGGGCGTGTAGAAGGTCCAGCCGGTGTCCACGCCGCCGAGGGCGATGGAGAGGATGGCGAAGAGGCCGCCGATGACAAACAGGTAATAGCTAAAGAGATTGAGCCGGGGGAAAGCCACGTCTTTGGCCCCGAGCATGAGCGGCAGGACAAAGTTGCCCAGGGCGGACGGCGTGGAAGGGATCAGGAAGAGGAAGATCATGATCGTGCCGTGCAGCGTGAACATCTCGTTGTAGGTGTCGGCCTTCATGATCGTGCCGCCGGGCGTGAGCAGCTCGGTGCGGACCAGCAGGGCGAAGATCCCGCCGAGCAGCAGCCAGGCGAGCGTGGTGACGAGGTACATCACGCCGATCCGCTTGTGGTCCAGCGTGAAAATCCACGAGCGGATGCCGCTGCTGACGTTGATATAGTTCACCTCGCCGGCGGCGTCGGCCGACGGGATCGGGCTGACAGGTAAGGCGGCGTCTGCGGTCGCCATGGCAATCTCCTGGGTTTTTCACTTCAACGTCTTGACGTAGTCGATGATCGCGCCGATCTCCTTGTCGTTCAGTTGCCCCTTGAACGTCGGCATCACCGGCTGGTAGCCCTTGATAATCTTGAAATTCGGCTCCAGGATGAAATGGCGGATGTAGTTCTCGTCCGCGACCGACGTGGTGCCGTCGGTGAACTCCACCTTGCGGCCGAACAGCCCTCTCCACGACGGGCCCACCTTGGCAGAGCCGTCCACCGTGTGGCACGACGAGCAGCGGATCTTGAAGAGCCGCTCACCGACCTGCACCGGCGACAGCCGCTTGAACAGATCGGACGCATCCTGGAGCCACTTCTCGAACTCACCCACGGGATGGACGACCACCAGAGCAGTCATCTCGGAGTGACCCGTCCCGCAATACTGGGCGCAGTAGAGCTGATATTCGCCGGGCATGGTCGCCTGGAACCAGGTCTTGTTGTACCGCCCTGGCACCACGTCGCGCTGCACGCGGAACGCGGGAATGTAAAAACCGTGAATGACGTCCTGCGAGGTCATGGTCAGCTCGACCGGGCGTCCGACGGGGACGTGCAGGTCCTCATCCACATGCCCATTGGGATATTCGAAGACCCACTTCCATTTCTGGGCCATCACGTTGATCTGGTAGGAGTTCGCGGGCGTGACCGTGATGTTCATGAAGCTCTTGAAGCCGAAAACGAAGATGACGATGGAGAGCACGACCGGCACGCCACTCCAGGTCAGTTCCAGGGCCAGGTTGTGCGTCGCGGTCTTCTGGGCCTCCACGCCTTCGCGCCGGCGGTAGCGGATGACGAACAGAAGCATCAATCCGACGATGAGGATGAAGAAGAACAGCGAGATGGCAAAGACCAGGTGAAAGATCCAGTCGACCTCGGGCGCGGTGGTGGAGGCCTGCGGCGGCAGCCAGAACGATCCATGTTCCTGGGGAATGTTCGCCGGGTTCATTGAGATGGTCCCACCGGGCTCGAGTTTTGAGCTTGCACTGTGGCGGCGGCTTTCCTGCTCCGGGCCAGGTCGCGCCGCCAAAGTGCCCACAGCACGATTCCAAAGACGAGCAGCGTGGTGATGCCGCCGACCCGCATGAGGTTCATCGCCGCCCACGTATAGCTGCCCTTGTTGGGATCGTAATGGAAGCAATAGAGCAGGACCTGGTCGACGGTCGTGCCGATCTTGCCCTGCCCGGCCTCCAGCAGCGAAAGCCGCAGCGTTCGCGGGTCGTACATGACGCCGTAGAGATATCGTGAGACGCGTCCGCTCGGCGTGCAGACATAGGCGCAGGCAACGTGGTAGTACTGATCCGACTCCTTGTCATAGCGGTATTGGAAGCCGACCGTGTCAGCCAGCTTCTTGATGTTCTCTTCCTGCCCGACGAGGAAGTGCCAGCCTGCGGAGGCCGGCCGACCGTATTCCTCGAGGTAGTTCTGCTTTTTCAGCCGGCCCAGTTGCGGCGTTTCACGCGGGTCGAAGCTGACGGTGACGATCTCGAACTGCTCACCGGCGGTCCAGGGCATGTTCTTCAGGGCCTCGACCAGCCCGTTGAGCTGCAACGTGCACAGCATCGGGCAGCGGTAGTAATTCAAGGTGAGCAGTACCGGCCGGTCGCCTTTGAAGTAGTCGCCGAGGGTGACGGCCTTGGCGTCGTCGTCCTTGAACTCCAGGTTGAGCGGGATCTGGGCATCGGGGCGCTCGGTGATGCCGACGCCTTCGAGTTCTTTGGGGAGGGTTCCGGCGACCTGGGCGCGGGCGGCTTGAGGAGCGGTCGCCCAAAGCAAAACGACGACCAGGACAAGGAGGTGAACGAACTTTCGGGGTCCGCAGTACTCACAGAGCAGTGGCACACGGGTTCGGGACCCGGGCAACACGGACAAGCTGCACAGGCTGCGTGTGCGCAGCCTGTGCAGCTTGTCCGTGCCACCCCTCGATAATGACGATTCAATGGTCATGCTTCAACTCCCTGGCCGGCTCGTGGCGGCAGGTTGGCTGACAGGGATCGGCAGGGGGGTTTTGCCGGCGGCCAGATCCTGTACCACGATAGCCATGGCGCGGTCGATCGGTATGGCCACGATCTGCTTCTGGCTGTCGATCAAGCGATAACTGTTGAGTTGGCCCTGCTGCTCGGCCGTCACGGCGGCCAATTCCTCGGCAGCCGGGGCAATCACCTTCCGGTACATCTCCTCCTTCTCCGCATGGTAGTACCAGGCCTGAAGGGCGACGATGCCGAAGAACACGATGACCGCACCGATCAGACCCGATACGGCAATCAGCGAGGTGTTGAGGTCTTCCTGTTCCGGCGTCTTTTCCATGAGTTCCTATGCGTTCTCAAAGGCCAGCGACTCGGGCAGCCGCGGATCCTGCTCGGGCAACAGCGACCGGCGGCCCGCCTGCCAGGCCAACCCAGCGACAAAGAGTCCGCCGAGACCGATCAGGCACGTAACGTGCATCCAATCGAATCGCAACCGGCCCGGGCTCAGCCGCGGAGTGATCATCCACCACATATCGACCCAGTGCATCACCAGCATCCAGGCGGCAAAGAAACCCAGCAGACCCAGCCGCCTCTTTGTGGTGCGCGAAAGCATCACGGTGAACGGGACGCAGAAATGCCCGAACAGCAGGAGCAGCGCCGCCCAGACCCATGTGCCGGTCTGCCGGGCGAAGATCCAACTCGTCTCCTCGGGCAAGTCGGCGTACCAGATCAGCATGTACTGGGAGAAACCGATGTAGCCCCAGAAGAAGACGAAGGTGAAGATCCACTTGCCGATGTCGTGGTAATGCTCGACAGTGATCGATTCGGTCAGCCGTCCGGTGGACTGCACCCACATCGTCACCAGCGCCAACAGCGAAAAGAAACCCACCGCACATCCGGCGAAGAAATAGACGCCGAAGATGGTGCTGTACCAATGGGCATCCAGCGACATGATCAGGTCGAATGAGGCGAAGGTGGCCGTGAAGGCATAAAAGACTATCGCCGAGCCGCTCCAGCGCTCCATCCGCAGCGTCAGATCCACGTCGCCGGAACCGTCCTGCTGGACCGACCGCTTGAGGAAATAGCGGGTCGTCCATCCCCAGATGATGAAGTAAGCGGCGCAACGGGCAAGGAAGAA
>DATKKX010000478.1:0-10497 GCA_035542775.1 Phycisphaerae bacterium | reverse complement strand
CCGAGAAGGACGCCGTGAAGCTGATCGGCCGCTGGACTGAAGGCGCCCCCGCCTGGAGCGATCTGCCCGAAGGCTGCCGGCTGCTGGTCCTTCGACTGGAAATCGAATTCGATGCGGAGAGCGAGAAGATCCTGAACGATGCGGTCGACCGAGTACTGGAGCGCTAAAAAATATCTGGCCGAGGAGGTCCGCCCGGGAATCACTCCGTGCGGCCGGAGACCCGTGACAAGAGTTCGATGAATCTCGGATTCGGCGCTCCGCCCAGCTTCCGGAACGTCCGGACATCAGCCCAGGCCGCGTCATATCGCTTCAGATAGTAGTTCGAGATCGCCCTTTCACCGAACGCCGAGTCATAATCGGGCTTCACGCGAATGGCCTCGCTGTAACTGGCCAGTGATTCCTCCATCCGACCCAGCTTCGCCTGTGCCAGGCCCCGCCGGTAATAGGCCTGAGCGTGACGGGCATCCAGGGCGATGGCGCAATTGCAGTCGTCGATGGCCTGCGCAAACCGGCCCAGCTCGAACCACGAATTGGCACGGTTGTAGTAGTTGTCGGCGTTCTTCGGCGAAACCTGTATGGCCCGGTCGTAATCGGCAATCGCCTCCTCGTGCAGTTCGAGCCGGGCGTTAGCGCAGCCCAGATTCATGTAGCCGTCCGGATAGTCGGGCTGCAACTGCACTGTACGAAGAAACTCCTCCCGCGCTAGAGAAAAGACCTTGGCCTCGATGTAATGCCGCCCCAGGTTGTAGTGTGCCCGTGGATTGTCCGGCCTCTTGAGCGCGGTATCGGTCCAGATGGAGATCCCCGACTGGTAATCCCTGTTGCGATGGAAAGTCACGCCGGCCAACACCGCGACTGCTGTGATGACCAGCAATTGGCCGATCGCTTTTCGCGCCGCAGGCCGCAGGAAGGCCTGCTCCACACCTCGCTGCCAGAACCAGCGGGCCGCAAGCACCGCTGCCATCACAATTGCCGCCAGCGGCAGGTACATGCGATGCTCGGCGCCGATCTGCGTGCTGATGGGCACCACGCTGGAGCTCGGTGCCAGGATGATAAAGAACCACGCCCCCAGAAATCCGAGCAAGGGTCGGACTCGCAACAAGATCACGGTGACGACAACCAGGCCCCCAACTAGAGCAATCTGCGGCAACACCTCCCGAACGCTCCTCACCGGCGATGCCCCGTAGTCCAGAACCAACGGACTGGGCCAGAAGCTGAGATGCAGGTATCGCACGATGAAATCGAATTGTGTGAGGGCGTAGCTCCGGACGCTGACCGGTCCGCCGAACCCGGCGGAAGCAGCTCGACCGCCATACAGAGCGACCGGCAGCAACCATGTCGCCGCCAGGCCGGCGTACAACGCCCATCGACGTCGAAGGGCCTGCCCAAACGAACCGGCCAGAAATGTCCTGTCGTACAGCAGCACCACCAGCGGGACGGTCGCCATCACCTCTTTACAGGCCATGCCCAAAACAGCTACGACGATCGCCCCGCCGTACCAAAGAGCGGACCGCTGCGAACCGTGCCCGCGAATCACGCAGTAGAGCGTGAGCAGATAGAAAAGCCCCATCATGCTCTCGGCTCGCTGAATAGTGTACGTGACGCTCTGCGTTTGCAGCGGGTGGACTGCCCAGAGCAGGGCGGCGGCCGTCGCCAGCCAATCGGCTGACTTCTGGAGATTCGCCGGAACGACCGGCAGGCTAAGCGTTCGACGGATGATGCCCCACAAGGTCAGAGCAGCCAGGACGTGGACCGCCAGATTGATCGCATGATAGCTCCAGACGCGTGTGCCGCTGATGGCGTAGTTGATCGCCAGCGACAGATTGACGAACGGCCGGCCGGCGACGGTTCGTCCTCCTTCGCTGGGCGGCGAAAGGACCGGGCCCAACGGCCACAAGTGTCGGATCGTGATGTTTTCGGGAATGCCGGCAATGTCATCAAAGATGAAAGGCCCGCTGAGGCTGTCGCTGTACGCCCCGATGATCGCCAGAGCGATCAGCACGCCCATCGCCCAAGGAGTGCGAAGGTGCCCTGTCAGACCATTCGGCGTGTTCGTCGCCTGCCTGCCCGCGTTGGCCATTCCGCCTATTCTACCGACTGATCGTCACGGTCACTTGCGGCGCCTGCCGCAAGCGATAGAAACGATCCCTCCGAGAACCACCAGCAGCGAAACAGAAGGCTCCGGAAGTACGGCGCGAAATGCCTCGTTGTCGCCATTCGGATTGATGCCGGTACCAACGATCACCGTACCGTCCGCCGAGATTCCTTTGGCGTAGGTCAGAGTCCAACCGCCCAGGTCAAGCCCCAACTCTTCGGTCAACACGCTTTGCAGGCCGCGCATTCCATGCGCCGAATCCCAGACGAACGGCACATTGCTGGCGTCCGTCGCGCCCTGGCCGACGATGACCGAGCCGTCCGCTGATACTGCCGTGGCGTCGCTGAAAAAAGCACCACCGGGCAGATCGCCCAGCCCGGTCATGGCGCCATCGACCCATCGAAAGGCTTCGCGGCCGTCCGGTCCAGAAGCGTCGGAGGTCCCGGCGCCCACGATAACGGAACCATCGAATGAGACCGCCCTCGCGTAACTCAGCGGATAGAGGTCTCCGTCCGGAGATGGGAAGGGTGATGCTCGCAGGAAGCCCAGACCAGTCATGACGCCGTCGGACCAACGGAACGCCTGGTAGCCATCAGAGGATTCGCTTTCCCCAACCACCACGGCTCCATCTCCGGAAACGCCCCACGCGAGACTCATCGCGCCAGGCCTGTCGGGCTGCCCGGTCAACGTGCCCAGGCCCATCATCGTACCATCATGCCACAACCATGCCTGGGTTCTATCGCCGATGGTCCCTTCGCCAAAACCAACGATCCTCGAGCCATCTGCGGAAATCCCGGTGGAAATGTGCATATTCTGCCACGGGCCCGGAATGCGGCCGATCGAAACCAGCGTGCCACCTTCCCAACGGAAAGGCTCATTGCCCCTGTCCGCGGAACTGGAACCACTGCCGGCGATGACCGAGCCATCCGCCGAAACGGCGTTCGCTCCGCTGAATGGATTCGGATCGTCATCCGGCAGGAAACCGAGTCCGGCCATCACACCATTTTGCCAGCGGAAAGCCTCGCTCCAGCCTGTCGCCGAATAGCTTGCGCCAACGACAACGGAACCATCGGCTGAAACGCCCATAGCGGAACTCCCAAACGCGCCGCCCGGCAGGTCGCCCAGGCCGGCAAAAGAAGGCGGCTCCGCCGAGACGGTGACAACAACCGATAAGAGGCAGACGAGCCCGATTCGAAGCAAGGGAATTCGCCACATTGATCTTCCTCCTCGGCAAGTGATACGTCGGACTGCGATGTGGTCATTATACTGCAGGCAGACCCTCATAAACAGACAGTGGCCCGCCGACCAGGCCGGCGCAAGCACGGATTTCGTTTGATTTCGTCTGCTTGGCGGCAATCCGCGATCCTCGCTACAATCCGCCGCGTGGACGCACACACCCTGGACAAACTCGAGTTCGAGCGGATCCGCGAACTGCTGTCCCAGTTCGCGCAGTGCGGGCTGGGCCGCGAGTTGGCCCTGCGCATCCAGCCCTCCCGCCGGGCGACGCAAGTCGAGCTATGGCTCGATCAGCTCCGGCAGTTCACCCGCTGGGTCGAGCAACACGGTCTGCCGCCCTTTGGCGGAATCCGCGACGTCCGCGCCCAGGTCAAACGCGCCGTCCCCCCCGCCCGGCTCGAGCCCGAGGAGTTCGCCGAGCTGGCCTCGACACTCACCGGCATCGGCAAGGTCCGGCAGTACTTCGACGCCCCCGGCGAGGGCTTCGAGCACCTGGCCCGGCTGATCGAGCGGATGGGCGACTTCCAGCCGATCGCCGACCGGATCAACAGCGTGATCGACACCCGCGGCAAAGTCCGCGACGACGCCAGCGAGCGTCTGGCTCGGCTGCGGCAGCAGATCGAAGAAACCCAGCAGCAGATCCGGGCGGTCTTTCAAAAGCTTCTGAAACAGGGTTCCATCCTCCGGCTTCTCCAGTACCCCAACGCCACCTTCCACGCCGACCGCATGGTCCTGCCGCTGAAAGCCGAGCAGCGCGGGCGGCTCCCGGGCATCGTCCACCGCAGCAGCGACAGTGGACAGACGCTCTTCGTCGAGCCCGCCGAGGCCGTCGAGCTGAACAACACCCGCGTCAACCTGCTGCAGGCCGAGCAGGAGGAGATTGGCAGAATCCTGTGGGAACTGACCCACCTGGTGCATCTGAACCAGGCCGAGATCCTGCGGAGCCTGGAATCCGCGGCTCTGGTTGACCTGCTGACCGCCAAGGTCAAGTTCGCCCGGCAGTTCAACATGTGCATCCCGCAACTCAACGCCGAGCGGCGGCTGAAGCTGCACCGGGCCCGCAATCCGATTCTGATGGCCGCCTTCGAGGCCGGGGCCGCGCAGGGCGAAGAAAATCGCAAGGTCGTGCCGATCGACGCGCGCCTGGGCGACGACTTCGACATCATGATCATCACCGGTTCGAACACCGGCGGGAAGACGGCCACGCTCAAGACCGTCGGTCTGATGGCTTTGATGATGCAATGCGGACTGCCGATTCCGGCCGCGGAGGGTTCGGCCCTGCCGATCTTCGAGGATGTCTGGATCGACGTCGGCGACGAGCAGAGCCTCCAGCAGTCGCTCAGCACCTTCAGCGCCCACATGTCCCAGATCCTGAAGATCGTCCATCGCGCCAGGAACTCCACGCTGGTCCTGCTGGACGAGTTGGGCGCCGGCACCGATCCGGACGAAGGCGCCGCCATCGGCCGCGCGATCGTGGAACACTTGCTGTCGACTCGCTGCCTGGCAATGGTGACGACGCACCTGGGAGCGCTGAAGGCCCTGGGCTACGAACATCAGCGGGTGGACAATGCCTGCGTGCTCTTTGACCTGGAGACCCTCCGTCCGACGTACGAGTTGCGGATCGGCGAACCAGGCCTCAGCAACGCCATTGCCATCGCCTCCCGACTGGGCATGCCCCGCAAGCTCGTCCAGGCAGCCCGGCGGCACCTGGCCGGCGGCTTCCGGGCATTGAACCGGGCCATCGCCGGAACGCTGCAAGCCCGGCGTGTGGCCGAGCGTTCCCGCTATGACGCCGAAAAGGCCCGGCAGGATGCGGCCCGGCAGACGCTGGCTGCCCTCGACCGGGAAAAGGCCCTCGACGCCGAGCGACAGGCCTACCAGGCGTGGGTCCAGCGAGTGATCGGGCTCCAGCCCGGAGACGAGGTCCGCGTCCGCAACTTCGACCGCCCTGGTCGCATTGTCCGCGTCCGCCTGGAGAAACAGCAGGCCTCAGTCGACCTCGGCGGCATGCAGGTCGACGTGCCGCTGGCGGAGCTGATCTTCAGCTAGAATCCCGGCGGGTGGGCCGCGACCCGTGGAGGACGCCGACGTGTCCGGCAAAAAAGCCCTGGCAATGACGATCATCCCGTTTCTCGGGGCCGCTCTCAATCAGTTTTTCTGCTGAGGGCATCCCCTCGCGGTGCTCGGTACGGGCATCATGCTGATCGGGGTTTTCCTGGCGATGAGCGCGTCCATCACTGCTTTTCGCGGCGCGCCCGACCGCGCCTTCGCGGTGGCTGCCGTGACCATTGCGGGAGCCGAAACCCTTGTGGTCCTCCTCGCCGTCGTGGTCTCCCTCATCTCACTCATCTGAGACCAGCGACTTGCCTATCATGTCTGCGGGGACCGGTATGCCGAGCAACTCCAAGGTCGTCGGGGCCACGTCGTACAGCGTCGCCGCGTCGATGCGCCCCTTCGGACCGGCACCGCCCGGGCGGGCGAGGATATACATGCCCTCTTGAGCGTGATTGGCATCGTCCGGCCCGGTCTCGTTGCTGAACGTATAAAGGCTGTCGTTGCCGATGGTCCCTGCCGCGCGCCAGTTAAGGTCGCCAAAGATGACGATGAGGTCGGGCGGGACGCCGTTGACGCGGCGGTAGATATCCTCGGGCTTGCAGGCCCGCGTGGCCATGGCGTGACCCTTATCGTCCGGCAGCGATTCGAGCCTGCTGATGATCTCGTCGCGCAAACGCTCGTAATCGGCGGTAGTGACGACGCCTTGCGGTTCGCGCCCGGCGACATTGATGTACAGCCGTCCGTAATAGCCGCCTTCTCCCCATGCCCGCGTCTTCGACCAGTCGACCATACCGGCCTTGAACTTAGTCGGCGCGGAAGCGGGCTCTTTCAAGACGAGATAACCCTCCCGGATCAGCCAGTCGTTGATGCACACCCCACCTTCGAGCCGCTTGGCGCCGTGATCGGAAGTAACGAAGAACGCCGTCCTGGCCGGGTCGCAGGTCTCGATCAGCCGGCCGATCAGCCTGTCGACATGGACGTAATAGTCCTTGATGGCGGATTCGAAAGGATTGTCCTTCTGATAGCGGTGGTGCTTCTCATCGAAGAACTGCCAGAAGCCGTGATGCATGCGATCGACGCCCATCTCCACCATGAACAGCAGCCGCCAGGGCTCGTTGGCGGCGAGGTGCTCGACTACCTTGAACTGACGCCTGGACATCTCGTAGATCTGGTCGAGAACCGACTGCTTGCTCTCGGTCTGGAAGCCTTTCACGTCCACCATGTACTCGCCGACCAGCCGCTTGATGGTGTGCTTCAGGCTCGGCGGATGGGTGAATTGCTTGATGGGGTGGTCTGAGCCGTAGGCATCCTCCGGGTTGGGTGTGAGAAAGCACGATACCATCTGCCCCTTGATGGGTTTCATGATCGGGAAGGTGCCCGGCACGCCGACGATGATGGAAGGCTGCCCGGTGCGGGTCAGGATGTCCCACAGCCGCGGCTCTTTCACCGCGTTGGACATTGCAATGGACAAGCCCTCATAGCCGTGGTCCTTGCGATTGCCGAAACCGTAGATGCCGAGCGTGCCGGGGTCCTTGGACGCCGCCATGCAGCTCCAGGCCGGCACGGTGACGGGCGGCATGCTACTGGTGAGGTTGCCGTAACTCCCACGGCGGCGGAGGGCAGTCAGATTAGGCAGGTCGGCCGCCCAGCGGTCGAATACCAGCGTTGGCTCGGCACAGTCCAAACCGATAATCGCGACGCGTTCGACGGACACGGGAAAATCCTTCACGGCGTGACGGCTCGGTTGATTTCGCAGGCGCGATCGTACGGCAGCGGCGGTAAACTGTCGAGGGCGCGGACGCCGGATGCGAAGGATAGAGCGGCCGCGCACTTGGCAGGCCTGTTCGGTCTGCGGAGACAGGGCAACGTATGACTGGCTTGTTCTTCTTCCTGGCCATCGGAATCCCCTTGGCCCTCGGTGCTTATGGTATCCGTGCGTCTATGCATCGTCAGAACGCTGCGCGGCCATGGCGGATCACTTGGTGGCTGCTTCTCCTCTGCGGCGCAGCCGCCGGGTACGCACTGAGCTTCCTCATCGTTATCCCCGCCTCCAAAACCCTCCGATTCGCGGGCTTTCCATTCATCCTGTCGATGTTACACAGCGAAAGCGGCAATTGGGTCGACCTCGTAACCGACCGGACCATCAGGCTGTCATGTGCTGTCGGCAACATGCTCATCTGGGCCACGCTCTTTACTCTCCCCCTGGCCCTGCGGTTCGGTTTTTTCCGTCCGCGAAGGCGGTCAAGAGGAAAGTGCCAGGCGTGCGGCTACGACCTGACAAGCAATATCAGCGGGCGTTGCCCGGAGTGTGGACTGGAAATCCCGCTGGCCGCCTCCCGCACACCGGATGAGGCCGGCCATCACGTACGCTGAAGCCGGTCGATCGAGCCTCGCACAAATCATCGCGGACCGCTGGCGCTCAGACAGTCCGGCCCGACCGCGAAATTGATGTCTTCCATCACTGTCGGTAGCATTCGCTGCCTGCCTGCTTTCCACCGGAGGCATCCCATGATGAGCTTTCAACTCCGTTCAGTCGTTGCGTTTACCTCGATATGGGCAATCGTCCTGCCGGCCCTCGCCGCCAAAGCCCTCGCTGGGCCTGATCAGAGTGTGCCGATGATGCGGCTCAGCGTCAACGCGGCGGACGCGCCCAGACGGATTCTGCACGCCCGCCAGGTGCTGCCGGTCACGCCCGGGCCGCTGACGCTCGTGTACCCCAAGTGGATCCCCGGAGAGCACGGACCCACCGGGCCGATCAACGACCTGGTCGACCTCAAGCTGACCGCCGGCGGCTCCGCCTCGGGCGAACTGCCGTGGCGGCGCGACGAGGCCGATATGTACGCCATCCAATGCAAAGTCCCGGCGGACACCAAAGAGGTCGTCGCGGCATTTGACTTCCTGACGCCGTCGTCGTCCGGCGGCGTGTTCTCGGCAGGACCGTCCACGAGCGCCAAGCTGGCCGTCATCAGTTGGAACCAGGTTGTGCTGTATCCGCAGGGCAAATCGCCGCGCGACTTGCAGATCACAGCGGAGTTGACCGTGCCGACCGGATGGAAAATCGCCACTGCCCTGCCCGTCGCCGAGCAGCACGGAGAGCGCACCACGTTCAAACCTGTCTCGCTGGAGACGCTGGTCGATTCTCCCGTGCAGTGCGGGGCCTACCTGAAGGACGTGCCGGTCGGTCCGTCAAACAGCCCGCCGCATTTCCTGCACATTGCCTGTGACAGTCCGGAAGGCTTGGAGTTCGATGAGTCCTTCAAGGAGGGCATGGACCGGCTGGTGGCCGAAGCCGGCGCGATGTTCGGCTCACGGCATTACCGATCGTATCATTGGCTCCTCACGCTCAGCGATCACGTCGCCCATTTCGGCCTGGAACACCATGAGTGCAGCGACAACCGCGCCGCGGAACGGCTGCTGCTCGATGAAACCCTCCGGCTGGCCAATGTCGATCTGCTGCCCCACGAGTACATCCATTCCTGGAACGGCAAGTATCGCCGGCCGCTGGGAATGACCATCAAGGACTACCAGGACCCGGAGCGAACGCGGCTTCTGTGGGTGTACGAAGGCTTGACCGACTACCTCGACATCGTGCTCAGCGCCCGGAGCGGGCTGTGCAGCGAGGACGAGTTTCTCGACACGCTGGCCATGTACGCCCAGTACACGAGAAACGTCCGCGGGCGATCATGGCGGCCGCTGCAGGACACGGCGGTTTCGTTCCAACTGTTTGACACGGCCCGCTCGGATGGCGCCACCCGGCGGCGCTCCGGCTGGGACGTCTATGTGGAGGGGGCGCTGATCTGGCTGGAAGTGGACTGCATCATCCGTGAGGAGACAAGGAACCAACGCTCGCTCGATGATTTCTGCCGCCGGTTTTTCGGCGGTCCCGATGGCCCGCCCACGGTTAAGATCTACAAGTTCAACGACGTGGTCGCGGATCTGAACGCGGTTGCCCCGTATGACTGGCCCGAACTGCTGGACCGAAGGGTGAGACAGACTTCCAATGCGCCCCTGGTCGATGGAATCGAACGCGCCGGATGGAAGCTGGCTTACGACTTCACGCCCAGCAGGATGCACGAGGTGTCCGACCGCGAATGGCTGGAGGCGACGGATTTGTCGGCCTCAATCGGCATCCTGGTCAAGGATGACGGGACCATCGTGGACGTCGTGCCCGATGAAGCCGCCGACCGCGCCGGCATCGGGCCGGGCATGAAGGTCGTGGCGGTGAACGAGCGTCGCTTTACCCCCGAGGTGCTGCGATCGGCCATTGCTGCAACCGCGGAGGGGAATTCGCCGTTACAGCTCCTCATGGAAAACGCGGACTACTTCCACTCATATCCGCTTGATTACAACGGTGGCGAGAAGTACCCGTGTCTGAAGCGAAACAAAGACAAGCCGGACCTGCTCGCCGACATCGTCAAGCCGCGGGCGGAGAAATAATCCGCGAGCAAAGTCGGTGCCGCGAGACCCCGCCGCGCCTTTGAGCAAAACGGCGTTCCGCGGTATCATCACCGCCGCCATGCCTGAACATGGTGTCGAGCCGGGGGATTGGGAGTTCAAGAGTGGACCAGGATCGCAGACCGGGCTTTGAAACCAAGTGCGTCCATTTCGCGGAGGAGCGCGAGAGCAATCGCGGGGCCGCGGCGCCGCCGTTGTACCAGAATTCGACCTTCACTTTTCCCGACTGCGAGACCTTCTCGCATTTCCGCTCGCCGGATTGCGACCGCTTCGTCTATACGCGGGTGTCGAATCCCACCACCGCCCTGCTGGAGAAGAAGATCGCCGAGCTGGAATGCGGCGAGGCGGCGAGGGCCTGCGCTTCGGGCATGGCGGCCATCTCCGCGGCGATCATGTCCTGCGTGAGGGCGGGCGACCACGTCATCTGTATCGAGACCGTTTACGGGCCCACCCGGGAGTTCCTCAGCGACTATCTGCCGCGATTCGGCGTCGAGACCACCTACGTCCGCGGCACCGACATCGAGGACTTCCGCAAGGCCCTGCGGCCGAATACCCGGTTGATATACCTGGAGTCCCCGTCGAGCCTGCTCTTTGAGCTGCAGGATTTCGCCCAGGTGGCCGAGCTGGCCAAAGCCAAGGGCATCAGCACGGTATGC
>DATKKX010000477.1:0-2170 GCA_035542775.1 Phycisphaerae bacterium | reverse complement strand
ACATCGGCGGCGATCCGGTGGATGGCCAGCCGCTGTTCCGGTTCGGCGCGCAGGGTCAGTGCCCGATCCAGGGCGTATTCCAGCGCATTCGGTGCACCCTTGAAGGCGACCGTCAGCGCCGCCCAGCGCAGCAGTCCTCGGGTGGACATCGTGACGCTGAGCATGCCAACGCCATCCGCACCACCGACGAAGAGCTTGCGCACCTCGTTCGCCACCCGAATCATCTTTTCCCGGATGGGCGCCGGTATGGCGGGGATGGCCGTCGCGAGCAGCGAGTCTTCCAGATCCGGCTCCGGATATCCGATCTCGATCAGCCGGAATCGGTCCAGGAAAGCCAGATTCTGCCGCAGGACGCCCTGATACAGTCCGGTTTGATCACCCGTCCCGGCGCTGTTGCCGGTGGCGACCAAGCGGAACTTGGGATGGGGGCGAATCACTTCGCCGCCGTTCTGCGCAATCACGAGGGGTTGCCCCTCGAGGATGTCATTGAGCCCTGCCAGTTCGGACGGATCCATGAGATCGATCTCGTTCATGATGACGACATGCCCGTCCCGAACGGACTGGGACAAGGGGCCGTGCACGAACGTCATGGTCCCCTCGACCAGAGTGAACTGGCCGATCAGATCGTTCAGTTCCAACCTGCCGTGACAGGTCACCGCGTGCGCCGGCCAGTTCAGCCGGGCGGCGACTTGGGTGACCAAGGACGTCTTGCCGGAGCCGGTGGGACCGGTCACATAGAGGCCATCGCCCTGGGCGTTGCCGAGAAAGGCCAGCATGTCCCGCAGGTGTTCCTTGCGGAACACGTACTCCCGTTTCACCGGGATGCGCGGATGGCTGTCGTCCGCAAAACCTTCGACTGTGAGCTTGGCCGGCGCCGCGATTCCGAAGACTTGCGCGATGGAAAATGCTTGGTACATGTTGCCTCCTGTTCAGGGTTTCACCCGACGAGAAGGCGCATGTCTCCCCGGAAGGGGCATGAGCCTCCCCTTCGGGGTTGCTTAAAAGTAACTCCGCGTTACGATGGCGACATCGACACCGAACCGGGAGCGCATGATGATCAAACTGGGAAAACGACTCAAGCTGACGCGCAGCGAACTGAGTGCCTTCCGAGCGATGACGGGGCATCGACAACCGCCCCGCACCGTCGAAGACCACGATGCCGCCCTGGAAAGGGCGGCCGAGGCCTGGCGGGAAGTCGAGGACAGCCCGGCATCCCGCGTGCTGCAGCCCGTGCTACTCGCCGAACGCGTCGGCCAGGAGTAGCCCGGCGAGCATGGATGTCTTGCGCCGGCCGATAGCCTTGAGCCCCAACAACTGGCGAAGCCGCTCCGCCTGACCCCGGTCGATCAGGGACAGCACCAGGGTCTTGGCCAGATCGTCGGTCAGCTCCCGGAACAGGTCCGGATGCTGGATCAATGCACCCGCCACGGAAGCCGGTTTGAGCACGGCCACCTCGAGGATGCGATCCTCGGCGGCGATGCGGGCGGCTTTGCGGGAAAACAGCGTATCGATTCGTTTCATGGTCGTATCTCCTCTGAAAAACGGGGAGATACGCCCCAGCCGGGGAAGTATTCCCCGCGGTGGGTTGGTGATGAGACCTTGCGGTCCTTGATGCCGGCCTTGACGCAGCCGGTACGGAGAAGAGTTCTCCCCGCCGCCTCGAGACGGAACGCCTGCACGAAGCAGGATTTCAACGCTGGAAACTCAGCGTGTGAAAATGCGAGCCACTTTTCCACTGACCTCGCGTGAGCAAGGTCAGCAAAAAAAAACGGCACGTTGGTACGGTGATGGAAGGACGCCTAGTGGTAGGCGGAATCGTGATCGGGATGCAGACTCAGTATCCGAAGCCACAGAAAATCACCATAAGCGACGGCCCGAATATTTGGAAAACGAACGAGGTGACAGATGGCCGTGATCAAGACCATTGGCGCCAATGGCCAGATTTCCTTGGGAAAGGAGCATGCCGGCAAGTCCGTTCTGGTCGATGAGATCGAACCCGGCGTATGGGTGGTGAAAATCGGTCAGTTCCTTCCCGACAGCGAGCGCTGGCTGCACGAGCCGGCGGCCAAGGCGAAACTGGACGAAGCCATCGCCTGGGCGGAGCGCACACCGCCTGCGGACAACCTGGCGGAGATCGAGGCGGCCGTAAATGGCCGATGAATCAGTCCTG
>DATKKX010000476.1:0-6001 GCA_035542775.1 Phycisphaerae bacterium | reverse complement strand
ACTGGGCAGCGGCCCGGCCACGTCGATCATGACGTCGCTGGCCGCCCGGGGCGCGGCCATCAGGATCGCCGAGAGGAACTGGCTTGATGGCGGCCGCTCAAATCGCACCATTCCGCCGCGCAGACCTCGGGCCCGAATGTCGAGCGGGCAGAAACCCTCCTCTCCGGCGTACGAGATCGTGGCACCCAGATCGCGAAGGGCATTCACCAGATCGCCGATCGGCCGGGACCGCATCCGTGGTACGCCGTCAAGATGGTAATCACCCTGTCCCACGCAGCACGCCGCAGTGAGAAACCGCATGACCGTTCCGGCGTTGCCGCAGAAGATATCGCCCTCAGCATTGGGCCAGCGTCCGCCGTGGCCTGTTATGGTCACGCGGCGAAGCTGGGCATCCATGCGCGGAGCGAGGCCCAGCACCTCCAGCGCATCGAGCATGAACCGCGTGTCGTCGGCCAGCAGCACATGATCGAGCTGGGATGTGCCGTCGGCCAAGGCGGCAAGCACCAGTGCCCGATTGGTGAGACTCTTGCTGCCGGGCACGTGGACGGTTTGATCAACCGGCTTGGCCGGCCGTCGCAGGGTGATTTCTTTTATCTGGCCCATGTGCTGAATGCTACCCCACCAACTCGCTTTCTGCACGCCAAGCGGCATAGATCCGGAAGCCGCTTATGGGACGAATGATCTTGATTCCAGAGTTGGATCGGCTAGGATAGTATTGGACAGACGAAGGAAGCTCGTTCACGCCGAAACCTGCCTGCCAGCGGCACCGCCTGCACCAGCCATGAGTGCTTCACCCACTGAACCACGGCCAGCGCGACGACGAAGCTCGTCCACAGTTCTGGCGCTGCGCATTCTGGCCGTTGCGATTTTCGTTCTCTTCGTGGTCCTCGGGGCCGTTCGGCTTCTGACCCACCGGGGAGAAATCGCATCGTGGGGGACCGCGGAGGTGGGCGAGTTCGGTTTGTATCTTCTGGCCGGCGCCATCTGCAGCGGCCTGTTCGTGGGACTGTCGGCGATGTTGCGGGCTCTTCGCGGTCTTCACGCCTCGATGGTCCGACTGGAACAATTGCAGGCCGATCTGCGGGAAGCGATCAACGCAACGAAACCAAACAACTCCTCCGGGCTTGTACGGTCGTCCGCTGACCAAGGCGAACCGAAGCGCACGCCGGACCACCCAGCGGCGCCTTGGCAGAAGGTCCTGCTTCTGCTGCAGGATATCCGCGCCGGCATGCTGCTGACGCCGAAACAGCGGCAAGAAGAACGGCTTCGGCTCCTTGAGCTGGAGATCGGTAATGCCCGGGCGCAAGTCCATGCTCTGACCGCCAAGGGCGATTTCGCGCAGGCCGGGGAAGTCGCGGAGAGCTTACGGCGGAAGTACCCCAAGGAAACATGGGCCGAAGAACTGGTGGTCGAGGTCGAAAGAGCCCGCGAGCAGCACGAAGCCGAGGACGTCAACTCGTACACCAAGCAGGTGGAGGATCTGATCAGCATCTCCGCGTGGGAGCGGGCCCGGCAGTTGGTGCAGCAGCTGATTGAGCGCCATCCGGACGCGGCCCAGGCGCGTCAACTCCTTTTGCGGGTCGAGAAGCGGCATCGCGCGTTTCAGATCGAGCAGATGCGGAGGATGAACGCGGAAATCCAGAGATACGCCAACGAGCGGAAGTGGGAAGAGGCCTTGGCGGCTGCCAAGGCCTTCCTGGCGCGATTTCCACATTCGGAAGACGCCGAAACCCTGAAGTTGCAGGTGCCCACGCTCGAAGCCAACGCCCAGATCGAGGTTCGGCAACGCCTGGAAGCCGAGATCATGGAGTGTGCCAAGCAGGGTCGATATATAGAGGCGGCACAATTGGCCAGGAAGGTCATCGAGCAATATCCGGAGTCGCCGCAGGCCCAGGTGCTACGGTCGCAACTCAATCGTCTGGAGGAGTTGGCCCAGAACCCTGACGCCCCGCCGCCTCGCGCTAAAACGGAGGAATGACCGCTCGCTGATCGCCGAACCAGCCGCTTCGTTATGGCTTCATCTTCATCGCTTCTTCAGCCTTCATCGTCTCCGCCCGGCTCGAATTGGGTTCGCACCATCGGCTGCGTCAGCACCGGCCGCGCCGATGCGGGCATCTATCGCCCGCTGCTCGCCGCCCTGGCCGCTGAGAAGGGGTGGCGGGTCTTGTGCTTTGCCGGCGGAACGCACCTCGACCAGGGATTCGGCCGCACGATCCAAGGGTTCGGGGGACTGGCCCGCGTCGAGGTGATGCCCGTACAGCATTTCGTGTCGGGGGATGGGGCGGTCGCCGTTTCGGCCACCGCCGGGAAGGCCACGGAGCAGTTTTCCCTGGCGTTCGAGAAAAGCAAGCCTGACCTCGTCTTCGTGCTGGGCGATCGCACGGAGATGCTGGCGGCGACGCTGGCGGCGGTCATTCATCGGATTCCGGTCGCCCATCTGCACGGCGGCGACACGACCGAAGGCGCCTATGACAACCAGTGCCGCGACGCCATCACCAAGTTGTCGCACCTGCACTTTCCGGCGCTCCGCGAGCATGGCGAACGAATCAAGGCCATGGGAGAAGAGCCGTGGCGGGTGCTGGCGGTCGGGGCACTGGCGCTGGATGCCATTCGCGAGTTTATGCCTAAATCGGTCGATCAGCTCAGCAAGGCCCTCCGCATTGCCTTCGGGCAGGCCGTGGTCGTGGTGGCTTATTATCCCGAGACGCTGTCCGAGCTTTCGGCAGAGCAGCAGATTGAGGAGGTCCTCGCCGCCGTTGAGCCGCTCGACGTCGACATCCTGCTGATCGGGCCTAACGCCGACGTCGGACACGAGGCAGTACGGGAGGCCCTCGCGGCCCTGGCCAGCAATCGGCCGGGGACAGTTCTGGCCCCGGCGCTGTCGCAGACGCGATTCTGGAACGTCCTGACGCACGCCGCGGTTCTGGTCGGCAACTCCAGCGCCGGCATCATTGAAGCCGCCAGCTTCGGCTTGCCGGTCGTCAACGTCGGCGATCGGCAGAAGGGCCGGGTCCATGCCCGGAATGTCCTCGATGTGCCGACGCAACGGGATGCGATTGCCGCTGCCGTCCAACAGGTGCTGGACCCGGACTTTCGCGAGGGCCTGGCCGGTGTCGTCAATCCTTACGGCGACGGCTGCGCGGCGGAGCAGATCGTCGCCGCGTTGCTAAAGCTGCCCGACAGGCCGACACTGCTTCGCAAACGCTGCAGCCAGCAGTGAAATCACCGCTTGCGCGATCCTTGGCGTTTTCCTGGCGTGCGGAGTGGCCTACGAGGCTGCTTGCGCTGACGGTCTGCATTCCCCCACCGGCGCACGTAGTTGCCCATCACTCGTCCTCATTGGCCGTGGGATCGTACGCAACCGCCGCCCGGATGAGTTCGGCAAAGGCGGCGGGCTTTATGTCGGAGAGGCTTTGAAGCGGGACGGACCGCTTGGCTTTCCCCTTGCCCTGCAGTAGATGCTCCGGATCAGGCAAGCCGGCACCGTGGATGAATGCCAGGTGTACGCAGTCCCCGCGCGGACAGATCATGCACACGTTTCCCCCGATGACGCCATAAGGTTGCCCCGGCTTGGAGTAGCACAAGGCGTCGAAGCTGATCGTCTCCTGGAGCTGGGGGGCGGTCTTCTGAACGATGTCGCGCAGCTCCCAGGCGACGTCCCGCAGGGCTGGCGGGCAGTCCTTCAGGTAGCGGCGGACTTCGTCGTTGTCCAACCACTGGTTCGCCATGATCGGTCCTTCTCCCCCATCCCATCCCGCAGCACGGGCGGTACTCTCCGCTGACCTCACGTGGGGGATGACGATCCCTCGATGTAGTTCAGTTGCACGCCGGCATCCTGAAAACCGACCTTGAGGTAAAGCGCCCGGGCGATCTCGGTCCCCGCGGAGAGCCACGCCCCGATGCCGCCGGCGGCGAAATGGTCGGCGAGCAGGCGGCTGCTGACCGCCGCGGCCACGCCCTGGCGGCGGAATTGCGGCAGCGTTCCCACGCCGGCAAGTTCGGAGTTGCCGATGCAGAACGTGCCGACGCCGATGGCGGCGCCCTGGTCGCGGGCGAGCAGGCACTTCCACCGCCCCTGCCGCAGTGCCTCGCGGAATCCCTCAATCTCGTGCGCCTCGACGGATACCGGCGTCGCGCCGAAGCTCATCTTGCCGACGCGCACGAAATCAGCCAGATCCGAGTCCGCCGCGTCCCCGTCAAGCTGATGGAGCTCGCACGCCGGCGGCGCGATGGCCCGCAAGTCCCCCGGCGTGCAGATCATCAGAGGCGCGGCGAGCTGCAGCGTCAGGCCAAGATCCTCCAACTGCCCCGCCAGCGCCGGGTGCCGGGCCGCGAGGTACTCGAAGCGAAGCACGCGGTTGCGCCGCTCGAATTCTTCTCGCAGCAGCGGCAGCGCCCGTCGAACGCTCTCGGCGTCATCGGTCGGCCCGATCGGGACGGCGAAGTTCAGCCAGACCATGTCGCTGGCTCGATGAAAGGCCGCCAGAAAAGGTCCGACCTCGACGCTCTCACGTTCCGCGCGCAGCATTCGGGCGGTGTCGGCTTCGATGCGTTGAAGCACGGGAATCAACTGCGATTGCTGCATATGCCACTCAGCGCTGATCCTTCGGGCGCGGTACACGAGGCAGAGCGTTCTGCTGTGCCTCGGCTTGCTGGTCACGGTCAAAATGCGGCAGCTCATCCGGGATATCCATGGCCAATTCGACCAGTCCGGCGCACCGCCCGTCCTCGAACCAGGGCATCTGGTGGATGATGCGCTTGCGGCCCTTTTTCGTGATCGTGTAGTGGTTGGGCCTGGCCTCGGCGATGAGCTGCGCGATCTTCTCCTTGGAATCCGCCTTGTGACAATCGCGCAGGTTCTTTCCCACCAGGGCCGATCCGCCGTCCTTGGCGTACTGCCGGGCCGCTGTTGAATTCAGGAACAGTATCTTCCCCTCCCGGTCGCAGACGATAATCGAGACCTTCAGACCATCAACCCAGGCTGGTTCCACGTTGCTCCTTTGCATCTCCTTGAGACGCGACATCCAGGGCCATTTGAGCCGCCCGCCGCCTGCAATGCAACTCTCCTCCCGGCCGGCTTGGCCATGACGCCGGAGCGGATGGCCACCACCACGGAGACACGGAGGAGCGGAGAGGGGGCAAAAGATGAAGGCTGAAGGCTGAAGGCTGAATGATGAACCGGCCGAACGCGAAACGCGGGGAGGGTTCAGCCGTCGGCGGTCGGCCATCGGGCAAAGAGGGCTGATGCGGTGGGGCGGGCAACTGGTATTCTCCGGTAAATGCCGGTACGAAGGGATGGACTAAGGCCGAAGGCTGAGCGATGAGTGTGCGGGAAGACCACGTGTTAGCTTTATGTTGGGTAACAGTGGCCGCGGAGCGGGGACTTCCGGCGCGGTCGCCAGGGTGCCGAGAGGCGGGACGGGGCAGGGCGATTCTGCGGGGTGAAAACGCAGGTCGGGCTCTCGGGGGCAGCCGGTTTCAGGTTTCAAGGGGCAGGCGCAACCTGAATTTGCCTGAATTTTCCGGAAAGCTTTGGATGTTAGAGTCCTGTTAGGATAACGGTCGATGCCAGTTACGGCCGGATTGGCGGGCGCGGAGAGAGGCGGCGGCGTGGTAGCGTGTGGGCGCAGCGGGCTACGCATCGTCAACGCGGAGGGGGCGTGTGTCTGGCAGTCGGTGTACATCGATTCCTAAATATAACCTAATATTTTTCAAAAGCAAGTGCCGAGGACACAAAACAGACAGTTGGCGATCGATCGACCACCACGGAGGCAAGGAGAGGGGGGAAAGGATGTGGCGGCATGGCGGCGGGAAACGGGAGAGCAGGGGGCAACTCTGCGCGTTTGCCGGCGCGCGGTAAGCATAGGAGGACGGTGACAGAGTCAGCAGGCAGGGGGGGCTGGATGTGGTCTCGCGCGGTGGGCAGTCAAGAAGTGGAATGTCCCCCTCTTCCCCGCCTCGCGCGGCTACGCCCGCGGCATTCGTGACCGCAATCTCAATG
>DATKKX010000475.1:0-9334 GCA_035542775.1 Phycisphaerae bacterium | reverse complement strand
GAGCTGCAACAGCGGTTGAACGCGGTGCAAGAATCGCTGCGATCGACCGCCGCGGCGGGCCTGCGGGCGGAGCGATGGGGGCAGCTTGCCCACGTGGTGCTGGCGGGTGAACCCAATGTCGGGAAGTCCAGCCTGCTGAATCGGCTGACGGGGCTTGATCGAGCGATCTGCGCGCCATTGGCTGGAACGACACGGGACGTTCTGTCGGCGCCGCTGGAGATGGAAGCGACCGAGTGCCTGCTGATCGACGTGGCCGGCCTGATGGACGAGTACGAGGCCGAAGGACTGCACGGCCGCATACAGGCGGCCGCGCGACAGGCGATGAGGCACGCCGATCTGGTCTTGCAGGTGGTCGATGCGGGCAGCGATGTAGACCAGGCGAGGGTGGAAGGCGCTGTGCTGGGCGTCTGCTCTGCTCCTCGGATCATCGTGGCAAACAAGAGCGATCTGCTTTCGCCCGATCGGCGGGCGGTGGTCGACGAGGAGCTGCGGCGGCGGACTGGCTCGCCGGTCTGCCTGATCAGCGCTGTGACGGGCGAGGGCTGCGAGGCGTTGAAGGTCGAAATCGAGCGGGCCCTCAGCGGGCGGCCCGTGGATGTGCACGATGCTTCGATCGCCCTCATGGCCGAGCATCGGGATGCGCTGGAACGGTCAATAGATGCGCTGGAGCGGGCGATCGGCCTGGCGAGCGAGTGCGACGAAGCGCTGATGAACGCCGAGCTGGTCGCCGCGGAATTGCACACCGCCGCGGAAGCCCTGGGCACGCTGGTGGGCCAGGAGGATGTTGAGGATCTCCTGGGCCGGATCTTCTCTCGCTTCTGCATAGGCAAGTGATGCCAGGTCCTGTCACCCCGTCGAGATCGGATCGTGCTGGCCGCGATCCGGATCGTCGGCCTTGATCTCGATGTGAATCCTCTCCGGCGGAACGCCAAGGACGGCCGCGATGGCGCGGATCGCCTCAACGCAAGCGTCCGTCGCCCGATCCTGCGTGCCGAGCTGGGCGCACTTGACAATCGAGGCGGACTCGCCGTTGCGCACCGCCTCCGGCAGAAGATCCTGCTCGTTGAAGGCGTTGCCCTCGTTCTTCCAGATCAGCATCTTGTCGCCGGCATAGATGGGCGTGGCGCGGAGGATCGACGCCCGCGGCAGGGTCACGTACCAGTCAGGGCCGGCGCGGTGGACGTCGATCTTCTCAAGAGGGATTCCCAACTCGCAACTGACCGGCACGACGGCCGCGAGGTTGCGCCAGTTGGAGACGGCTCCCCAGGTGTACGGTTTGGGCTCTTTGCGGCAGACCCATTGCAGCGTGCTGGTTTCCACGCGGAGCGTTCGCAACTGAGCGACGCGCCGCACGGTATCGACCGAGATCGTGCCCCAGGTGCCGCGGTCCTTCACCGGCGGGCCGGTCGGTGCCGAAGTCAGACCGATGGAGGGCTCGGCGACGATCACGCCGAGCATGATGCCCAGCACGCCGGCTGTAAGAACCCACCTCATTGCCCGCCTCCTTTCGGCTCGTCGTCGTAGACCACGCGGACGGTCACATCGGGGCCGGCCAGCGTCTGCACGCACTCGTGGACGACCGCCCGTGACTGCTCACGCAGAGCGGCTTCGAGCCCGGCGTCGCGGACCCAGGCGGCGACGTTGCGCTGGGCATCGTCGAAGGCCAGATGCTGCAGCCGCGTCCACTCGGCCTCCTGGGCGTCGCCCTTGGTCTGGCGGTCGATGGTGGGCGAGCGGTCCAGATCGATCCGCGGCGTGCTGACCGGGCTCGGCGGCGGCAATCGCAGCGTGACGGTCTTGTCGCCGAGCTCGATCCGCTCCGGGGAAATCGTTTCCAGGCCAATGCCGTATTCCACCGAGACGGTCACTTCCTGGAGGACGGCGTCCTCGACGACGGCGCCGTTGACCAGCTCGTTAATGGCCATCCCGCCGGCCGCGACGCGGATGGCGTACTGGGCCAGCTTCAGGGCCTTTCCGGTCGGGAGCATGGCGAGCACGGCCCAGGGGCCGGCCTTCTCGGCACGCTCCATCAGGTCGGGGCGGTTGGAGGTGGCCCAGCAGCCGGTGCGGTTAAGGACGACTTCGGCGGCGGTGAGCTGCCGGATGGGGACGACGGAAAGCTGTCGGGCGGTATCCAGGCGGATCTGGTCCTCGGTTTTGACGGCCGACTTCTGGCGATACATCAGCCCGGTGCAGAATGGCACCGCAAAAGCCAGCACCGCACCGCTGAGCACTGCTTTCCTTACGTACACGGCTGAATCTCCAGGCCGCAGGGGCGTGCGGCCGCGCTGGGGGGTTGCACCACAGCCTTGTACACATGGGGGGGCGTTGCGATGCATGAACAGCCTGAACCGCATGTACGTGCGCATGCTGAAGTTATGCCGATCCTCGCCGGACCTGCCGGTGCTCAACCAAGCAGCTTGTCGTCGGGAAGATCCGACGCCTGGTATGTGGAGAGGGCCGCCAGCAGGAGGTAATAGGCGAGCTGCTCGCGTGTCCGCCGGCGCATCCAGACGATGGGGAACTCGCCGGTGCGGCCGCTGTCCTCGTCGATGAAGATGACGCCGCAGCGGAGGTCGATGAGCAGCTTCGCGGTGCGCAGGTTGTAGTAGCCGTAGGATGGGCGATTTCGCCCATCGGTTGAACCCGAGCCGCATGAAATGCGCGCCGGTATTCCAGGGGCATCCGTCGGCCAAGGTGCCGGAGGTGACGCGAGGAGGCCAGGGGCGTGGTTGGTTCGACGCGTGCCGAGGCGGGAGCGTTCAGGACCGTGGGCCCAATGGCCCACGCTACGGCTACGGCTACTCGGCGAGAGCCTCGCCCGCCCGCCCCCGGCGTTTTCACTTCCCGTGCTTCGCCGGATCGTATTCCAGGCCGAAGTGCTTCATCTTCTTATAGAGCGTGGTGCGGTTGATCTCCAGCATCTCGGCGGTTGTCTGGCGGTTCCAGTTGTTGGCCCGCAACGCGGCCTCGATGATCCGGCGCTCGGGCTCTTCCAGGGCGTCCTTCAGCGACATCGGGCGGAACGCTCCGGTCGCAGCGGCGGCGTCGGGCGGGGCTTGGTCTTCGAGGATTGACTGGGGCAGGTCGATCGGCTCGATCTGGCGGCCTTTGCAGAGGACCACTGCCCGCTCGACGGCGTTCTCCAGCTCGCGGACATTACCCGGCCAGTGGTAGCGCTGTAGAGCCTGGATGGCCTCGGGCATGAAGCCGACGACTTCCTTGCCGATCTCGGCCCGGTACTTCTTCAGGAAATGCTCGGCCAACAGCGGGATGTCGCCCAGCCGCTCGACCAGCGGCGGCATGTGCATGGTCACGACGTTGATGCGGTAGTATAGGTCCTGGCGGAAGCGGCCCGCCTCGACTTCCCTCTTGAGATCGACGTTGGATGCGAGAATCACGCGGACATCGGCGGTGACCGTCGTGTTCGAGCCGACGGGCTCGTACTTCTTCTCCTGGAGCACGCGGAGCAGCTTGACCTGGAACGCCGGCGACGCGGAATTGATCTCGTCGAGGAAGATGGTGCCGCCCTCGGCGGCCTTGAACTTGCCGTCCTTGTCGGCGACGGCGCCGGTGAAGCTGCCTTTGACGTGCCCGAACAGCTCGGATTCGAGCAGCGTCTCGGGGATGGCCCCGCAGGAGACCTCGATGAACGGCCCGGCCCCCCGTTGCGAACGATGGTGGACGGCGTGGGCGATCATGCTCTTGCCGGTGCCGGATTCGCCGCTGATGAGCACGGTGGTCTTGGTGTCGGCAACGGTCTCGATGAGGTCGAAGATCTTGAGCATCTTGTAGTCGTGCCCGACGACGCTATCCAGCGAGTAGCGCATGTCGAGCTGCTGCTTGAGCGAGCGGTTTTCGCGGAGCAGCGACTGCTGTTGCACCGCCCGCTGGACGGTCAAGCTGATCTCGTCGTCGCTGAGAGGCTTCGTCAGGTAGTCGTAGGCCCCCATCTTGATCGCCTCGACGGCCGACTCGATGGTGCCGTAGCCGGTGATGACGATACTGACCACGTCGGGAAAGCGGTCGCGGAGGGTGCGGAGCAGCTCGAAGCCGTCGGCCTTGGGCATGTTCACGTCGGTGATGACCAAGTGATAGGGCTGCTTCTGGAGGCAGGCGACGGCGGCGTCGACGGAATCGGCCCCGTCCACCTGGTAACCCTCCAGCCGCAGGAATTCACCCAGCGAGTCGACGATGATCTTGTCGTCATCGACCAGAAGGATGCGATGCGGGGCCGGACGATCCGCCTTGGCGGCGGCAGTCTCACGTGACGTGGCGACGACGGTCGACGTGTCGTTGTGCTTTGCTACGGACATGACGTAGGCTCCTAAGAAACGGTCAGCTCTCAGCGCTCAGCTTCTTTTGCTCTGGCGAAGAATGCTCGCCTACGGCGACGGGCTTCCCGGCATCCCCCGTGCGCCTCTTACGGGCCCACTGCTCGACGGGGACTGCGGCCAGCTTGGATGTCGGGATGCTCACCGTGAAGACCGCGCCGCGCGGCTGGCGATTCGCGGCGGTGATCGTTCCTGAATACTTCTCGATCAGCTCCTTGCAGACCGCCAGGCCCAGGCCTGTGCCTTTGCCGGGGGCCTTGGTGGTGAAGAAGGGCTCGAAGATCTTCTCCGCCTGTTCGGGCAGGCCGACGCCCGTATCCTCGAACGTGACGATCACGTCGGCGTCCGTCAGGCGGGTGGTAACGGTCAGGGTGCCGCCCTTGGGCATGGCCTCGATGGCGTTCTTGATCAGGTTGCAGAACACCTGGAAGACGTTGCTGCCGCGAACGACGGGCATGTCGGTCTGCAGGAAATTGCAGACAACCGTGACGTTGGACTCGTGTGCCCGACCCTCCATCGCCGCGACGGCGTCCTCGACGATCTTATTGATGGTGGCCTGCTCGAAGGTGCTGGGCGTGTTGCGCGAGAACTCCAGGAGTGCGGAGATGATCTCGGTCATGCGAACGATGCCGGTCTTGGCGTTCTTCAGGTAGCCGATGAGCCTGCCGACGGGAGCGGCTGGATCGGGCTGCGGCGCGTTGTCGAGCTTCTCCGCCAGGCGGAGGGCCATGTTGGTATACCGCAGGATGCCGTCGAGCGGGTTGTTCAGCTCGTGGGCCACGCGGGCGGCGAGCTTGCCGACGGCAGCGAGCCGCTCCGAGACGGCCAATCGACGTTCCATGCCGGCGCGGGAAGTGACGTCCTCCGCCAGCAGCAAGCCGCCGATGGTGTCACCGGTGGCGGGGTTGCGAAGCGGCGTGATAACGATGTCGAGATAGAGATCGGGCTGGTCGCCGCCGGGGTGGACGGTGACATCGAGGCGGCGCGGGAGGCCGGTCTCCATGACTCTCCGCAACTCAGTCCCCCAATCCTCGTAACTGCTTTCCAGGGCGATGTTCGAGAGGAGCCGCGAGATATCGGGCTCATCGGGGAGGAGCATTTTGGCGGTCTGGTTTCGGAGGATGAGATTCAGGCGTCTGTCGAACAAGACCAGCCCGCTGTGCAGGGACTCGAAGGCGACTTCGAATAGGTTCTGGAGGGCGTCGCGATTCTCGGCATCCGGCGGGCTGAGATTTCGTTGCGTGGTCGGCATGTGCGCATCTGTTCCTGATGCGCGGCCGGATTCCTTGCCCCCGCTCGACGACTCGAAAACGGTCCGGTCTGCCAAGCGGCCGCCGCGCCGGGATCAGTATCGGTTGGGTGCGGCGGCAATCAAGTCAAATGTTGCTTTGGGGCATCATCGGGCCGTGCCAACGAAGGGAGCACGGCTATTCTGGGACGTCCGTGTGGCATCCAGTTGGCCCCGCAATATGCGGAAATCCACGGGATTGAGAGTTGACGCCGTCAATAGTGCTAAATTCCGCGGCCCCCCGGATCCATTCCGGAGCCCCCTTTTCGGTTACGGAAAGTCGCTAAGTTTTGATGTCAGCCGCGGTGAGAGGGCCAGGGCCATGATTCCAGCACGGCCGGGATTCATCCCGGGCAGAGGCGGGCGAGCCGCGACACAACTTGGCGGCTCTTGCATTGCGGTGGGAAGGTCGACGGCACGTGGTTTGCAAGCCCTCGGAGGCGGGCTGCTGTTGCGAGCCACGCACTGTTTCAATACGATGATTGCGATTCGTATCCCCGCGTTTGCGATTAAGGCGGCGAGATGGGGCCAAGCCCGGCCCGAAACGGGGGATCAAACCACTGACTGTTAATTTCGGAGCGAGAAAACATGATCGTTGGCGTGTTGAAAGAGATTAAGGCGCATGAGTATCGCGTTGGCTTGACACCTGCCGGAGCGTCGGAATTGAAGCGGGCCGGGCATCAAGTCCTGATTGAGGAGAATGCCGGCAGCGGCAGCGGCTTTAGCGACAGTGATTACGAGGCGGCCGGCGCCAAGATGATCAAGTCGCCCATGGAGATCTACGGCAAGGCCGACATGATCGTCAAAGTGAAGGAGCCGCAGCCTGAAGAGTGCAAGATGATCCGCAAGGGGCAGGTGGTCTTCACATACTTCCACTTCGCGGCCGATCGGGCCCTGACCGAGGCCGTGGTCAAGAGCGGCTGCATCGCCATCACCTACGAGACGGTGCGCGATCGCGACGGGCGCCTTCCGCTGCTCACTCCGATGAGCGAAGTCGCCGGGAAGATGGCGGTTCAGGAAGGCGCCAAGTACCTCGAGAAGCCCATGATGGGGCGGGGCATACTGCTAGGCGGCGTTCCGGGCGTGGAGCCGGCGAGGGTCCTGATCCTCGGAGGCGGCGTGGTCGGCACGAACGCGGCGAAGGTGGCCGCGGGGCTCGGCGCGCAAGTGGTGCTGATGGACGTCAACCTGGAGCGGTTGCGATACCTCTCCGACGTGATGCCGCCGAACGTGCAATTGCTTTACAGCAACGCCCTGGCGATCCGCGAGCAGGTCGCGCTGGCCGACCTGGTCATCGGGGCGGTCCTGATCCCGGGCGCTCGCTGCCCGATTCTGATACCGAAGTCATATCTGGGTTCGATGAAACCGGGCGCCGTGATCGTGGACGTGGGCGTGGATCAGGGAGGATGCTGCGAGACGATTCGCCCGACGACGCACAGCAATCCGACGTATATCGTCGACGGTGTGGTTCATTATGGCGTGGCGAACATGCCCGGCGCGGTGGGTCGGACCAGCACGTTTGCGTTGACCAACGCGACGATGCCCTATGCGGTTCGCCTGGCCACGATGGGATATCGCGAGGCGACGAAGGCCGACCCGGGTCTGGCCGCAGGCGTTGACGCCTATGACGGACATCTCTCCAACAAGGACGTGGCCGAAGTGTTCGGAATGGAATACCGGCCTTATCGGCCCTAATATTCTTGGGGCGAAAGAGTTAGCGACGGGGGCCGCATGGCGTTCCGACGGGCCTTCACGCCGGATGGTGAGGGCGGCGGAGGGTGGGCTCGCGCTGCATCCTCGCCGCACAGCCGATCTTGCGTTAGGCTCGGCTCTGTGCAGCGCTTCACTGAAAAGGGCGCTTAGGTTGCCGGGGGCGGTTTCACTCGCAGTGCGCCGGGTTCGGCGCAGCCTCGACACTGCGATGCTCCACGGGCGTCCAACTCCGCCCCTTTCTTCCGGCGGGAGCGGACAGCGAGCAGGCCTGCTGGTCCTCGCAGGATTGACACGCAAATGAAAACGAAACTGATCATTGCGATCGTGGGAGGGGTGGTCTTGTGCATCGGCATCGTCGCCCTGGCGCGGATGAACTGGGGCATGGCCAACCCCTGGCTGGACGGGCAGATCGACCACGCCAAAGTTGGAGATCTGATTATCCCGGTCTCGGCGACGGGAACGATTGAGGCGGCCAGGCAGGTTCAGATCAAGAGCAAGGCCAGTGGCAAGGTCATCGAGATCAGCGTCGTCGAAGGCCAGATGGTGAAAACGGGGGATATCCTCGTCAGACTCGACCCCGTCGATGAGAAGCGCAACGTCGAGGCCCGCAAGGCCGACCTGGTCAGGGCCAAGTCGGCATGTAACAAGGCCCAGGTCAATCTCGATAATTACATCAAGGACCTTCCGCTGGTGACCAAGCAGGCGGAAGCGCGCTTGATGGATGCGGCTGCCCGTCTGAAGGATGCCGAGTTCAAATGGACGAAGATGCAGGAATACAGGGATAAGCAGATCGCAGGAGAAGTCGAGTGGTACACGACCGAGGCGGCGTGGATGGTAGCCAAGGCAGCCAGGGATCTGGCCGAGGTGGATCTCGAGCGGGCACGGAACAATGAGACCATCATGGTGAGAGCGGCGCAGGAGGATGTCACGCAGGCCAAGGCGGCCGTGGATGTGACCGAGAAAAGCCTGGACGAGGCCCAGCTCCGGCTGGATGAAACGACGGTTGCTTCGCCGTGCAACGGAATGGTCTATACCCTGTTGATTCGTGACGGCGAGATGATCCAGAGCGGCACCACTTCCTTTACCGGCGGCACCCCGCTCATGATGCTGGCCGATGTCAGCGCGATGTTCGTCACGGCGCTCATCGACGAGGCGGATATAGGGGCCATTCGCGACATCGCTCCGGAGTACGCCAGGCCGGGTAAGACGCAGAAGCTTGAGGAAGACGTCTATCGCGCCGCCGCCGCGAAGATCGTGGCTTCGCAGCCGGACGACGACGATGACGACCCGGCGGCGGCCGCGCTCACCAAGCATTTCGCCGGGACCCCGGTCGACGTGACCGTGGAGGCCTACCGTTCGCAGAGGTACCGAGGCGTGATCGAGCGGATCCTGCCTGCCCCAGAGAAGGTGAACAACGCAGTGGCGTTCCGGGTCCGCATTCGCCTGGTGGGGGACGACCTGGAGAAGCTGATGGGCCTCCAGGCGGACCTGTCCTTCACCACCGCCAAAGTGCAGAACGTCGTGCTGGTGAAGAACGAGGCCTTGCAGAGCGAAGGCCACGATGTCTACGTATATGTGCCTGTGCCGGGCAAGGTTCGCGAGGAGGAAAAACGGCCAGTGACGATCGGGACCACCGACGGCACGTTTACGGAAGTCAAATCCGGCGTGGAAGCGGGCGATCCGGTCTACACCAAGCGGCCGCAGAAGACGGAGAAGGAAAAGAAGGCCAGCGACAAAGCATAACTGACCCAGCCTGATTCACCTTGATGGCATCACTGATCGACATCCGCAATCTCAGCAAGTTCTACCAGATGGGCGATACCGTGGTGCGCGCCCTGGATGGCGTGACCGTGCCGATCGAGGAAGGCGAGTTCGTTTCGATCACCGGCGCATCGGGCAGCGGCAAGAGCACGCTGATGCACCTGCTGGGATGTCTGGACCGGCCGACGCAGGGCCAGTACTGGCTGGACGGCGAGTTGGTCAGCGCCATGACGGACCG
>DATKKX010000474.1:0-9785 GCA_035542775.1 Phycisphaerae bacterium | reverse complement strand
AGGAACTGGACGGCAGGGAAGTCATCCTCCATGGAAGCCTGCCAACCTGGCGCCGCCGCTGGCGCCGGAACGCACAGATCATCCAAGTCTACGATCTGGAACCATGCCCGTCAGCGATGGCGACGGCCCCGCAGCTCTGACAACTCGCGCAACGCCAACGAGACTGCCGCAGCAAAAAGCGACTGCCGGCCCGACGCCGAGCAAGAGCACGAGGAATGTTCTCTTGAGCCAACCGGGACAATTTGCTGCAGAAATCGGCTCGTTCATGACCCGCCTCATCCATCTTCGCCCTTGAGCACGCTTTCAATCCCTCAAGCCATATTCGAGCAAGCACCGCGCGAGAGCAGCTCGATCAGTTTCGCCGCCGTCTGCGCAAGCCTGAGCGACCGGATCCAGTTGCCAACGGTGAATGGGACACCGGCGATTCGCGAGATATGCCCTTCATGCCCTTCCCTACCGACAAACCAGAGCTCCTGCTCGGCCGACTGCCCTGAGCGGCCGACCCTCTAATCGGCAGTCCCCGGCGAGGAATGAGATGTTCAGCTCTGGACACGGCCAAGCCGATGTGGTATCATGGTTTGCGCTTGGGTGCGAGCACGAATGGACGTGTGGGGAAAGGGCGGAGTGGCACACGTTTCAAAGCCGATGACACAGGCACCTCTCTGCCTGCCTCTGCTACCCTTCCTCTTCAAGATTCATGTGAATCCGTATCCCGGCAAGCTGACGAATCGCTTCGTTGCAGGAAGGTGGTCTTTCTAAGGAGCCCGAACATGAGAATTCGCGATCTATTCCTCGTCCTTTTATTGACCTGCACGTTCCTCTCCGCTGCACAAGGCTCCGATGGAGCGAGCGGCCCGCTCGCCGGGACGGTGCCCGCCACTGCGGAGCAACTCAACGCCTTGCAGCAATTCCAGCAGGCCCACCCTGCCGCAAGGCTGTACAGCGAGGCCGGGCAACTCGTCAGGGTCTACGGCACCACCATGGAGGTCGGCCAGAGCCCGACCGACACGGCGGCGAAGTTCGTCGCGGCCAACAGCACGATCTTCGCGTGCCCGGCCGGCGATTTGCAGCCCATGAGTCGTCTGGAAGACAGGCGACATACCCAGCCGCTGATGTTCAACTCGCGGACCGGCGAGTACAAATTCACGCTGGTGTATTACTCGCAATACCGAGACGGGCTGCCGGTCTACGGTTCCGATCTTCGCTTGCTGGTCCGCAACGCGGAGAGCAGCCCGCTGGTCCTGGCGGCATCCAGCCTGCGATATCTGGGTGAATTCGGCGTCGATCCGATCCTGGCTAACATGGAATTCGACCCGGCCGTGCAGGCCCACACCGGCATGACGCGGTTTACGCGGGTCGAGAAGATCATCTGGGCGGGCCTCGAAGGCCCGGCGGTCGAGCCGGTCCTGGCCGTCACCTTTATCGGGGAAAACGACCGCACCGACGCTGGCCACGAGAGCTGGCGATTCGTCTGCGACGCGCGCACCGGTGAGGTCCTCCACAAGGAGACCATGATTCACTTCGTTGACGTGAACGGCACGGTCAAGGCCATGGCCACGCCGGGGGCCAAGGCGGCCATCTGCACGGATGAGATTCTCTTCAACTACCCCTGGGCGAGAGTGGATATCCAGGGGGGGAGTAGCGTCTACGCCGACATCAACGGCAACTTCACCATCCCCAATTCAGGCACCGCCCCGGTGACCGTCCACTCCTATGTGGATGGCTTGTACTTCACGATTGACAATCGCGCCGGGAGTGAAGAGACGCTGACCGCCACTGTGACGCCGCCGGGCCCGGTGAATTTCGTGCACTGCTCGACCATCACCGACCTGGTACTGGCCCAGACCAACATCTATGTTTCGGGCAACGCCTGCCGCGACTGGATCCTCACCCAGAACCCGAGCTTCCCCAGCATTCCTACGGAGACGGGCGTACTGACGGTCGTAAACCGAACCGACTACTACTGCCCGTGCAATGCCTGGTCGGACAGCGGCGACGGCTCGATCAACTTCTGCCAGCCGGGCGTCGGCAGTTGCACCTGCCCGAACACCGCGTGGCAGAGCGTGCTTGATCACGAATACGGGCACCACTGCATCGACAAGACCAGCAGCGGGCAGGGCGAGTACGGCGAAGGCATGGCTGACTGTATCGCCATGTTGCCGGTAGACGATCCGAACCTGGGCTACGGCTTCTGCAGCGATTGTAATCAAGGTTTGCGGACGGCGGACAACGATTGCCAGTACTCGGCCACCAGTTGCTCGTCCTGCGGCAGCGAGATCCACGACTGCGGCATGTTGCTCTCCGGTATTGTCTGGAGCATCCGCAACCAGCTCTTCGTGACGGAGCCGACCGATTACCTGAGCCTGCTCTCCAGCATTGTGGTGAACTCCATCCTGCTGCACACCGGGACCGGCATCAACAGCCAGATCGCGATCGACTTCCTGACGCTGGACGATAACGACGGCAACATCTACAACGGCACGCCGCACTACACCGAGATTTGCGCTGGCTTCAGCGCCCACGGGATCTCCTGCCCGGCACTGGCCGTTGGGATGAGCGTTTCCCCAACGAGCAACTTCGTTTCGTCAGGGCAGGCCGGCGGGCCCTTCACGCCCTCCAGCAACAACTACACCGTGGAGAACCTCGGACCTGCCAGCCCGATCACCTATAACGTAACCAAGACCGCGCCGTGGCTGGACATCACCAACGCCACCGGCTCGCTGACCATCGGGCAGACGGCGACGGTCACGGTCTCCATCAACTCCACCGCCGCTTCCCTTCCGGACGGCGATTACTTTGACACCCTGCAGTTCGCCAACACCACCACCCACGTCGGCGATACCAGCCGGACGGTGACGTTGCGCGTCGGCGTCAACGACGACTGCGTCAATGCCAAGCGAGCATGCCCCGGCCAGTATTACACCGGAACCAATGCCGGGATGACCGTGGACGGCTCCACCAGTTGCGGAACATCCGACGCCACGCCGGATGTGTGGTACAAGTACACTCCCGGCACCAGCGGCAGCGCGACGTTCAGCTTGTGCTCCGGCACGACCTACGACTCGGTGCTGTCAGTACATTCCGGCTGTCCCGGCACCGCCGCCAACACGCTGAGCTGCAACGACGACGCTTGTGGAATGACTTCCAATGCTCCGTCCGAGGTCACCTTGAGCGTCACTGCGGGAACCACCTATCTGATCCGCATCAGCGGATGGAGCGGAGCCACCGGAAACTACACCTTCAACATCACCGGACCGGAGTGCGGCAGCAACGCCCTGGACGTCACGATCCCGGACGGCGCTCCGCAAGTGATCCCGCCCGGCCTGCCGACTTCGTTCAACGTGCGGATCGTGGATCGGGACGAGTCGTACGTCCCCGGCTCGGGCTTGCTACATTACCGCTATACGGGCGGCTCGTTCCTGACATCACCCTTGACGCCTTTGGGCGGGAACCTGTACCAGGCGACTTTCCCGGCGCCCATGTGCGGTAACACTCCTCAATTCTACGTGAGCGCTCTGGGAAGCGGCGGCACCACCGTAACCAGTCCCGCCACTGCGCCGGGCACTTACTACTCCGCCGCCGTGGGAACCGTCACGACGATCATGAACGACGCCTTCGAAACCGACCAAGGCTGGACGGTGGGCGACACCGGCGACACCGCCACCACCGGCATCTGGACCCGCAACGTGCCGCAGGCCACCACTGCTCAACCCGGCTCGGATCACTCCGACCCCGGCACCATGTGCTGGGTGACGGACTACCGCGCCGGCAGCAGCGCCGGTGACTACGACGTCGACGGTGGAAAGACCACCGTGAAATCCCCGATGCTGAATCTGTCCGGCTACAGCCAGGTGACCATCAGCTACTGGCGGTGGTATTCCAACTGCGCCGGCGGCGACCCCGGCGCGGACGTGTTCACCGTGGACATCTCCAGCAACGGTGGAAGCACCTGGACCAACGTCGAGACCGTCGGACCCACGGGAACCGGCACTTGCGGAGGCTGGTACTATCACGAATACAACGTGCCCGGGGGCATGCTCACCAGCCAGGTCAAGGTTCGCTTCGTGGCGAATGACGGCAGCACGCCGTCTCTCATCGAAGCGGCCATCGACGACTTCAAGGTGATAAGCTTCGGTTGCGTCGATCCCGCCACCTGCCACGATGGCATCCTGAATCAGGGCGAGGTGCGGATCGACTGCGGCGGCCCGTGTCCGCCGTGCGACTGCACCGCCGACGCCGCATGCAGCAACGGCAATTTCTGCGACGGCGTCGAGACCTGCGATGCCTATGGTCATTGCCAGCCGGGCGCCAACCCCTGCCCGGGACAGTGGTGCGACGCTGAAGGATGCTTCACCTGCTCCACTCACAATGGGGACATGGACGGCAACGGGACTGCCGACGGCAAGGACATCCAGCACTTCGTGGAGGCGCTGTTGACGGCATCCGCCAGCCGTCACGACGTCTGCCCGAGCGACTTCAACAACAACGGCGTGGTTGACCTGGGTGATGTCGGCGGCATGGTGAATAAGCTTCTAGGACACTAGTCGTTCGCCTGGGCGATCGACCCGGTTGCCCATTGACTGCCCGTAATCGAGCCCCCGGTGCACATCACCGGGGGCTCTTTTTGCGCGCCCTTCCACAGCCTGTGCCAGCAGCCGGTAGTTCCATAGCATCAGCATGACGGCACACACCAGAACGAGGGCTCCCGTCACTTGATGAATCGTCGTCAGCAGAGCCTGCACGCCCGGCCTCGGCTCGATGCCGGTGGTGATGCCCAGGACGATGTATGCGGTCAGGCCCATGATGACCTGGACGCCGGTCAGAAGGGCGAGCGTCCTCCCGATCCGCCGTAAGGTGGGCTGCTGATGATACAAGCCCCATGCGCGGAGGGCGGAATTCATCGCCGCGAAGACCACGACGACGGCGATGGCGATGTGGATGAGCAGCCCGCCACTGACGTGCCGGAGGATCGCTCCCAGCACCAACTGGATGATCAGAAGCGCGACGAGAATCGTGCTGAGCGTCCGGTCCGTCGCCCCCGGCAAAAGGGGACTGGCTCCGAGCCGAGCCCGGTTGGCGTGCCCCTCAGCACTCAGCACTTGGCCCTCAGCATTCTCTCCCACGCCTCGCCGCCAGGCCGTTGAGGTGAACACCGCGAGGGCCACGGTCATCGCGAAGAACACCTGGCCGAAAGTACCGTGAACGATGGCCAGGGCGATGTTCGGGGCCGTGTCCGCGGCCTGAGTGCTGAACGTAAAACGGCCCGTCACGCGCAAGCCGCCCAGGATTCCCTGCACGATCACGGCCAGCAGCGCGGCCCAGGCGAACTGGTGCAGCCATGCCCGCCGATCATTGAGTCGCAGGTAAATCGCCAGCGACAGCATGGTCAGCCCGACCAGGCTGCCGAACAGGCGGTGGGCATGCTCGTAGTAGACGTCTCCCGTCATGCGAGAGAGCGGATAGAGGAACATGTTGTAGCCGAATGAATTGGGCCAATCGACGACCGAGAGCCCCGCCTGGTAGCCGGTCACCAGGCCCCCGATGATCAAGAGCAGCAGCGTCGCCGCGGTCAGCACTTTCGTCCAGACGCCCAGCCAGTTGACCTCCTCTGGGGATTGCCGTGGGATGGCGGACCCGATCGCGCCGCCCAGCCAGCCGATCACCGCCGACACCAGCAGCGAGCCGGGCACCCACCAAAACGCCGACGGCACCAACTGATTGGGCTGGGTTCCCGTGAGCAGGCTCCCGAGGATCATCAGGTTCAGCAGCGACGCCAGCAGGCACGCTGCGACCGCTCCTTTGCAGCGGCGATGCGAGTAGCGCCCCGCGACAAACCCTCCGGCTCCCAGGCAGAGCAGGAGAAGGAACAGCAGTGCCCTGCTGGACGCGGATACCGACGGCAGGCGGCAGACGTAGGCCGTTGCCCACATGGCCACGGTCGTGCCAAAGCCGACCGCCAATACATCGCTGAGGCTGCGTTTGGCCGTCACGAAGGCCCATCTTAGCCGGCAGGCGGGATCCCGGCCAGCAACGCCGCGGTCCGGCAGTGGCATTGGCGCAGAGCATTGACTATGATCGAGCCTCCTGAGGGCCAGGCTTCAGTGAATACCGACCGTTTGGTTGCAGTCGCAAGGGTTACCACGCCGCATCGGCAGGCATGGATGCAGCGTATTGCCGACTACGCCGTGCTGACGAGAGCCCGTCTGGCGTCCTTGGTGCTTTTTACCACTGTGGCCGGCTACTTACTCGGCATCACGGGCTCGGTGGTCTGGTCGAAACTGCTCTCTACCCTGATCGGCACCGGCCTCACGGCCCTGGCTGCAAACGCCTTTAACCAATGGATGGAGATGCACGTCGACGCCCGGATGCCGCGAACAAGGAACCGGCCGCTGCCGGCGGGGGCGATCAGCCCGCATTCCGCGTTGGCGGTGGCCTTGGGAATGATGTTGGCGGGCCTGATTCTGCTGAAGCTGGCGGTCAACGGGCCCAGCGCCTTTCTTGCCGCGATGACGGCGGTCATCTATCTGGCCGCCTACACGCCGCTCAAGACGCGAACGTCCTTGTGCACGTTGGTTGGCGCGGTCTGCGGGGCGATTCCGCCGGTGATCGGCTGGACCGCCGCGACCGGTCGAGTTGAAGGGCCGGCGGTCATCTTGGGGGCCATCCTGTTGGTCTGGCAAGTTCCGCATTTCCTGGCGCTGGCCTGGCTGTATCGTGAGGATTACGGGCGGAGCGGCTTTCGCACGCTGCCGATGTCTGATTGCAGCGGTGAGTCCACCGGACTGATGATCGTGCTGTACAGCCTAGTGCTGCTTCCGATCGGACTGACTGGAGTGCTGGTCGGCCTGAGCGGATGGGCATACGCGGCTGCTTCCATCGCCTTGGGCTTGGGCTTGGTCTATCTGGCGGTTCGCTTTTACCGCGACCGCAGCGCGAGGAACGCCAAGCGTCTATTCCATGCCACGCTGGTCTATCTACCGTTGCTTCTGACGTTCATGATCGCCGACCGGGGGCCGGCGTGGTGAAGCCGACGCGACTCGGCCGGAGCCTCGCCCTCCCGCGCGCGGACTACAGAAGGAAGAGCAGGACGAACATCACGATCCACACGCAGTCGAGGAAGTGCCAGTACATGGCGGCGTATTTGACGCCGGGGTAGTAGGCGGACGAGTAGCGGCCGGCGAAGGCGCGGGCGGTGACGACGGCCAGCAGCACCATGCCGCCGAGGACATGGAGGGCGTGCAAGGCGGTCAGCACGTAGAAGGTGAAGAGATAGAGGGAGGCGATGTGCGCGGTGGTGGGTGCGGCGGCGGCGGGTGCGAGAAGGGATTCTCGCACCAGCGGCGAAATCACCACATTCAGTGAGATCAGCCAGAGCCAGTTCATTGCCTGGGTGAGCAGGAACACCAGCCCGAGCAGCAGGGTGATCAACAGGCCGCCGATCAGCAGGCCCGGCCGGTCTCGCCGGACGCTGGAAAGGGCCCGCTGAATCGATACGCTGCACAGGATGATGACGCCCGTGCTGACCCACAAGCCGGCGGGCAGTCTTGGCGCGTTCGGCGGCGGCCAGACCTCGGCGCGGGCACGGATGTAGAGGTATGCGACGATGCTGGCGGTGAACAGCACGCCCAGGGCAAAGAGAAAAATAGTCATGCCGAACGTGCCGAAGCCGGGGGCGATCGGGGGCGCCGCGGGCGGGCGGCCTTCAGGGCCGCTCTGCGGCTGAGCGGGTGAATCGGACGCCGCGCCGTTCATGTCGGAGGAGCCTGTTGAGATTGCCATTGCTGAATTTCCGGCTGGTACTGACCCGAGTCCATCATCGCGATTCCGATGAACAGCATGACGAAAAGCAACGCCCCGATCAGGATGACCGCGTGGAAGGGGCTGTCGTACTTCAAGTGCATGAAGAACAGGGCCACCAGACTGGCCTTGAACACGGCGATCCCGACGGCCACCCAGAGGTTGGCCCGCCCGAGGTCCACGTCGGCGACCGCGACGGTGACACCGGTCATGATCAGCAGGCCGATCCAGACGGCGAAGAGAACGGGCAGGGGGACGATATGGCCGACGGAGTCGGAGTGCGGAGGGCTGAGTGCTGAGTCCTGAGTCCTGAGTCCTGAGTGCTGAGTGGCCACGGCGTAGTCCTTACCTTATTAGATAGAGGAGCGGAAACAGAAAGATCCACACGATATCGACGAGGTGCCAGTACAAGCCGCCGAGGTCTACCGGCGTGAAGTATTCGCTGTTGTAGAGCCGCCGGGTAGCACCAACCAGGAGCCAGGCGATCACGATCATGCCGGCGATGACGTGCAGGGCGTGCAGGCCGGTCATGAGGAAGTAGATGCCGAAGAAGATCTGTACGTTTCGCAGTTGACGCTCCGGGCCGATGAAGTCCTCGCCGTATTGCGGCGGATTGGCCAGGCCGCGCGGGCCGACGGCGGCGGGGGCGATCTGCGGGCGGTCCGCGCCGGACGTGAGTGACGCCGACGCGGGCTGCGAGCCGGCCGGGGCCGGCTTGCTGCTTGCACCGCCGAGGGCGGGAGCCGCCGCCATCGAGGTCGTCGTCGGCGCCGAAACTGCGGCCGACGTGGTTGGAGATGCGGGTTGCGTGGCCGCGGAGCCCTCGAATTCCGGATGATACAGATGGCCCCAGAGCAGGCCGTGCTTCCACTTGTGCTCGTACTCGATGCCCTTGATGCCGAGGAAGCAGGCGGCCAGGACCAGGGTCGCAATCAGCAGGATGACGAGGCCGCGGCCCTGGCTGCGCTGGGCACAGCGGACGGCGCAGGCCATGGTCATGCTGCTGCAGATCAGCACGATGGTGTTCAGGCCGCCCAGCGATTTGTCCAGGAACTGATGGGCGTAGATGAAGACCTCCGGATGATTGGCGCGATAGACCGAATAGGCGCAGAACAAGCCGCTGAACAGCAGCACCTCAGTGGACAGGAAAAGCCACATCCCCAACTTGCCCGCTTCGAACTGCTGGCGGACGTCGGCGAAGTGATGCTGCAGGTGGGCCGGGTGCGGCTCGGCGGTGTGGGCGGCGTCTGGGTTGGCTGGGTTCATCTATCGTTCCTGGCGTCAACGGGGTGCGAGAAAGGATTCTCGCACCAGCGGACACTCGCCATCTCGGATGAAAAGCGGACGCGGCGGGAAGCCGAGGGTCTTCTGTCGCCCTTCCAGGGCTGGAGTGCGCTCGTGCGCCGTTCTCCGAGGGCTCACGCCCTCGGCTATGGACTGCCGCCCTTCCAGGGCTGGAGTTCGCTGTCGCCCTTCCAGCGCTGGGGGAGCAACAGGGATCGCGGATATTGTCTGAACAGGTTTCATGATCGCCGTGCTCGGCATTTCGGATGAAAATGGCGAGGTCGGGATAGCGGCCCTGGATCCCCAGCCGCCGGTGAGGGCACCGGCTCCACTTTGGCGGGCGGTTTTCTGAGCAGCGATTCCCATGGTCATAACCATTTCAAGGCACTTGGCTCCGGCTCCGGCATCAAATGCGGCGGTGTTTTCCAGACATAGCCGCGGACGGCTTTGTCATACACGAGATTGGTGTAGTCGTAGGGATCGCCATACCTGGGCGTCTTCTCGAAGTTGTGCGGCGGGGGCGGCGACGTGCACTGCCATTCGAGCGAGCCGCTGCCCCAGGGGTTGGCCGGGGCACGCCGGCCGCGGAAGAGCGAGTGGATCAGGTACACCGCCATCAGCAGAAACGCGAGGCCGATCAGGTAGGAGCCGATCGTCGATTCGCGGTGCCAGGTCTGGAACTGCGGCATGTAGTGGTAGGTGCG
>DATKKX010000473.1:0-22027 GCA_035542775.1 Phycisphaerae bacterium | reverse complement strand
TTCGAGTGAACCTCGTTTGCGAAATGGCGAATGGCGAGAAGAGAATCTGATGTTGGCTTGATAACCACGGCGCTTTGGATCTGAAAAACCACCTACGCCGCGACGGATCAGATTCTTCCGACTGACCTCGCCCTGCGTCGCCAGGGGCACCCTGCGCTCCTCGATAGATTTGCTCCCTCGCCCGAAAGCAAGGTGCGTGGCGCTGAGGCCACACCGCTCTCAGCATAAATAGATAGCGTTGTCGTGTCATCGTTCTCAGGCGGCCGCGAGGCAAGTCTGAAGGTGCGCTCACAACAGCTATAATGCCCAGTGTTCGGGACGGTTCTCCCTCGCACGGAAGCAACCAGAGGGTGCGACAAGGGGAGAGATCCATGAGAAAGCTCCACATTCTGTCGATTCTCTGCGTGGCCGTTTTGTCGCCGCCTTCCGGCGCCGTGGGCTCGAGTCCGGGGCTGGCAGCCTGGTTGGAGCAGAACGTTCGCTCCCTGCCCCTCGATGACGACCGTATCTCCCGAACCAGCGTCCGTGACGAATGTCCGGACAACGACAACCTCGGGAGGAACCCATGAGCAGAAGGCTTCGAGATGACGTGGTTAGCGCAGAGGCGTTGTCGGATCGCCGGCAGCGCGACCAGTCGGAAACTCCAGTGCTTCCGGTTCACCCGACGCCGGCTGGGGCGCCCACCCGGGCCCCTTCGACGGTCGGCTTCGCCGCGGTGTTGATCTTCGTGTACGGCGTTGGCTGTTATGCCCTCTTCGCCGGGACCTTTCTCTATCTCGTCGGTTTCGTCGCCAACCTGGTCGTGCCGAAGTCGATCGACAGCGGCGCTGCCTCGCCAATTGTGGCGGCGATCGGGACGAATGTGTTGCTCCTCGGTCTGTTTGCCGTCCAGCACACCATCATGGCCCGCCCGCGATTCAAAAAATGGTGGAATGAGCACCTCTCGCCGGCGGCGCAACGCAGCACGTATGTCCTCGCCGCGTGCTTGTGTCTGCTGTTGCTGGTTGGGCTCTGGCGTCCCATACCGGGCACGATTTGGGACATCGACCACGCGGTTGGGCGCGGCGTCGTCTGGGCGTTGTGCTTTGGCGGTTGGGCGCTGGTGCTGTATTCGAGCTTCCTCATTGACCACTTCGACCTGTTCGGCCTGCGACAGGTCTTCCTCCACTTGCGCCAACGGCAGCCCCGGCCCCCGAGTTTCAAGACTCCCTGGTTGTACCGCCTGGTGCGCAATCCGCTGATGCTGGGGTTCCTGATCGCCTTCTGGGCGACGCCGACGATGACCTGGGGACACCTGCTCTTTTCGGCCGGCATGACGGCGTATATTCTCATGGGCATCCGGTTCGAGGAGCGCGATCTTGCGACTCATCTCGGCGAGCCGTACCGCCGCTACCGCGCCCAAACGCCGATGTTGCTTCCCCGGCCACGGGGGCGAGGATTGCGCGGTCGGCAGATTGCTTCACCCTAATAATTTTGAAAAGCGCAACCCAGCGCAACGCAGCGCAATCGCATCGCTCCATTCTGACCGGCGTCCGAGGCGGCAACGAGGAGCCCTCCGATCCCCCCAACCAGAACCTGAGCCTGCAGTTGAACGCGCGCCGAGGACGGAGCGTTCAGGACCGCGGGCCCAATGGCCCACGCTACGGCTCTACTTGGTTTTCCGCGCCCCGTCGAAAGATGACCGCGCCCGCGCGCTGCGCGACGGGGTGGGCTGCCCGGCGTCAAGCTGCCGGTGAGGGCACCGGCTCCACTGGGGGGGAAACTGCGCATCACGCAGAGAAGGCGTTGCAGGTTGAACGCGCGCCGAGGACGGGGCGTTCAGGACCGCGGGCCCAATGGCCCACGCTACGGCTGGGGGGAAACTGCCTATCACGCAGAGAAAGCGTTGCAATACAGCGACTCCCAGCTAGAATGCGACTTGCGAAAAGTGTCTGCTTGCGCGTTAGGGCGGTTCACGGTTGCACCCGTCGGTAGCGGCCAGCCTCCTTGCTGGTCGTCCTGCTTGGCTCGGCCGAGCGGGAGCTCGGCCGCTACCCGCGAGACGACGCCGCACGCAAACGTGAACAGCTCTAGGCGACCGTTGGGAGAGATGCCGGGCGAGGGGAAACCGGCGGCAGCACAGCCTCGAGGAAGCTCGAACGTACCGGCTCCATTCGCGGAGGCCGGATTGGACGCCAGGAACGCGGACTTGTGGCCGGCCGAATCCGGCGACCTACAATCGCGCATGGCTGCTGAGAAGAGTGCCGCCGGATCGTAAAGCGGCCTCGAGCAGCACGTAGGCCGGATGACTCAATGACTGGCAGAGCGGGTTGGCTGGAGCAACCAACAGTTCGTCTTGTTGGGGAGACAACCATGAGCGGTCCACGGAAGACAGCCATCGTGACGGGAGCTTCGCAGGGGATCGGTGCGGGAATTGTGAAAGCGTTCGTCGAACGGGGTTTCAATGTCGTGGCCAATTCCCGGAAGGTGACCCAGTCCACCGAGCTCGCGGCTTCCGACGGCGTGGCTCTGGTGGACGGTCACATCGGCGAGCCGGCCACTGCCGCCAACATCGTCGAGACGGCGCTGTCCCGCTTCAAGTCGATCGACGTGCTGGTCAATAACGCCGGTATCTTCTTCACCAAGCCGTTCACGGACTACACGGCCGAGGACTTCAAGTCGCTCGTCTCGACGAACCTGGAGGGCTTTCTGTACGTTACCCAACTCGCCATCAAGCAGATGTTGGCGCAGAAGACCGGCGGGAGCATTGTCACCATCACGGCGGCCCTGGCTCGCAACCCGGTCCGAGGCATCATGGCGGCAGTGCCGATGATCACCAAGGGGGGTCTTGAAACGATCACCCGGCATCTTGCGATGGAGTACGCGAAAGACGGCATCCGCGTGAACGCGGTGGCCCCCGGCGTCGTCGACACGCCGCTTCATCGGAACACTCCCAGGCAGGTGATGGAGAGCCTGTCGCCGATGGGCCGGCCTTCGACGGTCAAGGACATCACGGATGCGGTCATGTACCTGATCGATGCCGCGACGGTTACAGGTCACATCCTGTACGTCGATGGCGGCGCTCATTTCGGCCGTTGGTGACGGAAGGGAGCTTTCCCCGTGATCCCAATGCTTCTGCGCAGCGGCGACTGAAGCGATGTCTTTCTCCTCAATTGAAACCCGGTTGCCACGGCCTGCATCCGTCACGGCGATGCCGGTCGGGGCAGTGGTCCTGGAGCTCTCCCGGCCGGTCGCATATTCCTCCCGGGCTTGCGTCGAAGTGCTCCGCATGACCGCAGCGGCCCGCGTTCCCTCGCGCTGCTGCCCGGAGCGCTGACCACTGATCGCTGACTGCTGACGGCTTCACGATTTGCAGCCGTTTGCAGCGGATTGCGCCCTGGAGTGGAGCCGGTGCCCTCACCGGCGGTTGAGCGAAAGGAGAGTCGGTACCCCTCGGGAAGCCCCAAGCTGCCGACGAGGGCGCCGGCACCACTCTGACTGGCGCGCGGCAGACGCGCCATGCTCTCGAGCCACGCATCGCCGGGGGCGATTTCAGATGAGTACTGACTAAAAATCAACAGCTAACAACCGGCGATTTCAAGTCGTTTCAAGCAATTTCAACTTTGCCGGAGGTCCAGCAGCCCAGCCAAGCGCCACTGCCGCCCTCCAACCCTGGCGGCCCACCGTTGCCGATTCGCGCACGCTGCTTAGAATGCCGTTCTTTGAACTAAGACTGCGCGCCGACTGGCGGAGAATTCTGGATACGGGAAAGGATTCCCTGGCAGGGTGCGTGCGAGGACGGATTCTCGTACGAGCGGTTCGCCGAAGGTGGATCGCACGAACGGCCGGCGGGGACGCCGGCCGCTACCCGGTTGGCCGGTAGGGGTGCGGATGTAGGCACGGCCGCCGGTGAGGGCACCGGCTCCACTCGGGCGGCGATTTTGTGAACAGCGGAGTCGGCCGGAGAAGAGGCCGGCCCTGACGGAGTCGGCCGGACCAGGACAACGAGGCTCAGCTTATGGCGATTCATCCGACTGCGATCATCGATCGACAGGCCCAGATCGCCGCTTCGGCGGAGATCGGGCCATATGTCACCATTCAAGGGCCGGTCAAGATCGGTGAGGGTGTGAAGGTGTACCCCAACGCCTTCCTGGCGGGCTGGACGGAGATCGGCGAACGGTGCGAGATTCACCCCGGCGCGGTTGTCGGGCACATCCCCCAGGATTTCCACTACAAGGGTGAGCGGTCCTTCTGCAAGGTCGGTGCGGGAACCATCATCCGCGAATTTGCCTCCATCCATCGCGGCACGCAGCCGGAGTCGTGGACTACCGTGGGCGAGAACTGCTTCATCCTGGGGTATGCCCACATCGGCCACAACTGCACGGTGGGGAACAACGTCAAGGTGTACAACTGCGCTGCGCTCAGCGGACACGTCACCGTCGAGGACAACGCCATCGTCAGCGGGTACTCGCTCATCCACCAATTCGCGCGGATCGGCGAGTACGTCATGATCGGCGGCGGCACGCGGCTGGGCAAGGACGTGCCCCCGTATATGAAGGCGCTGCACGAATCGGAGTGCGTGGGCCACAACTCGTTGGGATTGCGACGATCAGGCCAGTTCGGCCGGGAGGAAATGCTGGAAGTCCGCGAAGCTTACCGGATGCTCTTCCGGTCGAATCTGCCCTTCCGCAAGGCGGTGGCCCAGTTCGCCGAACGGGCCAAGACGCGGACCGGCCGGAGGATCCTCGACTTCATCAACGCCGAGTCCAAGCTCGGCATCATCGGAGGAGTGCGCCGGGGAGGGCAGGGCGGAAAGGCCGCCTCATCGGAGCGAGAGGAAGCCGCGGCGGAGGCGGGGTAATTCACCACTGAGGCACGGAGACACGGAGAAGACAGCAAGCCGATGAGTTTCTGGTCCAATGTGCTTGGCCCGCGGCGAACGTTTGAGGGCGGCTGTTTCCTGCCGGACCAAAAGGCGGCTACCGCCCGCCGGCCGATCGAAATGGTCGCCGCCGATGGCCCGCTGCACATTCCGCTGCAGGCCGCACGCGGTCTTGCGACGATCGCCGAGATCGCGGTCGGCGAACATGTGTTGGGGGGCCAGCGGCTGGCTCGACCGGCCGAGCCTGATTCGCTGCCGGTTCACGCTCCCACATCGGGCACGATCACCGCATTGACGCGCGTGTGGGCGCCGCTGGACGGCTACCTGCCGGGGGCTGTTCTGGAGCCCGATGGAAAAAACCAGCACCTCGGTCCTACTCCCACCTGGGAATCCGAATCGTTCGTATTCCAGTTGGCCCGGCACGGCGTCATGTGCGGCGCGCCGCGAAGGCCGGCACACCGCGTCATCCAGGATGCCGTTGCGGCGGGGGTGACGGAACTGATCGTCAACGCGGTCGAGACTGAGCCATACCTGAGCGCCGACTTGCGAACACTGGTGGAGGAGCCCGGCCGGCTGATCGACACCATCTGCGATGTCGCGGACGCCCTGGGGGCTCACCGAGCCATGATCGCCCTGCCGTTCCGGCACCGCCGCGTGGTCAAGCGAATCGAAGCCGAAGCCACCGGCCGGCACATCGAGGTCGCTCCGCTGTCCGAACGCTATCCCCAGTGTCAGCCGACTGTCCTGGTCAAGACACTGCTGGACCGGGAGGTGCCGGTGGGCGAATCCGTTCTCGATGTCGGTGTCCTGGTGCTGCCGCTGGCCACCATACGGGCGGCCGCCGGCGCCCTGCTCGAAGGCCGGCCGGTGATAGAGACCGTCGTGACGGTGGCGGGCGACGCTGTGGATCATGCGGGCAACTACCGCGTTCCCATCGGCACGCCTATGCGGCGCCTGGCGGAGCGGGCCGGGCTTCTCAAGCCGGTGGCGTTGGCGGTCGTCGGCGGCCCACTGACCGGTGTGGCCATCGGCCGGGAAGAGGCCGTGGTCACCACGGACACGACCGCTCTGCTCTTGTTTTCGGCCGCCGAGCAACCCAAGCCCGTTCCGTGCATTCACTGCGGCTGGTGCATCGAGGATTGCCCCGTGGGCCTGGATCCATCCTCGCTGATCCACGTCGAGGCGGAACGGACCTGTGACGAGATGACGTTGGCGCAGCTTCGCGTGTGCGTGGACTGCGGCTTGTGCAGTCATGTGTGCCCCGCGCAGTTGCCATTATCGGCTAGCATCAAGCGAGCCCGGTTGCGTTTGCTCCGGCAAGCGGAAGAGGCGGTGACGGCAGGGTCATGAAGCAGGAACACTGGATCGTGGTTGAGGACTGGCCGGCTCGCCCGGCGCCGCACCGCAGCAGCGGCAACACGCTGCAGGACATACTGCACGCGTGGCTTCTGGCGGCTGGCATTGTCGCCATTTGCGGCACGGTTTTGTTCGGCACCGCGGCGATTGTCACCATGGTGCTGGCTGTCGCGGCGGCTGTTTCGTCGGATCTGGTCTTCAGCCTTGTGACCCGCCGGCCGGTCATCGGCGGACTTTCGCATGCGGCTTTGACAGGGCTTCTGCTGGGATTGACGCTGCCGGCCACGGTGTACTGGTACGTGCCGATCATCGGCTCGGCGGTGGCGATCGTCTTCGGCAAGGGCCTGTTCGGCGGGCTGGGCCATTACATCTGGCAGCCGGCCCTGGTGGGGCGGGTGCTGGTGCAGTTTCTGTTCCCACAACAGTTGTCGCTCTTCATCGCCCTGACCCAGTCGCCGATTCTCGCGCCGGGTCACCTGCTGGTCGGCGATATTCGCCAGGCTCGGGCGATTGACATGGGGACGTATCAAGGCTGGTCCGGATCGCGCACGCCGCCGCTATCCGAAGCCTGGCTCATGGAGAGGCCGGTCCAGACGCTGCGCCGCTTTGCCGAGGGCGAAATCAAGGCCGACGGGGATCTGGTGTATGAGCCGCTCCTGCGCGACAGCCTGCCGCCATGGCGGGACACGGTCTTCGGCCTGGTGCCCGGCGGCATCGGAGAGACTTGCACGCTGGCCGTGATCGTCGCGGGGTTGTACCTGATCTACCGCGGCTATCTGCGATGGCAGGTGCCCGTGGCGATGTTGGGCAGCGCCGCTCTGGCAGCGGCGATCCTGCCGGTGGAAATGGCCCGGGGGGCGGGTGGGTACGACTGGCTTCCGGTGCTGACCGTCGAGCAGGGCCGGGCACTCGGGTTGGCGTACGTGCTGTATCACCTGACCGCCGGGCAACTGATGTTGGGTGCCTTCCTGCTCGCCGGTGACATGATCGCGTCACCCATGCGAGTCCGCGGCCAAGCCATCTTCGCGGCGGCGGTCGGCGTGCTCACGATCTTCATGCGTCTGTACGGCATTCTGGAGGGGGAGTGCTACTGGGCCATCCTGATAATGAACTCCTTCGTGGCCATGATCGACCGGCGTACGAAACGGGCTGTGCTCGGCATGGCGATGTGAAGCCGCGGGTTAGAGACCGGGCCGCTCGAATACAACGAACCCCGATTGCCGCGAGACCGGCACGTAGCCGTGTTTCTCCTCGACGGAATTCGCCAGGGCCTCGTGGACGAATGCCCGCTGCCCGACGGACAGATCCAGGTCGTAGGCGGATTGATCGCGGACGTCGATGGTGGTGACCGGCCGGCGGCTGAGGTATGCGGCGCCGAGCAGGAGGGTTTTGCTGTCGTCGGCCTGGGGCGTCACGCCGATCCATGTCGCGCCGGGGGAGGTATAGGCATCGTGCCAGGCGGCGAGCGTTGCCATAACGTCCATGCGGTGTCGGGCTTTGGCCTTCAGCGTCGGAAGGCGGGACAGCTCAACGGTCACGCCGGCTGCCTGGAGCAGCAGCCACAGAACGAGTGCCACGGCCACGGCAGGTCGCGCCCAGGTCCGACCCCGTGCCCGCCGCCAGATGAGCAAACCGACCCAGAGCGGATAACTCACGAAGATGAGGATCAGCGGGGCGACCAGACGGACTCCCTCGTCCCAGGGCCATAACGAGAGTATCAGTAGCGTGAGCAGGACATAGAGATCGACGGGACTTCGAAGGCGGATGAGACGCACCAGGGCGACCACGACAAAGAAGCCGCCGATGAGCCAAGTCGTGGGCTGATCCCATGGCGGGTTGAAAGCCCGCCAGGCCAGGTCCTTTGGCAGCATGGTCTCCTTGATGGAGTCGAGACGGCTGGGCGCGAACTTCTGGAAGCGCTCGAGTTGGAGGGCCAGTCCGGTCGCGTCCGTCTTCTCCGCCGCGCGGGCGGCTGTCCAGATGTGTTCATATCCGATGCCGGTGGGATAAAGGCCCTGACGGATATGCCACGCGGCGAGAGGGCCCAGCACACAGCATGCAAGGATGCCGGCTCCGATCGCACGTCGCGTCACAGGCTGGTCGCGGTGACGCAACAAGGCCAAGGCCAGCACGGGGAGGAGCACGATTCCAACTGAGCGGACCATGACCGCAGCGGCGGTCAGGAGGCCGCCGAGGGCGACGAACCATACGCTGCCGACCGGCCGACGCCACCACCTGACCATGACGAGCAGCGTCATCAAGGCCAGAACGGTGAAGACCGGTTCCGAAAGGAGCATCATGGTAGAGTGCAGCAGTACGGGACTGATGGCGACGAGCAGCCCCGCGACCCACGCCAGGCGCCGGCCGAGCTCATCTCGATGCAGCAGATAGGTCAGAGCGGCGGCAATGGCCCAGCACGCGGCCAGCAGTGTTCGCATCGGCAACAACGGCAGACTGCCGAAGCAGAGCAACGGGGCGAGGACAACTGGAAAGCCGGGCGGAAGCATGAAATGACGGTGTGGAAAGCCGCCGGTTTCGGCAACCGAGCGCGCCATTTCAAGATACTGAAAGCTGTCCGGACTGAAGATGCACCACCGACCCAGCCCGGGGATGCTCAGGGCCACCGGGAGCAGCACCAGCGAACATAAGGCCCAGGTTTCGTGATTCGCCCCAAGCGGCCGCGGTTGACGAGAGGTTTCCGGCGCACCTTGACGGACGGACCGGTCCGGTCTCGTGCCCGATCGAGGTTGTGTGCTGCCGGGCGTCTGCGGGGCGGCCGCGAAATGCTGGTCGTTAGTATTCGCAGACCCGCTGACAGAAACGCCCGGGCTCCGCCGAGACCTGGGTGCATGGATCGGGCTGCCCGTAGAGGTCATGACGATGAGTTCATCGGCCGTTAGCGGGTGAAGAATCTAGACGCCGTGATGGGGTAAAAAAAGACCGAGCGACAGATGCGCCAGTTCAACCACGAGTGTTCGGGCCGGAGAGAGGAATGAAACGTGGTCGAACGTTTGGCGACGCATCTGTCGCCCATCCTCTATCGGCATGTTGGGGGCAATTACTATGCCACGAATGACTTCGGGAAGCCATCGCCTCTAACGCTGCCGTCGCGCCTATTATAGCGGAGCGCGGTCATTGTCAAAGGGTTTATACCTGGTTTTCTTGTGGCATCTTTAGATTAAGCGGCGGTCGGCAGAACGGCATCGCTCTAAGGGAAAATGCTGAGACGCCGCCTCTGCGACTGATCGAAAACTTCCTCATGTTTTGAGAGGATCCTCGCAGCGTGTCCCTGCCCATGAGGCGCTGAATGGAGGGCGATTGACCCGGCGGCGGAGGAGGCTGGGAATCTCGAGGGCTGGATGGATTCTCGCGCCTCCAGATCGGCGAGACGGCAGAAACACGTTGCTGCGCCATTGCCAGGGGTAGATGTAACAAGATGCTCCAAGTGTAGTTACGATCATTGAGGCAGCTTGCGGAGCATAACGGAGCTGCAACTCTTGTGTGGGCGATGCAGTATGGCAACTCGCTAAATAAGACCAGGGACGCCGTACATCTTCAGGAGGGCAGGGCCGGCTTGAGGAACTCAAATGTGCGATTCCGCATCCCCGATGACCCAGAAGCGGTTTTTGCCCGCTTCCTTGGCTTGCAGCAGGGCGCGGTCGGCGACCTCGATCAGTTCAGGTCCTGTCTGGCTGTCCCACGGGTAATGCGCCAGGCCGCCACTGATCGTCAGGCAGCCGGTGGCTTCGGAACCAAGCCGGTTAAAGGTGTGTTTCTTCAAGGCATCCCGGAACCGCTCGACGATCTGCATGACGCGCTCGGGGTGGTGCGAGCCGACCGTTCGTGGGCCCTCGGGATCCCAGAACACGACCACGAACTCGTCGCCGCCATAGCGCGCCACCATATCGCTGTCGCGTGTGCATTTGACGAACAGGTGGCCGATGTCGCAGAGGATTTCATCGCCTGCATCATGGCCGTACCGGTCGTTGTATCGCTTGAAGTCGTCGATGTCGAAGTACAGAACAGTGAGGGTTGTTCGGGTCTTCGCCGCCAGGGCGATCTTCTCATTCAAGAACTGCATCAGCCGCCGCCGGTTGGGAAGCCCGGTGAGGTCGTCGGTCTCGGCGAGCCTTCGCCATTGTTCGGCCTTGCGGGCGCCTTCGACCAGGCGGCCGAAGAGTACGCCATAGTGTCTGAGCTTGGCGGAGTCCTCGTGAGTAAAACCGCCTCCGCGACTGGCCCCCACGCGGATCTGCCCGATACGGGTCTCGGACTCGACGATGGGCTCGACCAGAATCGGGCGAGCGCCGAGGTCCGTAGTTGGCCCGGCGCGGCCGGTCCGGCCCTGGAGCACGATGGTCACGGTTTCGGCGTTGAGCGCGGTGCAGATCAGGGCGGCCATGGCGTCCAAGGCGGAGGGATCGCCGGCGGTCAGCCGTGGAAGCACATCCGCGAGCCTGGCCAGCTCTTCGGCTGTCGGGATAGGCGCCACGGAAGGCGTTTCGATCCAACGCTGCTGCGTGTGGCGCGACGGGATTCGCAGCGACCGTTCGAGATCGAGCGCCTCCGGCGGAAAGATCACGTAATCATCGGCGCCATGTTCGAGCAGTTTGCGGCCGAGGCTTTCGTAGGGGGGTTCGCAGCAGAAGACGACAGGCGCCTCGCCGGCTACCGATTTCATTGCGGCGATAGCGGCCTCGGGCCTGCGGCAGGCGGGGTCGAATCCGACCAGAATCGCCCGCGTCGGCGCCCGGACGATTTCGACGATGCCGGCGAGGTAGCTGCGAACGCCGACAATGCGGTGGGGCGCAAAGCAGTCGCGCACGATCGGGCCCAGCCGATCCAGATCAGTGACCACCAGCAGGCGCGGCTCGGATGTGGCCACCGACTCCATCATTTCACCTCTCCATGCTCTTCATCAGTGGGCGGGGTCTCATTTGATGCGGCATCATCGTCGCGCAAGAGCGCATCCATCTCGTCAGGGGAAAGCAACGGCTCGAGGGCACCGAGCGCACCCCCGGCCGAATCGGCCGGAGGAGTGACGGGAGGTGTCTGGGGCGCTCTGGCACCCGGCGGGGTACGGGGAGGTGCCCGGCGGATCGGGCGTCGCTCTTCAGCGCTCATTCGCATGCGGACGACCTCATGGAGGGCCGGGCCCGCATCCGCCGCCTCGGGACCACCATCGGTGGACAGTCGCAACACGGGCGGCGGCTCGGGCGCGGTGTCAGCCGGCGGTGCGAGCATCGAGGCGCCGGTGGAGGGCATATCCTCGCCGGGCGGCGGCTCATCGTCGGCCAGTGGTGCTCCTTCGGTCTCGGCCGCCGGCGCAGGTTCTTCGGCGAGTGTTGGTTCCGGCGGCTGCGTTGGTGCAATGGGCTCCGGAATGGCCGCGGCGACTATTTCTGGTTCGGCCACTCCGCGGTCTATGGGGAGATAGGGCTGACCGCGTCCGGCAACGGCAAATGCGATGGCATCCACCACTGCGGTCAACAGGCAGCCCGACGTTTGAAGTGCCGGGCGATCACCGGTGCCAGCGAAGGCCGGTACTACCACCTCACACTTGGGGAAGAACCGTGGCACCAACCGAAGAAAGGCCATCTCCTTGTCATCGAGTGTTCGGACGTCGACGAAGATTTTGCCGGTCCAGTCCCGGCGGGCGAGCCTGGCCGTGGCGGCATACACATCCGGCACGGATTCGAGCGGGACGCCGGCATGGGCGATGGCCGTTCGAAAGCCCCGGATCTCCTGATCAGCGGCATCGGAGACGATCAAGACGCCACCGCTGATCGTCGCGGGTTGGTCGGCAGCTTGTTCCACCAGGGACATGGGTCGCGTCCGTTTGGTTTTCTATGTGTCCGCGGTTTTCGGTGCTGGTCAGGGGGGTGTGCTTGTTCGGCCGCCCCCTGGCCTCGGCATGAGCCGGAGTCGCAGGCCATTGCCATGCTGCTCCGCAACACCTTTGGCGCGGACCTCACAGGAGCCCCGTTCAACGCCCCACGCCGACGGCGCCATCAGATCGCGAATGACGGGCGCTTCTCTGCTCAGAATGATCACTCTCTCCCCATCGAGTCTACGGGTAATTCCTTGACAAGTCAAAGCTTGCATATCGGTGCCGGCGGCGTAATATGACGTTGCATGGACGCGCGATCAGGTTGTACTCGGACTCGCCTTACCGGCGGTTATCGTTGGCCGCATTCGTTGTTGTTCTCGGTGCTTGTCGTCGTTATGGGGTCAGCGGGCACCGCGCTGGCTGACCCTGACGCCGACGCCATTGCTCACCTTCGCTCTCGTCTCGACAAGCTTCTGACCAGCCACGGCCAGCCGAAGGTACAGGCCGGCGCAAGGGTGATCGAACTGCCCAGCGGCCGGGTGCTCTATGACCATGACGGGACGCGCCCCCTGGTTCCGGCGAGCAACATGAAGCTGGTCACTCTGTCGGCGGCGATTGACCGGTTTGGCGGCGATTACGAGTTCAAGACCATCCTGGCGGCGCGCAACAAGGACCTGGTGGTCATCGGCGGCGGCGATCCGACCATCGGTGACGAGAAGCTGGCGGCGAAGGACGGATCATCGATCACGGCTCTGTTTCACCAATGGGCGGACAAGCTCAAGGCCGCGGGCGTCAGGGACATCGCCGGCGACATCGTGATTGACGATTCCATTTTCAATCATCAATTCACGCATCCCAACTGGCCCTCGGACCAGTACCAGCGTCACTATGAGGCGCCGGTCGGCGGCCTCAACTTCCACGGCAATTGCGTCAGTGTTCGAGTTTCTCCGACCAAGGCAGGACAGCGGGCCAACGCCACGCTGACGCCCGGCAACGGGCTGTTGCGGCTGGACAACCGGACGGTCACCGGTGCGAAGCACTCCGCTACGGCAGGCCGTCCGCAGAACAGCGACACGATCGTGGTGAACGGCACGGTTTCACGGGAGGATGTGGTCGGGCCGGTGACGGTTCGCGATCCGGGTTTGTATTTCGGCCACGTTTTCAAGACTGTTCTGGCGGCGAAGGGCATCCGCGTGCGCGGCGCGGTCGTTCGCCAGAAGGTGCGCGGCGAGGACGGTGATCTGCCCAAAGGGTATCGCATCATCGCGGTGCACAAGACGCCGCTGTCGGTCGCCATGGCCCGGGCCGGGAAAGACAGCCACGGACCGACGGCGGAAGCGATCTTCAAACTGCTGGGCAGCGCGACCGGGGCGCCCGGTTCGTGGAAGACCGGGTACAAGGCGGTGGAGGCGTTTCTGCGCGAGGCGGGCGTGCCGGAGGACCAGGCCACGATCGACGACGGCAGCGGTCTTTCGCGCGTGAATCGCATCAGTGCCGCGGCGATGACCCAAGTCCTGCTGTATATCAATAATGCTTCGGGCAACAAGATACAGGCGCTTCGCGCCGCACTGGCGGTGGCGGGCGTGGATGGAACGCTGGAGAAACGGATGCGATCGCCGCACGTCAAAGGACGGGTCATCGCCAAGACGGGGTACATCAACAACGTGCGGACGCTGGCCGGCTACATCCACACTTCGTCAGGTCAGTGGTTGGCGTTTGCGCTCTACTTCAACCAGGCGACGAAGACCCGCCCGCTGACGCAGATCCAGGACGAAGCCTGCGAGTTGCTGGTCGACTGGCCGAATATCAGGCCGGCGGCGGATGAGCAACGTGAGGAAGCGAGGCAAGAATCGCATGGCTCGAAGCAGGCTCCGGTTCGGCAGGGCACGCGTTTGAGCCGCCAGCGGTAGTTACATACGGTTCTCCGCACGCTACAGCAGCGCCGGAATCGCACACCTCGGGCATACACTCATCGGATTAATCGCACTCATTCTCCCACACCAGCGAGCTTTCCCTGTTCCTCAGGCTCAGCAGGCGTTCCCAGGACAAACGCCATGCTCGAGTTCAGCCGTCTCCGCTGTTGATGTTTGTCAGCAACGGGAGCACGCCCGACGAAGGCTCTCAGACTCCAACATGGGCCTTTGACAGCCCCAAACATCGCTGAAACACCGGGCGCCACACTTGCCGAGAGGGCGGCTTGACGAGTGAACACTTGGCCCGCAGGCGAAGGCACGTTCCATCGGTGGGCAACGATTCGCCTCCTATTAGCGCACAGGCCCGCCACGAGCTTGCGACCGGCGGCTACGCCACGCACCCGGCCGGCGCGCAAGCTGCATCAGCCTCGCTGCGGAGTACAGCGCGCAAGGTAGTCGTTCCCAACTTGCGAGACTACGATCGATTGTTCGGGAGATGTCCAAGGTTGCTGCAGCCGATCGCAGGCGCGGACGACCGCGGCAATACATCTCGGAAGCTGTAACACGGGGCCGCCCAGTCCGGGACCGGGCGAATAGCGGACCTGGAACAATGACCGACGAACGCACCAATCGCGGCAACCCTTCTCCCGGGAACGAGACAACTGTAAAGCATGCTGCACAGGACACGGAGCAGGAGAGCACTGCCGCCAAGCTTGTGTCGCCCCACGGGGACAACCGGTCCGGGACTGAAGAAAATGCCGGACCTGCAACAGTGACCGACGAACGCGCGAGCCCCAGCAGACCTGCTCCCCGGAACGAGGCCACCGAGAAGCATGCTGCACAGGACACCGCGTCGGAGGGTACCGCCGCCAAGTCTGTGTCGCCTGTCCCGTCCCGCGGTGGCGGACGGCGGTGGCTGTGGATCGTCGGACTCGGCGTGCCTGCCTTGGCGGCCGTCCTCTTGTTTGGCATTCCCCGGGTTCTGCTCGCCCTGACGACCGTCTCGACCGACGACGCGTACGTGAACGGTCACGTGACGTTCGTGGCCGCCCGCGTGCCCGGCCAGGTGAGCGAGGTCCTCGTGGATGACAACGACCGTGTGAAGAAAGGCGATGTCCTGGTGCGGCTGGACCCGGTGCCGTACCAGGTTCAAGTTGCCATCAAGAAAGCCGCGGTGGAAACCGCCGAAACGAACTTGGCCACCGCGCAGGCCCAGGTGACCGTGGATGTGGCCCAGGCACGGGCCAACCGCTTCAAGCTCCAACATGCTATCGAGGATGTCGACAACCAGATCGCCAACCTCCGCGCCGCCCTGGCGACGCTCGACAGCAAGAAGGCGGCACTGGAGTTGGCCAAGGCCAACCTCAAACGAGGCGAGGTAGTGGAACGGCGGGCCATCAGCGAAGAAGACCTCGACCTGCGCCGAGAGACAGTCAAGGTGGACGAAGCGGCAGTCGAGCAGGCTTTGGAACAGGTATACGCAATCCGCGCAAGTCTCGGCCTTCCCACGGAACCCCCGGCGGGGAAGGATCTGGCCGATGTGCCGCCCGACCTCGATGAGAATTTCTCTGCTGTCCGGCAGGCCTTGGCGGACTTGATGCAGGGCGTCGCCCGGATCGGCTACTATCCGACATCCTGGGACGCGACGCCCAAGCAGGCCATTGCGGCCTTTATCAAGCAGGATCCCGAGGGCAACCTCGACCGCATCTTCGCGCACCTCATCACGCAGGCGCCCGACATCAAGCAGGCCCAGGCCAAGCTCACCGAGGCGCGCCGCGACCTGGAACAGGCCGAGCTGAACCTCAGCTACTGCAACATCGTCAGCGAGATCGACGGCGTGGTGACCGGCCGGGACGTCAACCCCGGCAATAACGTGCAGGTGGGGCAGGGCCTGATGGCCGTCCGCTCGCTCAGAGAAATCTGGATCGACGCGAACTTCAAAGAGACCCAACTGGCGGATCTCCGCATCGGCCAGCGGGCGCGCTGCGAGGTGGACATGTACGGCAACCGGCGGGAGTTCGAGGGCCGGATCACCGGATTTACCATGGGGACCGGGGAAACGCTCTCCCTGCTGCCGCCGCAGAACGCCACGGGCAACTTCGTGAAGATTGTCCAGCGGCTTCCGGTTCGCATCGAACTGACGCACTACGACCCCGACAAAGACCCGTTGTTTGTCGGCTTATCGGTGATCCCGTACGTCTACTACAAGGAACCGCCGACGGGGACGGGTGCGGGCGACTTCTTGAAACCGCTGGCCTCGCTGCCGCAAGCCACCACGGAGCCCCAGCCCTGATCGGAGGTAATTGCTCCATGAACAGCGTGGCAGCGGCCCCGGCCCTGATTTCGCGCCCCGCGGTGAACCCTTGGTTCGTCGCCGTCGCCGTGGTCGTCCCCACGTTCATGGAAGTGGTGGACACAACGATAGCCAACGTTGCCCAGCGGTATATCGCCGGCGGCCTGGCGGCGGCGGTCATCGACAGCGAGTGGGTCATCACCGCGTATCTCGCCGCCAATGCCTTCGTCCTTCCGATCACCGGCTGGCTTTCAGCCCATGTGGGCCGGCGGAACTACTTCCTGCTGTCGATCGCCGTCTTCACCACGGCCTCAGGGTTCTGCGGCATGGCGGGCAGCCTGGGACAGTTGGTCCTGTTCCGGATCATCCAGGGCCTGGCTGGCGGCGGTCTCCAACCCTCCAGTCAGGCGATCCTGCTTGACGCGTTCCCGCGCGAGAAGCAGGGTGCCGCCCAGACGATGTTCGGCATTGCGGCCCTGCTCGGGCCGGTGGTCGGCCCGACGCTGGGCGGCTGGCTTGTGGTCAACTACGACTGGCGCTGGATCTTCTACGTCAACGTGCCGGTGGGGATCGTCGGCTTCCTGGCCTGCTACGCCCTGCTGGAGGACCCGGATTACCTCGAGCGGGAGCGCGCGGAGTTGAAGAAGCGGCCGCTCAACCTGGACGGCATCGGCCTGGGGGTGCTCGCCCTAGTCATGGCTTCCTGGGAAGTGATGCTCAGCAAGGGGCAGGAATGGGATTGGCTGGGCGACCCCGTCTGGCGGGTCCAAGCGCTGCTGACCGTGTTCGTACTGGCCTTGGGCGTCTTTCTCTACCGGGAGCTGACGTTTGCCAGCCCGGTGGTCAACTTCCGGGTGCTCCGGGATCGCAACTTCGCCGCGTCGTGCGTCATCATCTTCTGCACCTTTGCCGTACTGTACGCGGCGACCGTGGCCTTGCCGGGCATGCTCCAGACTCTGTTCGGCTACGATGCGTACGTTTCGGGCCTCGTCCTGTCGCCGTCCGGGTTCTTTGCGATCCTGATGCTGGTGCTCGTCGGCGCCTTGCTCGGTCGGGGGACCGACGCCCGCTGGTTTGTCGCCGCGGGCCTGCTCATCATGGCGGCAGGCTGCTACTGGATGTCTTTGATGAGCCTGTACATCAGCCCGTGGCAGGTGGTCTGGCCGCGGGTGGCGACGATCGTCGGTCTCTCGATGATCTTTGCACCCATCAACGTCGCCGCGTACCTGTACATGCCCCGGCACCTGCGCGGGGCGGCGGTCGGTCTGCTGGCGCTCTTGCGTAACGAGGGCGGCAGCTTCGGCACGTCGATGTCCCAGACCATCCAGGAGCGCCGGGAGCAATTCCACCTGTCGCGCCTGGGCGAGGGCCTTGGCCCGCTGAACGCGCACGTTCAGTCTTTCCTGGAGAGGGGTCAAGCTTTCTTCATGCTGCACAAGGGCGACCCGGCCAAGTCGCACCAGTTGGCCCTGCAGGCGCTTGCCGACCTCCGGCAGCAGCAGGCTGCATCGCTCGCTTACTTCGACGTCTTCTGGGCCTGCGCCGTCCTGGGCGTCGGTCTGGTCTTTCTGGTGCTGCTGATGAAGCGTTCGGTGGCCGAGAAGGGCACCCACATCGGCGCGGAATGAACCAAGGAGACCCGCATGCCCAGACAAACGAGAGAATATGATCTGGTCGTGATCGGCGGCGGGCCTGCGGGCATCTCAGGCGCGACCGCGGCGAACGCCGCAAGCGGCCACCCATTGGAGGTGAATGCCTGACCCGCTTCACCACGCGCGGGAGGTTGCCATGAGGATCCTCGGAATTATCGGAAGCCTGGTACTGATCCTCCTGCCGCTGGTGGACGCCTTCGAATCCATCTTGTTGCCGCGCCGAACGACCCACCGCTTCCGGTACGCGCGCCGATTCTTCCGCAGCACTTGGAGCTTCTGGCGAGCGCTCGCGTTACGGATGAAGGCCGGCAAACGGCGGGCGGCCTTCCTCGGTGTCTTCGGCCCGCTGTTCCTGCTGTGCCTGTTCACTACATGGGTGCTCGTGCTGATCGTCGGTTTCGGTCTGCTCCACTGGTCCCTCTGCACGACCTTCAATGCCCCGGAAGGACCCGCCACCTTCTGGACGTACCTCTACCTCAGCGGAACAACCTTCTTCACCCTGGGCGACGGCGACGTCGCGCCGGCGACGTCGATCGGGCGCATCCTGGTCGTGGCCGAATCGGGGATGGGGTTCGGATTCCTGGCCATCATCATCAGCTACCTCCCGGTGCTGTACCAGGCCTTCTCGCACCGCGAGGTAAGGATCTCGCTCCTCGATGCCCGTGCCGGTTCGCCACCAAGCGCCTCCCAGGTCCTGCTGCGGCTGGCCAAGTCAGGCGACCCGACCGCGGTGAACACGTGTCTGGTGGAGTGGGAGCGATGGGCCGCGGCGGTGCTGGAGAGCCACATGTCGTTCCCCTTGCTGTGCTTCTATCGTTCCCAGCACGACAACCAGTCCTGGCTGGCCGCCCTCACGGCCATGCTGGATACCTGTACGCTCCTCCTCGCGGGGGTTCGAGGCCATCACACGTACCAGGCGCAGGTGACGTTTGCGATGGCCCGGCATGCCGTCGTGGACCTGGCGTTGGTGTTTGATATCGCGCCGCAGGTTCCGGTAGCGGACCGCCTGACGAACGAACAACGGCAGCAACTCTGCGCGTCATTGCAGGATGCAGGAGCGGGTATGCATGACGGCGCGGACTTCGCCACGAAACTGGCTGAGTTGCGCGGGATGTATGAGCCGTTCGTCAACGCGCTGGCTCGATACTTCCTCCTCGCTCTACCGCCGATTGTGCCGGAGCAGGTTGTTGCCGACAATTGGCAGAGGAGTGCCTGGATGCCGCGGACGCCAGGGATCGGAGATCTTCCCAAGGCGGGCACCGGCGATGATCATTTTCATTGATGTCCATTCAACCCGGCGGGGAAGGCGTACACCGTGTCCAGAGTGCGTGCGGAGGAGCGGCACGCGCCCTAGGGGCTCCGCACCGCCTGCGAGTTATGGTGCGTCGCGAGGATCTCCGCCCACGACACCACGGCGCAGGGGCGCCCTGCGCGGCCTGTCCCCAGGTCCATGCGCTCTGAGTTGCGCCAGCTCGGGCTCATCCAACGCCATCCTCAGCGGTTCTCCTGTTGCAGCGACTCGAAGAGGGACAGGGTGCGTCGCTCGATATGGTCCAGCACGTCCTGGAGATCGTTGCTAGTGGCGCAGTCTCCCTTCTTTGCCCGCGTATCAAGAGACTCGCTCTCGCCTGGATCTCAACCGTCAGCGATCTGCCCTTGAGATTGCATCTTTCTGCTGGGCGTGCGGTCCATTATGAATCGGTCTGTGCAGATTTGTGCACACGACGTTTTTGCGGTACCTCGCCAAACTCCTGCAACAGGAACAAGTTGCCAGCGGCTGGAAAAAATGCGGAGAAGAACGGAGAGGGGAGACTGGATCACGACCCTTTCTGCAAGTTAGCAAAGGCACTGTGTTTGCGGCTTAACTCCTCTTCCGGCAGAGATTTCGCCCGTCTCGCTGATGTGCTGTTTCTTCACGATTTTTTGCCGTCTCGTGATGCGTTCTGAGGGCGACTTGAGGGCAACGTTGTCGCCAACCGAAGACGCGTCACCCACCACCGTCAACGATCTATTCGAAGCCGAACCGCTACACCGCGGCGCGCATCGATTTGAGTTCGAAGCGGCACGCCTTGCCGAACGGCTCGAGTGGATCGGCGTCGCTTCCCGAATGAACGAGTGCGCGCATTTCCTCCACGGAGAGGTTGGGTGAGAAGTATTGTTCCGTGATCCGTCTCAACATCTGTTCCGCCTCCGCAAGGACAGTATCGGATGCGGACACCCGAATGCGATTGAGCAGGGCATAAACAGGCAACAACGTCTCCGGCTTGTCCAATGTACGCACAAGCGAGTCCATGATGAGTCTGGAGCATTCGCAAATGAACTCCCCGTAGAGCGTTTCGCGCTTGCTGATCTCCGCGCGAATAAGTTCATGCTTGCTGTGCGTCCTCTGGGTGATCCAGGTGGTCACGACCGTAGCGGAGCCACCGACGAGTGACCCGAACACGCCTGCAAATACACTGACTATCGGGGCATCCATCGCTAATCCTCCGCTCATGGTATGCGAACACCGACGCAGCAAGCGGTGATCGCTGGCACGCAGCAAGTGGTGCGCCACGCGGTCTTATCATCGGACTCCCCGGCCGTTCACCGTCCGCTCGTCTCGTCCACGCGCCTCTCGTGGATCACAACACGCCGATCGTGATCACATCCGGAATCGCGCCGGTATTCCGAAGCACCGGATTGCTTGGGCCAAATCCTCAGCACCGTCGCCGTGCGATCCACTTCGTAGATTGACGGGTACCTGGTCTGCTTCATCGAATTGCACCCGAGGGCCAGCAGCGGCAAGAAGGTCCCCCACACAACAAATCCCAGTTTCCACCAGTTTCCTGTTCGCTTCATGGCAGTAGTTCTCATCTTGGAGACTCTTTGACTGTCCTCCGCGGCAGGATTCGCCCATCGGTCCGGTCTACTCCGCTCCGATGAGCTCACCCTTCTCGGCCACCGAACGCTTCATCGGCAGGACCAGAACGACCAAGGCCGCCGACAGGACGGCGCAGAGCCAGAAGACGTCGAAGTAGGCCAGCGACGCCGCTTGCTGCTGTCGCAGCTCCTCCAGCGTCTGCAAGGCGCCGAGTGGCGACGCGGCGGGGTCGCCGGTCTGCTGCAAGAAGAGCGCACGAGACTGTTCCAGGAACGTGTTCACGTGCGGATTCAGCGGGTCGAGGAATTCGCCCACGCGCGACGTGTGGAACTGCAAGCGCCTATCCACGATGGTCTCGGCCATTGACGTACCAACGCTGCCGCCTTCGGTGCGCAGCAAGCTGAGCAGCCCGACCGCAGCCCCGCGCAGGTGCACCGGAATGTACTTGTACGCCGCCACGCTCGCCGGGGCGAACACCAGCCCTATGCCCAGGGTCAGCAGCATTCGCGGCCAAATCACCTGTTCGATACTGATCTGGAGGTTCATCCTCGCCATCCAGTAGCTCGCGGCGGCCATGGCCACCAGGCCCGCCGCGACCAGCCAGCGGGCGTCCATCCGCCGGCCCAGCAGGAGGCCGGCGAGCACCATCGCGGCCAGCGAAGAGGCGCCCGACGGGGACATCGCCAACCCGGCGCGGAGGGCGTCGTAGCCGAACAGCGACTGCAGCAACATCGGCAGCGCGATACTCGCGCCGTACACCACCGCGAAAGCACAGAACAGGATGATGCAGCACACGGCGAGATTCCGCTCGCCCAGCACTCGGAAATTGATGATCGGGCTGGCCACCCGCATCTCTCGGATGATCAGCAGGCTCAGCCCCGCGACGAACAGGATGACCAACGTCTGCACCCGCCCGGACGGGTCGCCCAGCCAGTCCCATTCCTGCCCCTTGCTGAGCGTGATTTCCCAGCAGGACATCACCAAGGCCAGCAGCCCCAGGCCGATATAGTCGAAGTTCAGCGGCAGACGGCGCAGCTCGGCCCGTTCCCGTTTGAGGTAGTCCGGGTCTTCGAGCAGCGCGTGGCAGGCGACCAGCGCGAACACGCCCATCGGGACATTGATGAGGAAAATCCATCGCCAGTCGTAGTTCACGCAGATCCAACCTCCCAGTGTAGGCCCGACGATCGGGCCGAGGATGGCGGCGACCCCGAACAGGGTCATGGCCGTGCCTTGCTTCTCTTCCGGGAAGCTGTCGAGCAGCA
>DATKKX010000472.1:0-29667 GCA_035542775.1 Phycisphaerae bacterium | reverse complement strand
GGTGTCGCCAATCCGGCTGGTGGATGGGCGGCCGGTGTTCTGCCGGCTGGTCGACGGAGAGGAGATCCTGGATGACGCGGTGGCGGTGCGGACCGCGCGAGGCGGCGGGGTGACGGCCGAGATCTGCACGCATGGGGGCGTGCGGATTGCGCAGCGGATGCTGGCGCTGGTGGCGCGGCACGGGGCGACGATCGTGGAGGGGCTCGAATTGCATCGGCTTGTCTCGGGCGGCGATCCTATCGAAGAGGATGTCGATCGGGCGCTGCTGGAGGTACCTGCTAGGCGGCTGACGCATTGGCTGCTACGGCAGCGGGGCATACTGCCGGGGTATTTGGCCAGATTGGACAAGCTGGACGCCGAGGAGTTGGCGGCGTTTCGGAGACGCAGCGAGGTTGCCATTCGTCTGCTCGCCGGCATGCGCGTGGCGCTGATCGGGCCGCCGAACGCGGGCAAGAGCACGCTGGCGAACCGGCTGATCGGGACGGACCGCCTGGTTATCTCCGAGGAGCCTGGCACGACCCGGGACTGGGTCAGCGAGACGGCGCTTATCGACGGGTGGCCGGTGATTCTGACCGACACGGCGGGCATCCGCGAGACGAGCTGCCCGATCGAGACGGAGGCGATTCGGCGCGGAAGCGCCGAGGCGCGGGCGGCGGATGTGGTGGTGATCGTGCTGGATGCGACGGTGCCGGAGGAGGAGCGGCAGGCAAAGCTGGACGGAGTCATTGGCCTGATTTCGCCGGACCAGCCAAGGATCGTGGTGGTGAACAAGTGCGATCTTTCGCCAGCCCCCAGTTCGGCCGGATCATCCGGGGCGCTAGCCATGTCCGCGTTGACCGGTGAGGGTATCGCGGAGCTAGAGGCACGGCTGGTCGGGCTGCTGGGGGTGGACGAGCTGGACGGCGGTTTGCCGACGGCGTTCTTGCGGGAACAGTTGGAGCGCGTCGGGCCGCGACGATCCGAACAGAGCGGTTGAGCTCTGCGACGGCGCGGTGTACGCGCGCCCTGGTGTGCGCACTCCTACCCTGTATCTCTCACCACGAAGACGAAGAACAACGCATAACCGGCGCGAGAGAACCTGCCCGCGGCGTGCGCCTTGAGCCGTCGCTCCTGAGATCTGCAGACAACCTCTTCGGCAGTCTTCTTCATGATCTTCGGGTCTTCGTGGTGAGGTTCCGGCGAGTAGTTCCGGCTTGCGGACTCATGCGGTGATTAGGCGTGTGGTGAAGCGGTGAAGGAGATCCATGTCGCGCAGGGGGGGACCGTGGCTTAAGAGAACGAGCTCGGGGTGCAGGGCCGCCAGGGTGCGGATGGCGCGGCGGTTCTGAGCGGGGTCGACGCTGAAGCAACGCGGCGGCTCGGCCAGGCCGGTGCGGCCAGTGAGGAAGTTTACGTTTCTCGCGAGGTCGCCGGCGATGGCTACGCGGTCGGACTCGCGGAAGAAGATGATGTGCCCGGGTGTGTGGCCAGGGGTCTCGATGACGCGGAAGCCAGCCACGTCGTCGCCGTCACGGAGGACGCGATCGACCGGGCAGCGAGGGCCGGCGAGGAGGTTGCTCAGGCGGCGGATGATCGGGCCGGGCGGGGTCATGGGCTCGCGGCCCTCGGCGGCGGCTCGGTCGGCCTCGTGGCAGGCGAGCGGGCAGGCGTGAGCTTCGCAGAGGGCTTTGGCCGAGCCCTGGTGGTCGGGGTGACAGTGCGTGAGGGCGACCATCGTCAGCCGAACGCCGGCGAGGGCGCGAAGCAGCCTCCGGCGGTCCCAGCGTGTGGCGGTGTCGATCAGCACATCGCCGATGAGATGGACGTTGACGCCGTGACGCGGGGCCGTGCTGATCTGCGAGACATTGGGTGCAACGGGGTTCATCGCGGGGATGATATGGGGACGGATCGAGTGGGAACAAGGGTGCGCGCGGTGTGCTCAGGAAGCCCGGCTTAAGCAGGCATCCGCTCCCCAGGACTCGCGTCCTGGGCTATTGTCGGCCGTCCCTACGGGACTCTGAGGGCGCTCGGGCATCCGCTCCCCAGGACTGACGTCCTGGGCTATTGTCGGTTGTCCCTACGGGACTCGGAGGTTACTCGGGCATCCGCTCCCCAGGACTCACGAAGACTTCTCGCGAAGCATCTGTCGTGGGCTATTGTCGGCCGTCCCTACGGGACTCTGAGGGCGCTCGGGCATCCGGTCCCCAGGACTCGCGTCCTGGGCTATTGTCGGCCGTCCCTACGGGACTCAAGGGGCGCTCCTCAGGGGCTTTAACCGGCGGTCATTGCGGGGCTGAACATGCATCGCTATGCTCTTTCGCTGCCTTTTGCGCGGCGCGGGCAGATCGTCCCGTTTCGGGATGGCGGCATGAGGACAACTGGTGCACTGTGGCGCTCGGGTTCATCGAGGGATGGATAGCCCGGACCTCTGGTTCCTCTGTGCCGGCCAGAGGCCCGCACTCACCGAAATCCCATTGGTGACGAAACGCTGGCGGCACAACCCTGATGCAGGCGTGAATCATGCATGAGATCCAGCTTGGCTCGGTTGATTACACGATTCTGATCGTCTACTTCGCCTTCGTGCTCGGCATCGGCTGGACGCTGAAGCGATATACCAAGACCAGCACCGATTTCTTCCTCTCCGGGCGGTCCATTCCGTCGTGGATCACCGGGCTGGCCTTCCTCTCCGCCAACCTCGGGGCCCAGGAAGTCATCGGCATGGCCGCGTCCGGCGCCAAGTACGGCATCATGACCAGCCACTTCTACTGGGTCGGCGCCATCCCCGCGATGGTCTTCGTGGGCATCTTCATGATGCCGTTCTATTACGGCTCCAAGGCCCGATCGGTGCCGGAGTACCTGAAGCTGCGGTTCGACGAAAAGACCCGGGCGTTCAACGCCATGTCCTTCGCGGTGATGACGGTTTTCTCGTCGGGCATTTCGATGCACGCCCTGGCCCGCCTGCTCGAACAGATACTCGGCTTCGACTATCACATGTGCATCTTCGTGTCGGCCGGGATCGTGCTTGTTTACATCGTGCTGGGGGGCCTGACGTCAGCGATCTACAACGAGGTGCTGCAATTCTTCATGATCGTGTTCGGCTTCCTGCCGCTGACCCTGATCGGGCTCAAAGGAGCGGGCGGCTGGACCGGCCTGAAGCACAGCCTGGCGCAAGTGGCCACCAGCCCGTCCAACCCAGCGGGGCACGGCTTCGACCCGACCGCATGGACGTCTTCGTGGTCGCACATGGGCCAGTCGCAGGCCAACCCGATGGGCGTCGAGTGGTTCGGGATGGTGATGGGCTTGGGCTTCGTGCTGTCGTTCGGATACTGGTGCACGGACTTTCTCGTCGTGCAGCGGGCTATGGCGGCCAATTCCATGTCGGCGGCCCGGCGGACGCCGCTGATCGCCGCGTTTCCCAAGATGCTCTTTCCCGCCTTGGTCATCCTGCCCGGCATGCTGGCGATCTCGCTGCACTTCAACTTCGACACGACGAAGTTCCGTCTGCCGGTCGAATCCAAGGCGGTGGCGGCCAAGATCGCCATCGAAAACGCCGGGTTGCTCGGCACGCCCGCCGACAAACTGACCGAGCAGCAGAAGCAGCAATTGGACGAGATGACCGCGGAGATCAAGAGCAAGATCGACAGCCGCAGTCTCGATGGCGCGCTGCAGGCCTCGGTCAACAAGTGGGAGGCCCAGATCGCGCGGTTCGACACCAAGAGCCTCGACTACAACATGGTCATCCCCAGCCTGCTGCAGTACTACCTGCCGACCGGCCTGCTGGGCATCGCCCTGACCGCGCTGATGGCATCATTCATGTCGGGCATGGCCGGCAACGTGACCGCGTTCAACACGGTCTGGACCTACGACATTTATCAGAGCTACATCAATCCCAACAAGCCGGACAAGCACTACCTGAGCATGGGGCACGTCATCACCGTGGTGGGAGTGCTCATCAGCGTGGCCTGTGCCTACGCCGCCCGATCGTTCAATAACATCATGGACATGCTCCAGCTCGTGTTCGGGTTTGTGAACGCGCCGCTCTTTGCGACGTTCCTGCTGGGCATGTTCTGGAAGCGCAGCACCGGGCACGGCGCATTCTGGGGCCTGGTGGCCGGAACGGGCGCGGCGGCGCTGCACCACGGGCTGACGCTGCCGGCGAACGCGACGGTGGGTATCAAGGGCGGCTGGCTGGTGGCGGGCCACGTTCTGCACACCTACCCGGTGGAAATGGCCCAGAACTTCTGGGCCGCGATTTACGCCTGGACGGCCTGCTTCGTCGTGACCATCGTGATCTCGCTGGCGACGAAGCGGCTCAAGACGGACGACGAGCTGCGCGGGCTGGTTTACTCGCTGACGCCGAAGGTGAAGGAGCACGGCGTACCCTGGTTCAAGCAGCCGGCCGCGTTGGCGGTGGTGGTGCTGCTCGCGGTGCTGGTCCTGAATATACTCTTCTGGTGATTGGAGCGGCCATGGGACTCGACATTCGCATTCCAATCGGCGCGATGTTCGGCATCCTCGGGGTGATCGTCACCGTGTACGGCCTGGTGTCGGACAAGCAGATCTACAGGGAGCACTCGCTGGGGATCAATGTCAATTTCTGGTGGGGGCTGGCGCTGATCGTGTTCGCGGCGGTGATGCTGGGGCTGGCGGCGCGGGCGAGTCGAAAGCGCCACGAAACGTCGCCGTCGCAGACGGCGCAAGGGGGTTCCCGGGCAGGTCAGTGAGTGACTGAAGGCGGGATGGGGCGTTCCAGGCTTCGCCACAGATACCACGTCGCATAGGTACGATACGGCCGCCAGGGCTCGCCCAGCGAGTGCAGGGCCTTCGGCGTGGGCGGCTTGCGCAGCCGGAAGAATTCCTGGGCCGCTTTCTGCAGGCCGAGATCGTGGACCGGCCAGACGTCCGGCCGGTGCAAGCAGAACATCAGCAGCATCTCGGCGGTCCACCGGCCGACGCCCTTGATCTGTGTGACCATCTCGACGACTTCATCGTCCGGCGCTCGCCGCAGGCCCGCCGCGGTGACCTGCCGTGACGCGAAGGCCTCGGCCAGATTGTGCATGTACGCCGTCTTCTGACGAGAGAGCCCCGCTGATCGCAATTGAGCTACGCTGGCCGCGAGGATGGCCGCAGGCGTGATCTGCCCGCGCGGGCAGAGGGCCTTCACGCGCTTGAAGATCGTTGTCGCCGCGCTCATCGAGACCTGCTGGTGCAGAACCGAGCCGACCAGGGCGATGAAAGGATCGGAGATGAGTGCGGGACAATATGGTCCGACGCGAGCGATGAGTTCGGGCCAGCGGGCGTGGGCCGCCGAGAGGTGTCTCAGGGCCTCAACAGTCGCCTCCGCGGAGGCGAGGTCGGATGCGGAACGTCGAGCCGATTTGACGGTAGTCGCCGATGCCATCGAGAGCCTTTCCGTGAGTCGTCCAAACAGTGCCGCCCGGCAGGACGGCCGGGCGGTTGGCGTCATTATAGCAATTTCCACTGCCGGGTACGCGGTGCCTGCACTGGGACAAGAAGTGGAGGCGTCACGGCCCGTCGGCGCGGAGGTCGACCACGAGTTCCGCGCGACCGTCCATGTCGAACTCGCGCTTGGCCGAGTCCGGCGCGTCGAACCGCCCGGTCCAGAGCCGGCGCGGCCCGCGGCAGAGAAATTCGAAGGCGTACTTCCCATCGGCGTCGGTATGGGTCTGCACGATGTCGATCCAAAACTGCCGGCTATCCGTGTCGAAGAAACCTATCTTCTCCATCAAAGTCAGCGAGACATAAACGGTCGCGTTCGCCGCGGTAGTTCCATCGGCCCGCAGCACGCGGCCGGTGAGGCGGCCGGGTTGCTCGTAGTGAATCTCGCCGAGATCGGTGACCTCGCTCTCGCGGACCTCAATGTCGCGAATGACGCCGAGGTACGGCACCGAGTACTTCACGACGGGATAGACCTTTTGGTCGCCCGGCGGAATGCGCTGGTAAAATTCGGGCGGCGTCTCGCGCAAATAGTTCGAGGCCAGAGGGAGTTGGGCTGCTTTCTCGTCCTCCGGCGTGAAGTCGCCCCGAGCGCCCAATCGCAGGTCGACCCGTCCGGCAGGAAGGTGCTCGACGACAAACGTGCCATCCAAAGCGGGATGTGGCGGGTCGTCGTTGACGATGCCGCACACATTGGGGTGGGGCTCGATGGTGCGGGTGATACGAAGGGAGAGCTGCGACTCGGTGCGGCCGGCCGGCATGAATTCCAGTCGTGGCTTCCATGTGTCGCTATAGTCGACCCGGCCCGCAAGCGGCGTGACGCGGCCGCGGACGGTACCGCCTTGCGTCAGGCGGACATCGAGCGTGCGCGTCTGGCCCTCGGCCACAGTGACAGGCTCACAGATACGCGTGGCGCCGAGTTTGTGCTTGACGATGAGCGTCACCGGTTCGCCGGGCAGGAATTCGGAGAAAGAGAAGCTGCCCTTCGGGTCCGTCTCGAAACTGAAGGAGCTTTCCAGGACAAAGATGACCGCCTTGGCGAGCGGTTGGTCATCCGGACCGCGAACGGTGCCGCTGATTGTCGCCCGCTTCCACAGAACAAAGTCCAATCCGGTCACGACCGGCGTGGTCGGCGTGAGCACGCCTATCTCGTTGTCCGCGTTTGCGGGCCGGTGTGGACCGCGGGGACGGCCGATCCATTTCTTGCCCAGGTCCGGCGAGATGGTAAGCGGGCGGTTCGACGCGGGAAGGTCGATCTGCCAATAGCCCTCGCGAGTGGTCTCGGCATCCCACTTGTCATACGAATCTGGCGAGGGTCGCGACTGTTCAGAGGCGGACGGACGGCCCACTCTCACAGTGATGCCCGCCAGACCGTGCTCCGCGCGATCCACCACGCGGCCACGAAGGCTGACCTTGAGGGCGAACGGGTCCGTTGCGGCATGCTGTCGCGGAGCCTCCAGCGATTTGGTGGCCGGGGTTCCGGCGGCATCCGGCGGCGGCTTGGGGGACTGTTGATCAGAGGTGGGGCCAGGCGACTTGCATCCCCCGGACCAGGCAAGCACCAGGATGGTCCAGGTCAACCAGTAGTAAGCCGTGCGAAGCGAAGAAGAAAGGACACGGCGAAAAAAACGAGATGTGAAAGCGGGCATAGTATTTCCTCCCTTGAAGAGACACATCTCACCGGCCCACGATAGCGAGCTTATCGACGAGTCAGGTGGGACCGGAGGGGTCCTGCTCGAGTGCTGCCACAGAATGGCCTGGGGCAATTGTACCGCCTCGTGGAGGATCCCTCATTTCCAGCCGATCACGTCGCAATCGACGTTTATGCCGTTGGTGCGGACCTCGACGCGATACCAGCCTGCAACGAGCTCGCCAAGCGGCACTTTCGCCCAGCGGAAGGTAGCCCAGTCCTTGGTTCGGCGAACCGGCACGTTTTTCTTTTCCACAACGACACGCTCGCCGCGGCGAATGCGAAAGCTCAAGCGACAGGGCTCGTCGCGCCCCAGAGAATACCGCAGGTACAGCGTTCGGGGGCCTGCGGCATCGGCGCGGAGCGGGAGCTCGAAGAAATCGTCTGTCTTGCAGCCCCAGCAGCGCGAGACGGTCTGGTGGCCGTAGGACTTCGGCTGGTTGCCATAGAAGCCACCGACGATCGTCCCGAGGCTGTACGCCGATTCGCACTCCACGAAGTACCAGTGGGTCCAGTGATCCTTCTGACGAGCCCACCAACTCGCCGCGCCGTCGGGCGTGTCGAAGGATTGGAACGTCAGCTCTTCCAGCGAACGCCGAATCGCCGCCTTGACTTCGCGATCGTCCTCGTGTTGCCAGCGCGCGATCAGGGCCTGGACCAGCTCCGGGCGGTTCCGCCACGCGGGCAGGGCGTGTGCCGCGGCGCGCCTGACGGCGGCGTCCTTGTCGTCCAATAGCTTCAACAGCAGCGGGGTGGTCAGCTCTGCGGGCACGCGGCGAGAACCCAGGAAGTCCGCCAGGGCCGCCCGTCGCTCGGGATCGCTCGCGGCGGCCTCGGCCGGATAGATGGAGCGGTAATCGACGGCCGGGCCGTACCGCAAATGGAACCCTGCCGGCCCAACATGGTTGGCGACCTTTACGAGCAGCTTCCCGCCAGCCTTGGGCGCGATGTACGCGCTGTCGACGAAGTCCACGTTCACTCCTCGCTCGCCAGAGAAGGTCCACACCCGCTGCCCCTCGAACCAGACGCTGGCATCGTCATCGCTGGAGAGCGACAGCTCGGTCGGGCCGGAAACCGTTGCTGGAAGATCGGTGTAAAGATAGAAGATGCACGATTCGTTGCCGCCGGGCAGGTCACCCAGGTGCGGGCACCCGCATTCGTCGATCAGCACGTCCTTGCGCCACTGGTAAGTCTGGTCGCCGAACTTGCACGCCTTTCGCTTCTCGAAGTTGAGCTCGTCGAGCGGGTCCAGCGCCAGGCGGCGGTGCTCCGGGTCAGGGATCGGGCCCAGCACTTTCCAGTCAGCGACGACCGTCAGGCCGGCGGCTTGCCACTCGGCGCGACGCTTGGAACAATCCCCCGGCTTCAGTGGACCTTGCGCCACTCGCTCACGGACCAAGTCGATCTCACCCTCCGGCGGAAAGCGGTACTTTCGCAGGATCGGGCGTACTTTCTGAGCATCAAAGTATTTGATCGCGTCGGCGGCCATTTGGGCGGGCCAGTCTTTCGATGGCAACCTCGGCTGCGGGTGTTGGGCTGCTTCTCGGAACATGCGTTGAAACGGAGACCAGTCCACGCCGCTCTTCGTCTGCGTCGACAGCGCGAGCTCCATGAAGAACGAACTTGACGGGCCATAGCTCACGCTTTCCTCGACCGGCAGGCGGGTGCCGAGGTATTCGGTCTGACCGGCGTTGCGGAATATGGAGATATAGGATTCGAATCGCCCCTTGTACGGGGGGCCCAGGAAGTCGAGCCTGGCAGGCACGTACGCCTGGCTGAACTCGGCGAGCCCCTCGCCGAAACCACCGCAGCGCCAGTGGTGCCCGCCGGGCTGCAAATTGATGAACGGGTGCGAGACTTCGTGAAAGAAGGCCTCGTAACAATCAGCGTTGTCCCAGTCCGATCCGCCGATCATGACCTTGAGCGTGTCGGTGTTGGTGGTGTGGCCGTTGGGCTTGCCCTGCATCGGGAAGATCACATAGCGGTGACGGACGATTTGCACCGGGTCCACGCAAAACAGATCACGGAAGACGACATACGCCAGGTCGAGGTGCGTCAGGAGGTGATTCTCCCGGGCATGAGCCGCGAAGGTGGGCGTTGCCAGGGCGATCATGTACCGGCTGGTGAGTATTTCCTGCCCGGCGGGGTTCTCCTCTCGGAGCCGTTCAACCAGCGTCCGTACGGCGTCGGAGAGGGCGTAGTCGGCGCGAGGGAGTGTTTCGAGCAGTGCACGAAAACAGGCCTGGCGATCAGGCTCGCCCAGCGGGTCGGACAGAATCCGCTCGATCTCGGCGCAGGCCTTTTCGGGCGGAGCGTCCTTCAGCGCGGACAGCCGCTTCGGGACGGAGGGCGTGGTAGCGCTCCCGGTGTGGTCCGGTCGTGAGTCTTGAGCGAACGCCGAGTTGAAGATCGCAAGGGCTGTAACCAGGGCCGCTCTCGCCAGGTTGGTTCCTGTCATGACGAGAACCAGTATACCGAAATCCGGGCCACCGCTTCCACCGGCACGCGGGAATCGACACCGGTTTCGCCCGGCAGTTGCGTAGAGCCGCTATGGCTGTCCGATTTGCTTGAGCAGATCGCGAGCCTTTTCGGCGAACTGCCCCTGAGGCTGCTTCTGAAGATACAGGCGAAGCTGCGCGGCCGCGTCGGCGGGGCTGGACAGTTGGTAGAACAGCTCACCCAGTTGAAAGTGAACATGATCCAGGTTGGGCGCCGCGACATCGATACGGGCGGCGAGACGGGCATGCTCCAGGGCGCCGCTGTTGTCTCCCTGTTCCAGCAGCGTCCTGGCCCATAGGTGCTGGACGTCGCGCTGAAGGGCCGCAGCCAACGTAGCGGCATTGGGAAACCGGCGAGCCCAGGCTCCCAGTCGCCGGGTCTCATCCACCGCCTGCTCGAAGCGATGCTCGGAGACGTACATCGTCGTGCATATCACGTACTCGGCCGGATAGTACTCGTAGTCCGGCGTGGTTCGCAGGGATGGGATCGGGACCAGCACATACTCCACCGCCGTCGCGGCCGCCAACAGGCCGAGGCGTAAGGCAGCCGAGCGGACCTGCCGGCGACGAATGGCATCCCACAAGCCGACGAGAGCCGCACCGGCATAGACCATCAACACCGCCGCCAGGGCCAGGCGGTATCGCCCCAAGACCGTCGCGGATATCAGTGCTGCTACTTGCGTCGCAATGTAGATGAGCACCAGTCCGTGGGGGCCGCGGCGCCGGATTGCCATCAGCAGTCCGGCCAGGCCGGCGGCGGCCACCGGACCGAAACCGAGCGTCAGCCAAAGCACCGGCGAGAGTTCGCGGTCGTGGCAGATGCTGACGTTGTTGGGGATGTCGATGGGCTCGAGGTTGCCGCGAAGCTTGAGAAGCTGGAGGCGGAAGAAGTCCGACCAGCGGCCTTCAAAGCCGTGGAGCGTTTCGGCGATCACCGCGGAGAGGCGTCCATCGGTCTTCTGGAGGATCGTCTGCATGGAATGCGGATGGGAGAGGCCCACGGGCTGGGCATCGACGGCATTGGCCTGGATGAAACCCTCTGCGGTTCTGTTGTGGAATGCCAGGACCGGCGAGCCGACCATCGCGTTGCGGACCACCAGCGGCGACAGACCGGCCGCAAATCCCACGAGCGCCAGCGCAGGCCGTCGCCACCAGCGGTTCTTGTCCGTCCCGCGGCGGCACGCCAGCCAGATCAGCGCGAAGGGCAGGAAAAGCAGGATGAGGCTTTTGCCGAGCGCGCACAGCGCCAGCCAAATTCCGGCGGCGAGGCTATCGATGGTTCCGGCCCGCTGGTCAGCCCGCAGCAACAGGATCAAAGCGATGGGTTCCATCAGCGGCGGGAGCCAATCTCGCAGCAGAACCCCTTGATAAAAAACAAACGGTCCATAGACGGCGGCCAGGGCCGCGGCTACCAGTGCCGCTCGCTCCTCAAACAGCCTGCGGGCCAGAAGGAAGATCACCAGAGGCTGCAGGCTGCCGATCAGCAGCTGGACCAGGGGCGGCACCCACAGCGCCCCGCCGGACACCCACCGTACCAGCGACAAGGCGTACACATAGAGCGGCTCCTGCTGGAAGATGGTCTTACCGCCCCACCAGCGGTACCAGGTTTCCATCGGAGCGATGGAGGGCATCCACTCGAAACAAGGGTGATAGGTGTCACCTTGCAGGATGTCGCCCGACAGAATTGCATCCGACCATTCGAGAAAGGCGTGCATGTCGGACTGTACGAACACCACCGGCAGACGATAGAGACCGCTCTTGAGCAGCGCCGCGAAGTGAATGGCGTGGATGACCAGCGAAACCGCCAGGATGCCGCAGAGAATCAGGGTCAGGCCGCGTCGACTCATTGCGGCGGGACCTTCGCCGCAGCGCGGGGGCGCTGTCCGATCACACTTGGCAGTGGTCATGCGGGGATCCTGGCGCTCACGAGCGACATTATACCCACATTTACCAAGCCGGTCTGCATTCGACAGGGCACGGAAGCGCCACGGGGCGATGGGGCGATGACACGCCGAAGTCCGTGCAGGGACGCGAACGTCGCGTCCGGTCCGCTACTTCCATTCAAACGTGACTTGTGACGTTCCGCTCACGCCGCCGTAGCGGGGGTCGTTCTTCAAGTAGATCTGGTACACGCCGCGCGGCAGTGTGTCGGGGAAGAACACCTGGATGGAGTTGTCAGTCATAAAGACGGCCTTCGTTGCGGTCACGGCCACGCCGCCGCTGACGGGCACGGCCTGAACGACGGGTGGACCGGCGTGGGGGCTGCCCAGGCCGGCGTTGCCGGCTCCCGGAAACATGCCGTCACCAAAGACGGTCATGGTGATCTCGTTGGAGAATGCCATGCGGAACGGCTGCGTGATCTGGTCGATACTGACGGCGGGGGCGTTGACGGGCACGTTGGCCGAAGAGTACTCAAACATGTTCCCATCCCCGGCGGAATTGCGGGCCATGAACTGCACCTTGGCGCCGGTTGTCTGGCCATTGGCACGGGCGACGGGGATGAAGATCTCAGACTTGGGATAGGTGAACAAGGGGGAGCCCACGGGGCCGCCGTCAACCAGCACGACCGCATGGTCCAGGCCTTCCAGGGCGCCGTTCGGCCCCGTGCCCTCAATCAACACCGATTCCAGCATCTTCTTGCCCGTGGGGGTGATCGTCTTGATGGTCGGCCCGCAACCGCAGGCGAAGCAGACCGTCGACACTACAACCAGACCGATTGGCCGTTTCATGGGATTTCTCCTGTCGCACAACGTGTGCCAACGATAGCATGTCAAACCGCGCGTCGAATGGGGATTGAAGGCATGCGTCACCGCCCGACGGCGACGCCGCGCGGCACTCTCCGAACGACGGCGACTATAGGATGATGACGCTCGATATTCAAGTCATATCCGGCCAGTCTCGGCTATAATCCGGACGCGGACTGGACAGGCGCAGCCCGGCGAGGTGTAAGGACGCGGGCCGCCGAGGAGGACTCGAAGGCATGAACATCACAATCACATATTGCGGCCAGTGAAACTACTACCCCAATGCCGCCAGTCTGGCGGATGCGATCAGGAAGGAAACAGGGGTCAAATCCAAGCTCATCCAGGGGGCGGGGGGCATCTTCGACGTCGTGGTTGACGGCGAGAAGATCTGGAGCAAGCACGAGACTGGGCGTTTCCCAGAGGCCCACGAGATCATCAGCCAATTGACATCCGCGCGCTGACCTCTGGTTGGCGCCGTTCGCAGCAGACGACGCGAAGGCAGGAGGTCCCTTTCAGCGCGGACGCCTCGACTTTCGATCCATGAAGTGCTGCAGGGGGCAGTCCGCCCAACGACAAGCCCTGAGAGCGACGTCGCCTTTTCGCAAGGGCTCACGGTGTTCGCAGCGAAGCCACAGCTGGCTCGCGTTATGCGTCTCGGGATCAGGCGCGTCTGATAAGAGCGGTCGGTTTGTGGTGCCGGGGCGCGCAGGAGAGGGGGAGTTTGCCGCCGGAGAATCGCGGGTCGGGATGTCTGGAAGCAACTTCAGTTCAGGGTAGCAGGAGCCGACAGAATAACAGCCCGCAGCGAGGTGAGTTCCGACTCCCTGTTCGGGAAGAGAGAGAAGGGACAGATTATCAGGCATACGGAGAGAAGCATGGACGTCAAATTCATCAATCCATTCATCGCCGCGATCTCCAACGTTTTCCAGACGATGGTGCATGCGAAGATCAAGATCGGCAAGCCGATGCTCAAGCAGTCGGACCTGGTGAGCGCGGAGGTATCCGGCATCATCGGCCTCTCCGGTGACGTGATGGGCTGCGTCGTCCTGAGCTTTCCGGGCGACGTGGCGTGCAAGATTGCCTCCGCGTTCGCGGGAACCGAGCTGACCATGAAGTCGCCGGATTTCTCCGATGCAATCGGGGAGCTCGCCAACATGGTGGCCGGCAACGCCAAGAAAGACTTCGGGGACCACCTGGCCAGCATCTCGCTGCCCAGCGTTGTGATCGGGCCGGGGCACCAGGTGTCGCCGTCCAAGCTATCGCCTTTCCTCATCATACCGTGTGAGACCGAATTCGGCGGCTTCAACGTGGAAGTGGCCGTGATTCCCAACAAGAAGCCCGCAGGCAAATCGGCGCAGTCGGTTGCCGTAGGAGCAGTCTGATGAAAATCCTTCTAGTGGACGACTCTCGGACCATCCGGAACATTCAAAAGAACACACTCAAGACGCTGGGGCATGAGGACGTCATCGAGGCGGCCGACGGGTTTGAAGCGCTGGCCTGCATCGCGAAGGACCGACCGGAGCTGATGCTGGTCGACTGGAACATGCCCAACATGGACGGCATCACCCTGATACGCAAGGTTCGAGAGACGGACAAGGCCCTGCCCATCATCATGGTCACGACGGAGGCGGAGAAGTCTCGCGTGCTCGAGGCGGTCAAGGCCGGGGTCAACAATTACGTGGTCAAGCCGTTTACGGCGGACACGCTGGCCGAGAAGATCAACCAAACGATGGCCAAAGTGAAGGCGACGGCCGGCACCCCGGCCTGATGCCTTTCGGTGTCTCGACCGGCAGGTCGGCGAGTTGCCGCATCGTCGCCTCTGACGGCGATCTCAGCATCGGGCAGCGGCCCTGGCATCGCTCAGCAGATCCCATTCAGGCAACCAGTCCGATAACAGATGAGGTTGGCCACTCCGGCCACGGCGCCCATTGAGCGCATTCCAAACCTGTCCGCCGATTCTCTGACATTCATCCGCTGCGGCCCGCGTGACCCGGCGTCGAGGTCCATCCATCGTCGTCCGGATTCCTCAATTTGCCCGGCGAGGGGGGCCGGGAAAGGGGCCGATATATATCAGGACTTTCCAACGTTCGTCAGCGGAGAGCGGCGCAATGTGGGTGCTTACCACGTTCTTTGCGATGGCCACGCTTGCCTTGGCCTGGCTTTGCGCGGGCTACTTCGTGGTCCTGCGATTCGTCAGCTTCGTCAAGAAGCGGGCGGCGGCGTCGGCGCCGGCCGAGCTGCCCGGTCTGTCCGTGGTCATACCGTGCTACAACGAAGCCGACCTGATCGTTGACAAGTTGAACAACCTGCTGGCCTGCGATTACCCCGCGGAAAAGCTGGAGATCGTGTTCGTCGACGGCGGCAGCAGCGACTCAACGGTGCAGCGACTGTCAGCGGCCATTCCCCTCGGGCGAGGTGTTCGCATCTCGCACTCCCCGCGCAAGGGGAAGACCAACCAGCTCAATCACGTTCTGCCGACGCTGTCCGGCCAGATTGTGGTCATCACGGACGCGGACGGGCGGTTGCGGCCGGACGCGCTGAAACGAATCGCCGCGGAATTCGCATCGGACCCCAACGTCTGGGTCGTCGGCGCGTACAGCCATGCTCCCACCGCAATCTGGCGGGATCGATGCTTCTGGGACTCGCAGAACCGCGGCCGGCTGATCGAGTCCGATGCCTTCAGCAGCTCCATCGTCATCGCCACCTGCTATGCATTTCGCCAGGAGATGCTCAGCGAGTTTCCCGAGGACGTTGTCGCTGACGACGTTTACATCGGCTTTCTGGGCAATACGCTGGGTCATCGCGTGGTGTACTCGCGCGAGGCGATCGTCGAGGAGCTGCGCGGCCCGGGGCACATCTCCGAGTTTTTCGGCCACAAGTTCCGCAAGAACAACGCGTTTCTTCGCGAGTCGCTGCGCTTCCTGTACCGCCTCCCGGAGATGACCGGCTTCTGCAAGCTGATGGTTTTGACACGGATCGGGCAGCAACTCCTGCTGCCTTGGGCGATGGCTCTGTGGGGATTGATCGCGCTCACGCTGCTGACGCTGGGCCGCCTCGATTTGCCCATCGTCGCAGCCGCCTGTCTGGCCATCACCATCGTCATCACCAGCCAGGCATTCCAATCCGTGGGCGTGCCCAAGGGGACGTCGGCAAGGTTCGGCATTATCAAGCTCAGCCTGGTGTTCTTTGAAACGCTGTTCGTGCTGTTCGCCGCCGCCTTGAGCTATCCGTTCTTCCGGCAGACCAGCTCGTTCTCCCGCCTGGGCTCGCCGCCGCCGGCGCCGCAGGCACCCTCCCCGGCCGCGGCGGAAGTGGCGGGCTGTGCCTAGTTCCCGGCGGCGAGCCGGCTGACCCTGAGGCGGCACGCCGAAGACCTTGACCACCTGGAGCCGTGCAGATGCGCATCGCCTTGTTGTCGCCTCCTTACAAGAAAGACTACATGCGGAACGCGCGATGCGACTTCGTGTCGCTGTCGGCGACGCAATGGTATCCGCTGTGGCTGGGCTACGCGGGGGCGTGGCTGGAGCACCGGGGCCACGAAGTGCTGCTGGTTGATGCTCCGTCCCGTCACCTGGACCATGACCAGACGGAGAAGCTCGTGCTCGACTGGCGGCCGGACATGCTGGTCAACTATCCGGGCCAGCAGAGCAGGCGGAACGACGTCGAGTTTGCCGACCGGCTCACCGAAAAGCTCGGCTGCATCACGGTGTTGGTCGGGCCCTACTACTCGGCAAGCCCGGAGGAGACGCTTCGGCTGGCGACCACCGTGCAATACGGAGTGGTCAGCGAATTCGAGCACCCGCTGGCAGAGCTGGCCGAGGGCAAGGCCCCGGCCGAGATAAGGAACCTGCTCTACCGCGACGGCGACCGGATCGTGAGGAATGAGCAGCGGCCGTACCTCGCCACGGAGCAGCTCGACGCCATTCCCTTCGTGGCGCGATTCTTCAAAGAGCACGTCAACATCCGCGACTACAAGACGATTTCGGAATTTTATCCGTTCATGGACCTCATGACCGGCCGCGGGTGCAACTGGGGCCAGTGCACGTTCTGCCTGTGGGTGCACACGTTCATCAAGGGGTTCACCTACAACGTGCGCAGCGTCGACAACGTGGTCGAGGAATTCGCTTACATCGAGCGGGACCTGCCGGAAGTTCGTTCGGTCATGATCCAGGACGACATGTTGACCGACGACCGGGCCCTGGAGTTGTCGGCGAGGAAGATCAAGCACAAGCTCAAGCTGCCCTGGTCATGCTATGCCCGCAGCAATCTGAGTTATGAAACCATGCGCGTGATGAGGCAGGCCGGCTGCCGCGTTCTGCACGTGGGGTACGAATCGGCTGACCCCAAGATTCTCAACAATATCCGCAAGGGCGTGTCGCAGGCGAAGATGGAGGAATTCACCTGGAACGCGAAGCGGGCTGGTCTGAGGATCCACGGGGACTTCATCATCGGCTTCATCGGCGAGACGCGAGAGACGGCGATGAAGACCATCCGATGGGCCAAGCGGCTCAACCCGCACACGGCGCAGTTCCAACTGGCGAACGTGCTGGAGGGGACGCCGTTTCACCGCGTGCTGAAGGAGAACGGCTGGCTCACGCCGGCCGGCGAGCCGGATTACCCCGACTTCCGCAACGAGGACATCCGCCGCATGGCCAAGCAGGCGTATCGATCCTTCTACCTCTCGCCGCAGTACGCATTGAAGTGCCTGCGGCATCCCTATGAGCACTTCTTCGGCCGGCTCAAGACAATCTCCGTGGCCATCCCGGCCATGTTCTGGCGCAGGTGGTAGGCCGTGCTTTCAAGGGGATCTCCAGCCATGTCCATTTCGCCGCTCGCGACCGCCCCGAGCAGCAAACAGGTTCCCTGCCGCCTGGCCGCGGCGTGGATGCAGGTGGCGGTCGTGATGATCATCTGGCTGGCGTTGCGCCCCCGCGGCGAATTGTACGTCCCTCACAGGCCGTTTCCGTTCCTGGTCTATGCCGCGATCGCCGAAGGTCTGGCTCTCAGCATGTGCGTCGCATCGCTTCTCGCATGGCTGCGCACGCGGAGCCGGCCGGCGGCCATCCTCACGCTGGTGTCGACCGTGCTGGCAGTCGCGGTCGGGGCGGATGCGTGGCTCTCCTATCGGGACGAGGTCGTGTTTGAGGGGCAGGTGGCGGCCGACCGGCGCTATCGGGTCTACGTTCACGGATGGCTGCGCGACGACAACTGCCGGGACAACATCTTCTTCCACAAGAAGACCGACTCAAGTCCGGGGCCTTACACCGCCGGTTTTCGCTGCAAGATGCTGGATTCAGACTTCATTGTCGGCCCGCAGGGCTTTCGGCGCCATAGCACCCGCGCGATCGGTCCGGGCTCTCCGATCGTGATGTGTACCGGGGGCTCGGTGGCGTTCGGGATGACCATCGATTCGGCGGACAGACCCTACCCCGACATGCTGGAGGACGTTCTGGTCGGCACGAACCCGCTGCTGGCCGATGTTCGGGTGGTCAATGCGGCCATGCCCGGCTTCGACGTCAAGGCATGCCGGCAACTCATGCTTGCCAACAAGCAACTCTCGCCGGCCGCCATTGTGTTCTATGAAGCCATCAACTACATGCCCAGGCCTTTGCCCAAGAGAACGGTGGCCCGAAACAGCGGCATCGCCTCCTGGATAGACCGCTGCTATGTCCGGCTGGAATCACTCCGCGCTCTCCGATCCTATTCCGGCGAAGAGTATAAGAAGGAGCTGCTGAGGTTCATCAGGGCGTGCCGCTCGCTCTCCGCGACGCCGGTGCTGGTTACCTTCGCCATGCCGTACAGGTCCGATGCCGACGAGCGCACGCTCGAGTACTATGACGTGATGCAGAACGGGCAGGGTTCGGCGTACGCGGCCGCGCGACTGGCCGAGATCCACAATCAGATGATGCGGGAAGCAGCGGCGGAGACCGGGGCGGTCTGCATCGATGCCGCCGGGGAATTGACCGGGCGCGAGGAGCTGTTCGTCGACTCCTGCCATTTCTCACAGGAAGGCTGTCGGCTCCTGGCCGAGTTGGTCGCCCCCGCGGTGGCTGAGACCCTGCTTGATGGGAGGCACGTCGGTCTGGCGTCGGTTGAGTAGCGCGGGCCGGCTTTGTGGGAGTCCTGGCCTGCCGAGGCGAGAGCGGGGAGAGTGGCCCCCCAGCGTTTTGCGGAACGATCACCACGGACGTAGTATCCGAACCATGCTGCCGGTGGAAACAACCGGGCCGTCGCCATGTCACAGGCCTCGCGGGCCACTGCCGATCCACCGGGCCGTCGGCTTGCTGCTCTTGCTTCTTGCCGCCCGGCTTCCTCTGCTGAATCATCCCACGCCGGCCAACATCGACGAGGTGTATTTCATGAACGGGCTGGGCTTTCCCGCCCAATACCCGGTGCATCACCCCGGTTATCCGTTGTGGGTGGCGATGGGAACGCTGCTCAACGAGCTTGGGTGCGAGCCGTATCGCTCCTTTCAGGTGTGGTCGCTGCTGGCGTCGCTGGCGGCGCCGCTTCTGTTCTACGTGGGGGTACGCTGGCTCGTCGAGGACGGCCTGGCATGGTTGCTGGCGATGGCGTTCGGGTTCAATCCCCTGGTCTGGTTCCAATCCACGACCGCCCTGAGCTACCTGTCGGCGTGCGTGTCCGGACTGTTGGTGATCGGGCTGTGTTATCGAGCTACGGTCGAAGGGCGGCGGGCGGGGATGTACGGTGCAGCGGTCGTGCTGGTGGTGGGGAGCTTTCTGCGGGCGGACCTGCTGATCGGCCTCGGACCGATGGTCGCGTACGTCGGGTTTCGGCACCTGCGCCGGGGGGGATGGATCGCCTTGCTGATCACCGCGGCGGGATGCATCGCTCTTGTCGGGGTGACGGCTCGCCTCTACGCACGAACCGACCCGGCTCAACTCCATCCCGATCTCTCGCACACGCTCGACGTGGTTTCAGGCACCAGCGTCTTTCGGTTGGGGTTGATCGATGGGCTGCTGCGCAATGCGTCCAAGATCGCCGTCAATCTGGGCTGGGATTTCGGCGTGGCGGCGGTGCTTCTGCCCTGGGCGATTTGGAGCATCGCGCGGGGGCGGTCCGAAGGAGGCGGTATCCGGCTTCTGCTCTTGTTGTGGGCGCTGCCGTGGACGGCTTTTCTGCTGCTGATGCACGTGGTCCAGGGTTACTTCATGCTGCTGTTGCCGGCAGGCTATTGCGCCATCGGGCTTGCATTGCAGAGCCGGTGTCGGAGCCGGGCGGCGACGCGGCTGGCAGCGGTGTTGACCATCTGCTCGGTCTTGCAGTTCACGCTTTATCCGTGGTCGCCAGAGAGCCTGGGGATCAAGCGGCTGGTGGACGCGAAGATCGGATTTCAGAGCGCCGCGGGCCTGCGGCACATCGACAAGCTCCCGGAGATTCACCAGCCCGGGGATTTCTGGCCAACAGCGGCGTACGACCGGAACACACCCGGGACCACGACGCGATCCGGACCGGAATGAGCGTCCAGGTCGCCCGGCGGAGAAAGGGGGATGGCCGGGGGCGTCCGAATCCCGCGATGGTCGGCGTCCCACGAACAGCGATCAGTTCAGGCGGAGGTTCCCTGGAAGGCCGCGGGCAGACCAAACCCGCTTCGCCTTAGAGATTGGTCGCCACCTGCCGGAAGTGATGGCCGAGGATGGCGATGCTGACCGCCTCTCCGAAGGCCCGCGGATGCAGCAGCAGCGATTTGGTGAGGTACTTCCAGTACTCTCTTCTGCCCCGCGTTCGCACGCCCAGCACCCACAACGAGCGTATGAACGCCTTCAGGTCGGTCCACGTCACCGGCACTCGCGGTCCTTGCGGCCGGTACTCGCGGAGGAAGGTCAGGGCCCGGCGGTAGTAGACCCGCGGCGTATACAGGTGCTTCACCAGCGAGCGGTAGCCCTCGATCAACACATCGCGGTCCAGTTTCGGGATAAAGTTCAGGACGGCGTCGATGTTGTTGCCGGTGCTTTCATGGAGGATGCGCCCTTCTTCCTTCAGCCGCTGAAACAGCCGCGTCTTGGGAAGGGCGGTCAGCAAACCGACCATCGCCGTGACCACGCCGGTCTCCTGGATGAAGCGGCGCTGCTGCTCGAAGATGGTGTGCTTGTCGTTGTCGAAGCCGACGATGAAGCCGCCCATGACCTCGATGCCGGAGTTCTGGATGGTCCGCACCGCCGCGGCGATGTCCCGCCGTGTGTTCTGCACTTTGGCGCACTCATAAAGGCTATCCTCGTCGGCGGTCTCGATACCGACGAAGACCTTCTTGAAGCCGGCCTGCACCATGAGGTCCAACAGGCCGGGGATATCGACAATGTTGAGCGACGCTTCGGTCGTGAACGCGGCGGCCACTGAGCGGCGCGCTCTCCAGGCGATGAGCTCGTGAAGCAGCTCCCGGACCTTGACCTTGTTGCCGATGAAATTGTCGTCGACGATAAAGATGGGCCCCTTCCAACCGGCATCGAGCAGGGAATCCAATTCGGCGATCATTTGCGTCGGCGTCTTGACCCGCGGCTGACGGCCGTACATGACGATGATGTCGCAGAATTCGCAGTTGAAAGGGCAGCCTCGCGAGAGCTGCACCGGCATGGTGGCGTAGTCTTTGAAGTTGATCAGGTCCCAGCGCGGCACCGGTGTCTTGGCAAGGTCGGGCTTGGCCTGGCGTTCGTAGATCGGTTTCAAATGACCCGATGAAAGGTCCGCCACCAACTGGGGCATGATGTCCTCGGCTTCGCCCACGACGAAGTGCTTGACTTGCGGGAACCCGTCGTGCCCCGTGCTGAAGAGCGGCCCGCCGGCGATCACGGTCTTTTGCCTGGTGTCGCAGCGGCTGATGACCTGCCGACACGAATCGGCCTGTACGATCATGGCGGAGAGAAAAACGTAGTCAGCCCAATCGATGTCCTCGTCCGTCAACCGGGAGACATTCATATCGACGAGCTTCAGATTCCAGCCCCTCGGAAGCATGGCCGCCACAGTGAGCAGGCCGAGCGGAGGATATGCCGCCTTCTTGGAAATAAAAGGGATGGCGTGCTTGAAGCTCCAGAAAGTATCTGGAACGGCAGGCGATACGAGCAATATGTTCATCATTCACTCACCCGGCGGAATACGGAGGGGTTCAACCCGACTTGCCAAACGGAGGTGCTTGCGACACGCGGCCGGCTACCGGGTAACGGTCCTTCGGTCCCAGATTATATGTCGGCACCACGGGAATTCAATGTGCTGCCGCCAACTCCCGGTCCGGCTCCAGGATGAGACGCGGGATGCTGAAAAACGGGCAGAATATGCGCTACGCAGCCTGGTGGGAGGGCGAGGCATCGAAATCGCGCTACCACCGATGGAATTGATCATTCAGGCCATTCGTTGACTGACCTCAGGCGCCCGGTCCCATGCGAAAGCGACGCGCCAGCAGAAGGCTGCCGATAGTTGCGCATGCGGCGGCGACGCCCAATAGAACCAGGCAGGAAGGAGCGATTCCGGCGAAGCCTTCGTTGCGAATCAGGGCGATGAAGCCGTCGTAAGACCAGCCGTTGATAGTGAACAGGCCCAGCTTGACCATGAATGCGGGCATGATGAAGCGTGGGACCATGCTGCCGCCGACGGCGCTCATGGCCAGGATGACGGTGGTGCCGATGGCGTCGAGCTGCTCGCCAGTCCGGCAGAACGAGGCGAGCAACATGCCGAAGCCGGTGCTGGCCAGACAGGTGGCGACGGTGAGGGTAAGCAGGCCGCCGGCGATGGCCCAGATGGCAACGCCGAACACGAGCCAGGCGTACACGTACATCACCGTGCATTGGAGCATCGCCAGGACGAAGGCGTAAAGCTGCTGGCCGAGAAGGACGTGTGCCGGGGAGATCGGGGCGGCGAGAAGCCGGCGGATGCCGCCGCCGTGCAGTTCTTCGAGCATACCTCGTGCCGCTCCCATAGAGGCGAACAGAAGGAACAGGGGCACCACGCCAGCGAGAAAGGTGTGCTTGGAGGCGATCTGCATACGTTCGATGGCGATGCCGGCTTTCTCGACGTCGAGCAGCCGGACCGGCCCGTCGGCGTCCTCGTTTTTCTCCTGGGAAGCCTCATTTCCGAGGATCTTGAAAGTTTTCTCAAAGAGCAGCCTTCCGGTCGCCAGCTGCAGCAAACCGGTGACGGCCTCGGCCTCCATGGGCTGGGTCTCGTCGTAGATGAGCCGGACGCCTTTGTGGAGCCTGCCGTTCAGCGTGCTGGGGGCCTCAGAAAAACCGTTGGGAATGACGACGGCGACGCGGTACTTGCCTTCCTTGCGAATCTGGTGCGTGGCCGATTCCACGGTCAGCGGCTTGCCGTCAGGCGCCTCGTTCTCTGTTCGGATCGCGGTGACGTTGCATTTTTTCAGCGAATCGATCAGCTCGCGCGATTGCGGGGTGTTGTCGAGGTCGATGACGGCGGTGCGGAACGGTCTTCCGACACCGGCCGGGCCTTCGAAGATCTTGGTGAAGACCGAATACATCACGATGCCGGGCAGGAAGATCACCAGCAGGATCGCCGGCATCCGGGCCAGGATGCGCAACTGCCTGCCGGCCAGCACCAGGATGATTCGCATCGATCGCACGGGCGTTTACTCCCGCAGGGCCCTTCCGGTCAGCTCGAGAAAGACCGTTTCCAAGGTCGGTTCGCTGATGCTGATGCCCGTCGGTCTGATGCCGATTTCGTCAGCAGCGTGCAAAACCCGGACCAATGAAACATCCATGCACGCGACGTTCAGGTGGGCGACGTTTTCCTCCAGCGTCCAGGAGACGTCGCCGAGAGATTGGGCCAACTTGCCGATCTTGTCGCTGGTGAGCGAGTCCGCCTGAATGACCAGATCCCGCTTGGCGCAGTTGGCCTGAGTGAGTTCCGCCAGCGTCCCGGCGGCGAGAATTTTACCGTGGTCGATAATGGCGGTCCGGCGGCAGAGTCGCTGGGCCTCTTCCATGTAATGGGTGGTGTAGAGCACGGCCCGGCCTTCGGTCGCCAGGTGCTCAATGATCTCAAAGATGTAGGCCCGGGCCTGGGGATCGACGCCGGCGGTGGGTTCGTCGAGCAGCAGCAGCTCGGGCTCGTGCAAGAGGGCGCCGGCGATGTTCAGGCGCCGTTTCATCCCGCCGGAGAAGGTGGAAACGAGATCATCGGCCCGCTCAGCCAGGCCCACGGCGCGCAGAGTGCGTTCCACCCGCTCTTTCAGCGGGCTTCCCCGCAGATCGTACAACTGCCCGATCAGGCGGAGGTTTTCGCGGGCGGTGAGCTTGTCCGCCAGGCTGACTTCCTGGGGGACATAGCCCAGCCGGCGCTTGTAAGCGGCCGAGGTGCAGCAGGCTGTGCCGTCGATGGCGACGCTGCCGCTATCGGGCCTGATGAGAGCGGCGATGATGTTGATGGTGGTGCTCTTTCCGGCGCCGTTGGGGCCGAGCAAGCCGAAGATCTCTCCCGACTCGATGGAGAAGCTGACGCCGGCCACGGCGTGCAGGTGGTTGTAGCTCTTGTGCAGGTTGGAGACTTGGAGGAGAGACAAGAGAACACTCCTGGCTGCGCCGCCGGAACGCTTCGCCGCGCTCGCTCCTGGCGGGCGTCATCCGCTCTGCCGGCGGAAATAAAGAGCCCCCCGGGGACGCAGGGCTTGCCTGCCGGCGGCGGACCTACCCCTCGCGGCCCTCGCGCGCCAGGACAAACCACGGTACTCCGCCTATGCCTTGACGATCTTATTCCTGCCCGAACGCACGTTGGCGGTGGCGTTTCGCGAGTCAACGACCAGCTTGCTGTGCTTCACGATGGCCTTGTAGTCATAGCTGGTATGGTCCGTGGCGATCACGACCGCGTCATAGCGGCCCAGGTTCGCGGGCGTGAGCGGCACCGATTTCATCCGCAGGTCATGCTCGCGGGTCTTCGGAGTCCTGGGCGTCAACGGGTCATTGTAGTCGACCTTGGCGCCGTGCTTGCGGAGCAGCTCGATCAACTCGAGGCTGGGGCTTTCGCGCAGGTCGTCGATGTCTTTCTTGTACGACAATCCGAGCACCAGCACTTTCGATCCGCGGAGCGGCTTCATCCGCTCGTTCAGCGCTTCCACGAGGCGGTTGATCACGTACTCAGGCATGCCGCTGTTGATCTCACCGGCCAACTCGATGAAGCGGGTTGATTCGTTGTACTGCCGGGCCTTCCAGGTCAGGTAGAACGGGTCGATGGGGATGCAGTGCCCGCCCAAGCCGGGGCCGGGATAGAAGGGCGAGAACCCGAACGGCTTGCTGCTGGCGGCGCGGATGACTTCCCAGACGTCAATCCCCATCTTGTCGAAGAGCATCTTCAGCTCATTCACCAGAGCGATATTCACGCAGCGGTAGACGTTCTCCAGAATCTTCGCTGACTCGGCGATCTCGCAGTTCGCCACCGGGACGACGGTTTGAATCGCGCCGGAATACAAGGCCACGGCGAGCCGCTTGCTCTTGGGCCCCAGACCGCCGACCACCTTGGGGATGGTGGCGGTGCCGAAGTCCTTGCGGCCGGGGTCCTCGCGCTCCGGGCTGAAGGCCAGGAAGAAATCCCGCTCCGCCTTGAGACCGCTGGTCTTCTCCAGGATCGGCCGGCACAGGTCGCGCGTGGTGCCGGGATAGGTCGTTGATTCGAGAACGACGAGCTGCCCGGCGCGGAGATGGTCGGCGATGGTCTGGGTGGTCGATTCGACGTAGGACATGTCGGGATCCCGCGTCTTGGTCAGCGGAGTGGGAACGCAGATCAGCAGGGCGTCGCCCTTCCGCAATTCGCGCGGGTCGGAGGTGGCGGTGAATCGCCTGGTGGCGAGCAGGTCGCGGATGGTCGAGTCGGCGATGTGCTTGATGTAGCTCTTGCCGGCGTTCAGCGAGCGGACCTTGTGCCGGTCGATATCGAAACCAAGCGTGGGAAAGCCGGCCTTGCCGAAGGTCTGCACCAGCGGCAGTCCGACGTAACCCATACCCAACACGCCGACGAGGGCCCGCTTGTCGCGTATCTTTTTCTCGAGCTTGGAAATGTCCAACTTATGTCTCCTTGAACTCCTTGACCTCCGACCCTGCGGCGGCCACCGCCAGGCCATAAAATACCAGGGCAGGCATTAGAATGTGGCGTGCAGCCGAGGGCAAGTCGTGCGAGGCCGTGCAGGGCGCGATTCGCGGTCGGGCTTCCGTTCAGCTTTTGAGGCTTCTCTGCCGACGAAAGAGATTGCGGCCGGCGTGCCGTTCTTGTCGGAAGAGCGCGGCAGCCTTGCCAGGTGGTTCGGGACGGGACCATGGATCAGGGTTTTTGGGTCTGGGCAGGCGACATTCACCGACTGGTGCCGCAGTATTGGACAGGCGTGGTGGTCACGATCGCGTCGGTCCTGTGCGGTGGACTGATCGGCTGGGACCGGGAGCGGGCCAAGAAGCCGGCGGGGATGCGGACTGTCATTTTGATCTGCCTGGGCTCGGCGATCTTCACGCAGGCCTCCATCCTTATGGTCAGCAGCGCACCCGGCGATCGCACCAGGATCGCGGCCCAGATCGTCTCCGGCATCGGTTTCCTCGGCGCCGGCGCCATCATTCATGAAGGCGGTCTGCTGATCGGGCTGACCACCGCGGCCGGGATCTGGGCGACCGCTGCCGTCGGCGTAGTCCTGGGCGCAGGCTACGTGGCCGCGGGGGCCTTCTTTACGCTGCTGATTGTGGCCACCCTCTCGGTTGCGCGGGTCGTGGAAAGGTTCGCCAGCGGCCCCTGTCGCTTTGAGACACTGCACGTCATTTTCAAGCCCGAGGAGGGCAAGAGCCGTTACCAGATCATGGCCATGCTGGAGGAACACCAGCACGAGGGCGAAGTGGTGTTCAAGGAGCCGGCGGACGGAAAACAGGAAGTCTCCATCGGGTACTGCGCGGCTCACCGGGATCATCACACCTTCCTCGGGCCGTTGATGTCTTTAGGTCAGCTTCTCCGCGTCTGGCAAGGCTGATACGGAAGGCCCCCTCTTTTCGATGCTGATAGCGGCTTCGCCCTCGAGGCCCGCGTATCAACCTCGCCCCGCGGCCTTGCAAAAACTTTAGAGAAAAGCTGGTTTTTGGGTCACTCGCGTTCCGGGCAACAGGCGGGAATCGCCGATCATTTTTTGCGTTCGGGGGTGGTCGTTCTGATGCGAGCGCGCAGAGGTGTGCCATGACATCGCACCAACACCCGGATATCCGCTGGCAGCGCGCCAAAGTGCTGGCCCGCCTTGGAGCGGCGGTCGCGGCAGGCGGAGCGTTTGCGGCCTTGTCCTGGAACTCGGCGCCACCGCCGGACGAGACGGCGGACGAGAGCGCGATTCAGAGAACTCTACAAGCGGCCGAGCGGCAAAGCGTCGTCACGGAGGATGACGCCCTGCCGCAACTTGAAGCCCGGGACGCAGTCCTCCATGGAGATGCTTCGTGGGGGCGAGTCCCGGCACTCACAGGATCGCAGGCGGCGCCGGTCGACGCTCTGCGGTCCAATGTCGCGACCGGCATTCCGGCCATGGAGTTGCGGTTGACCGACCAGACCGAAAGAAACCCCGCGATGACAACCGCGGTACCGCATTCCAGGTCGCCGCCTTGATCTCAGGCGTCTTGTGTTCGACAAAACCGGGACTGGCACCCAGGGCGGTTATTTTGCGGCGCACTGCCCGCCCGCCGCCGGGAGCCAGTCCCGGTTTTGTTTGGGGCTTTCCGTGGGAGAGGGGTCATCGGGAAGCCAGGGGAGGCGGCGGGGCGGGCGGGACAGTCAAGCGCGGTGAGGAAAGAGGCTGAGGGTGACCGGCCGTTCGAGAGTTGAGGCCGGAGGCAGGGGAAAGAGCGGCGACGGGGGACCTTCGCCCGGAGGCAGGGCGGGTCATCGCCAGCACGTCACGAGCAACCTCATCCAGCGCTCGGTGTGCCACCTTATATCCGGCAACCAGCCACGGCCCGACCACGTGGTCGATTGCCCGGGCAGTCCGCAGGATCTCGCTCATGTCGGTCGGGCCGGCGACCTGAAACGTCAGGCTGGCCCAGAAACTCTCCCATTGGGCGCGGCCGATCCCGTCCGTCGGGCGGATCACATGGGCCCTGATGAACCAGTGCCCCGGCCGGCTCAGGGGAATCGTGGCGACGCCCTTGGCGTCCGTCATCGTTTGGACCGCGTAGACTTCGTCATCGGCGACCTCGTGCCCCGCGGAGACGGCGACATCCGGCCAGCAGTAGCCATCCAGCCTCACCTGGACCTCGACGGTGGAGCCGTCGCGCCAGTGGCAGGGGTTGGACAGCGGGATGATCTCCAGGCGGTGACCGAGCGGGATCCGGTAGCCACCGTCGCCCGGCCTTGCCGGATCGACTTCGACGATCGTCTTGGCGAACTTGGTGTAGGCCTCGCAGACGGCGGCATCGGAGTCGGGCCGTTGCTCCAGAACAGCCAGGGCCTTGTCGGCGTGCTCTCGGCGGAGATAGTCCACGAACTCCTCCGCCGGTATTTGCACGATTTGCCGCTTCAAGGTGCAGCCGATGACGTGAATGCCCGTGCCGGTGACCGGCTGGCGGATGGAGAGTCCGCGATCCTGCCTGGCGTAGCCGATGACCTGGCGAATTTCATCGCCGCACCAGTCGACGAAATTGTCGACGTCCGCAGGACGGCTGGGGGCGTCGCCGAAGGGGAAGACCTGGCCGGTGACGAAGGACAGCCAGAGCGGCTCGCCGTTATTGAGGGCATGATTGTCGGCGATGAGCCAAGAGTCCTCGCCGCGCAGGGCGGCGGGGGCCAGCAGGATCGCCGAGAAGACAATAAGGACCGTGATCCTCACGATTCCATCGCCCTTCCTGTCCGCACCCGTCCAGGCGCGGTCGGCTTATCAGTGGCCGCCGAGTGGGTCGCGCCGCCTGCACGGCTACCGGTCCACCTGTGGGCGGGCTGTCCCTTTAATCAGTTCTACATGGGTCGTGCGGGCAGGTTGCAGGGGGTTCGGATTCGCGATCTGAGCACCGAGGGGCGGGTTCCGCCCGCCCGCTTGTTCCTTGGCCTGTAAGGCCGCCAGTCAATCGCCGAGTCCCTGGCCGCCGGAATAAGCCCTGGGTTCCGGCCCCGCATGACCGTGGCGGCCCGCGTCCTCGCGCGGCCGCCCCTTGAGGCCCGGAGGGCCGACAGTCAATAGCCCGGTGGCGTGAGCCCTGGGTCGACGTCCGTTCCGCGTTCCTCTCAGCCCCGAATGGGGCGACAGATCCCGCCTGCTGCCACGCGCCCGCCCGATCGAAGGCACCCCTCTCAAGGGCGAACGATGAAACAACGGACGCCGTGTGCGATCGTTTCTTTCGCAGGCGCGTTCGCCTCCCTACAATCTGCGCAACCGGCGCGGCCGTCTCGGAGGAGCACCCATGCAAAATCGCAAACTCGGCAAAAGCAACCTGGAAGTCTCCGCCATCGGCCTCGGCTGCATGGGCATGAGCTTTTCGTACGGCCCGCCCAAGGACAGGCAGGAGATGATCAAGCTCCTCCACGCGGCGGTCGATCGCGGCGTCACCTTCTTCGACACCGCGGAGGTCTACGGCCCGTACATCAACGAGGAGCTCGTCGGCGAGGCCCTCGAGCCGTTCAAGGGCCGCGTGATCATTGCCACCAAGTTCGGCTTCGATCTCAGCCCCAGCCGCGACCCGCGGGGCGTGACGGGAGCGCCCGGGCTGGACAGCCGGCCGGAGCACATCCGGCGGGCCGTGGAAGGTTCGCTCAAGCGGCTGCGCGTGGACGTCATCGATCTGCTCTACCAGCACCGCGTGGACACCGCCGTGCCCATCGAGGATGTGGCGGGCACGGTCAAGGACCTGATCCGGCAGGGAAAGGTCAAGCACTTCGGCATGTCCGAGGCGGCGCCACAGACCATCCGCCGCGCCCACGCGGTTCAGCCGGTCGCCGCCCTCCAGAGCGAGTACTCGCTGTGGACGAGGACCCCGGAGAAGGAAGTGATGCCGACGCTCGAGGAGCTGGGCATCGGCTTCGTTCCCTACAGCCCGCTGGGCAGGGGCTTCCTCACGGGTAAGATCGGCGAGAGCACGACGTTTGATAGCTCCGACTTCCGCAACCTGCTCCCGCGCTTCACGCCCGAGGCCCGCAAGGCCAACCAGGCGTTGGTAGACCTGCTAGGAGCCCTCGCGGCCAGGAAGAAGGCGACGCGCGCCCAGATCGCGCTGGCCTGGTTGCTGGCGCAGAAGCCGTGGATTGTGCCGATCCCCGGTACCACGAAGCGGGATCGGTTGGACGAGAACGTCGGCGCGGCTGCCATCCAGCTTACGCTTGACGATCTCCGGGAGATCGA
>DATKKX010000471.1:0-10990 GCA_035542775.1 Phycisphaerae bacterium | reverse complement strand
CAGTTCGGCCCGTCGGCCGATTCGAGCTGAAACACCTCTGGCACTGTGCCCCGGCGTTGTGTTAAAGTGTTTTGTGTCGGCGACCCCGGTAGCACGAAATGGGGTCTGCCGTCAACTGAGAGAGAACCCGACATGGATCGAATCATCTACCTCGATAATGCCGCCACAAGCTTCCCCAAACCGGAGGAGGTTCATGACGCGGTTCGTGAGTTTTACAGCCGATACGGCGTGAACCCCGGCCGGACGGGGTGCGACCTCAGCCTCAGTGCCGAGGAGATGATTCTGTCGACCCGCAGGCGGCTGTCGGCCTTCTTCAATCGGAGCCTGGTCGGCGCCGGCCGGCGCAAGGATCCCAACCGGCTGGTGTTCACGCTGAACGCCACGATGAGCCTGAACATGATCATCAATGGCACGACCGGCCCCGGCGATCACATCGTCACGACCAAGGTCGAACACAACTCGGTCATCCGGCCGGTCAATCACCGGACCTTGGAGGGGGCCGAAGCCACCTTCGTCGCGCCGGATGGCGAGGGCTACCTGGATCCCGAGGACATACGCAAGGCCATCAAGAAGAACACCAAGCTCGTCATCGTCAATCACGCCTCTAATGTCACCGGCGTGGTGCAGGACCTGAAGGCGATCGGCGCGGTCTGCCGCGCCGCCGGCGTCCCGCTGGCGGTCGACTCCGCCCAGACCGCCGGGGTTCTTCCGATCGACATGGCGGAGTGCAACATCAGCGTCCTGGCGTTCACGGGCCACAAGGGTATGCTGGCCCCGACCGGCACAGGAGGCATATGTGTCGCGGACGATGCCGAGATTCGCCCGACGGTTTTCGGCGGCACCGGGGTCCGCAGCGCCGAGCCTTATCACCTGAAGGAGTATCCCTACCGCCTGGAAGCGGGCACTCAGAATCTGGCCGGCATCGCTGGCCTGTCAGCCGGCCTCGATTGGATCGAGCGAAAGGGTCTGGACAACATCTATCGGCACGAGATGGGCCTGCTGACCATGCTCCAGGAAGGGCTCTCGGAGATCGAGGGCGTCAAGATCTGCGGAACCAGGGATCTCAAGCGGCGCGTGGCCACCATGTCGATTACGGTCGAGAACTACGATCCATCCGATGTGGGCACCATCCTCGACGTGGAGTACGGCATTCAGACTCGCACCGGCCTGCAATGCGCCCCGCTGATCCATCAGCACATGGGCACCGCCCCGCGCGGCACGGTCCGATTCTCCGCCGGACCGTTCACCACCAAGAGCGACATCGAGGCCGCGATCCGGGCGGTCGGCGAAGTGGCTGCGGACCGGTGTGCGATCGCCGGCTCCAAGCACGCATGATCACGCCAGCGCCGAATAGACCATCTCCACGACGGCCTTGATCTCCGTCCCGAGCTTGTAGTGCTTCGATATCTCCAGCAACTGGTCGGCGCAATTGTGGCAGGGCGTGGCGACGATCTTCGCGCCGGTGGCGCGGATCTGGTCGGCCTTGATTCTGCCGGAAGCGACGCGTCGGTCGCCGTACTCGCTCATGGAGAGCATTCCCCCGCCCCCGCCGCAGCAGTAGTTGTTCTGGCGGTTCGGCGTCATCTCCACGAAATCCTTGACCACGCGCCGCAGAATCCGCCGCTGCGGCTCGCTCACGCCGCCCCAACGCACGAGATTGCACGGATCGTGCAAGGTGACGCGTTCCGGATTCTTCTCCGGATGGACGGTGATCCGCCCGCTCTCGATGTATTCCTCCAGCAACTCCAGCACGCTCCGCATGGGGATGGGGTATTCCTGCCCCATCCAGTTCGGACCCTCCCAGCGAAACGAGCGGAATCCGTGCCCGCACTCGGAAAGCACGATCTCCTGCACCCCCAGTACGCGGGCCTCCTCCAACACTCGCTCGGTCAGCTCCTTCGCCGCGGGATCGTCGCCGGCGAAGAAGCCGTAGTTGGTTACGTCGTAGAACTTGCTCGACAGCGTCCAGCTCTCGCCCGCCGCGTGGAAGACGCCCGCCGCGGCCATCAGCGAGAGCGGGAAGAATTTCACCTCGCGGGGATTGACGAGATAGAGGATGCGGCTGCCGGGTTCGTCGACGCGGACCCGAACGCTGTCGTCGCCGCGTTCAATCTTCAAGTCATCGGACAGCCACTCCGCGGTGGAGATCAGCTCCTCTCTCGGGATGGCCATCTGGTTGCCGGTTTCGATCTGATTGTCGACCGTCCGCTGAAGGCCTTCCGGCACCTTGCCGACGGAGGCGAGAATCTTGCGTCCCAGTCGAATAATCGCCGCCACGTCCAGGCCGATGGAGCAGTGCACCCCGCATCGCCCGCAACCCGTGCAACGGCCGAAGACGGCGTCGACCAGCTGGTCCAGGGCCGCCGGCGTCAGGGCCTTGGCCCCAACCAGCCAAGGGACGTGCCTGCCGAGAAACGAGTGGTACCGCAGGTAGTGGCTGATGACTTTCGCCGCTTTTGCGCCAGGCACGTTGGCCGGCTCGGGCTGGGCCTTGTAGATGTGGCAGGTTTCCGCGCACAGGCCGCACTTCACGCAGGCGTTCAGGTGGTAGGCGGCCAGGCCGGGCGCCGACCCGGCCAGCACTGCCCGCGCGACCTCCGTCATCTTTGCGGCGTCCATGTCTTTGCCGGCCGACATCGGCTACTCCATTCCCGCGGCGGCGGGCGGGTAAACGCCGCGATAGCCCAGACGGCGGCCGTAATCCCCCCTGGCCACAAAGAAGAACACGACGTGCCGCAACTTTCCCAGCGGCATGTATACGAAGAGCAGGGCCGTGTAGAGCATGAAGAGCATCTGTCCACGGGCGTCAAGCTGAAGGAAGGCCGCCATGGCCAGCAGGCCGCAGGTGGCGAGGCTGGCCACGTAGTCATCGGGAACGCTGAGAGCCCGCAACTTCGCGGAAACGGCGCGGCGAATGGAGAGAACGGCTCCCGAGACAAGTGCCGCGGCCGCGAGTGGGCGGATCACAGATGCGAATCGAATGCCGCTGTCGCCGTGAACCAGCAGCACTATTGCGGCCAGCAGCGAACAGATCACGCCGAGGTGCATCAACAGTCCGATGCCGAATTCAACCGGATGAAGCCTGATGGTCTCCTTGTGCCCCGGCAGCATCGCCGTGGTGAAATTGTAGATGATGCCCCTGCGCGGATCGCCGGTCGGCCGACTGTAGTCCCTCCGTCCACGGCCTCGCGCAGCCAGGACCTGCGCGGCCAAGGCCGCCGCCGCCCACACCATGCTGATCGCCAGGAGTGCTTTGACCAGGGGCAACACGAACTATCTCACACGCACCCGTCCGGCTTCGGTAAGCCGGCGATGCGGCAGGCCCCCCGGGCCGGGCCGGATGTAAAGAGCTTGTAGACCTCGCGGACGCTCACCCCCGATTCCTTGCAGAGCATGCGAACCGTCGGGGCCATGTCATGCTCTTTCCAGTAGCTGCGGATGAAATTGACGACCGCCCAGTGCTTCTCCGACATGGCCGCAATACCCTCCTCTCCGGCGATCGCGGCGGCTACCTTGTCGTTCCACAGGGTCGGGTCGATCATGAACCCGTCCTTATCGAAGTCGATGGTTTTGTCCTCTACCTGCACAGTGTTGTCCTCCGCTGGTGCTCGTCCACCCCCGCCCCCTCGATAACGCGGGCTTCATGAGTATCCGCCAGTTCATGCGATCTGGCAAGGGTGGTGGGGCTCCGGACATCCGGTGGCCGGGCGAGCGATGCCCAACTGCTCCGGACCGCCGCATCGGCTGTCGCCATTCCGGACCACCAGTCGTCGGGGGGAGCGTGCCAGACCCGCCGCTGTGCGTGATCATTCACTGAGGGGCCGGCCCGTTCCGCGCTGGGCGTCATCGGGCCTCCTCGCGGCTGCTGTCATCGGAGGTGACGCCATGGAGTGATTGATCCGAGATGCAGACCGCATTATGGGTCCCCATATCCGACCTCGGCTTCCACGGACGTCCCCGCAAAACAGTTTCAAAAAATTGACGAGCCCGCCGCTTTTACATATTATACGCTTGGTGTCCGGCCACACTGACCCGCGTAAACATCTACCTCGCCTAGGAAGTACTCAGTCGCTGCGCCCAGGCAGGCGATGAAATCAGGGGGTGAGGAAATGAAGCGCCTTACAATAATTCCTATACTGACTGTGCTCGCTATTTCGGCCGCACCGGTTTCGGCATCGGTCATCCAGACAGTCTCCGGCACCTCTCTCAGCGGTGATCCCGTGAGCTGCCGGGCGGAGCTGAGCATCACGGGCGATCTGCTCACCCTCCAACTCTTCAACACGTCGCCTCAGACTTTACATCCTGACGGTCTCCTGAGCAGCTACTTCTTTGACATCGCCGACGCTCAAGGCCATCCGCCGACGTTGACCTATGTGAGCGCCCTCGGCGACGTCTGGCTGACGTCGAAGAAGTCCGCCGATGTCCTCCAGATGAGCAACGCGAACCTGATGGCGCTGAAGCCCGGCAGCGACACCTGGCAATTCCGCGACTTGGACAGCTCGTTGAACCCGTTTCTCGGCTTCGGCATCGGTACGGTCGGCAATTCCAGCATGGCCCCCAACAACTTCAACGGGAACATCGTGGGCGGCTTTGACTATTCGCTCTATGCCGGCGACGTGACCACGCAAAACCTGAACGGCTACCTGCTGGTCAAGCCTTCGGCCACTTTCACGTTTTCAGGTCTGAGCGGCTTCACCGAAGCGGACATCAGGCCCCACGGGGGCTTTGGCCTGGGCACCGCTCCTGACAGCATTCTGTGGGCCCCCGAGCCTGCCGGAGGCGTCCTGATGGGCCTCGGCGCATTGCTCCTGCTTTGGCGTCGCCGCTGAGACATCGCAACGATCAAAAGCAGTGTCCGCGTGTCGCACCGCGCCGCGAGCGGCGCGCAAGTGCACGCCTTCACGGATCCGGAACGCCGCTGGGCTATTGACTGTCGACCCTCCGGGCCTGGGCCGGCCTGCTGCCGATTATGGGTCAGGCCGGTCGAGCATGGCCGGCCAATCGGGCTGCCGCCAAGGGCCGAGAATCACGTCACGATATCGGCCGGACGGTTCTGAAGTTTCTTTATCAGGCGGGCGCGCAGACCGATGTCACATCCAGATTCCCGATGCCGCCACCGAGCCCGGACCCGTACGGTTGCGGCTGGTTGGACGCTTGTACCAGGACGACTGGAGCATGACGCAGAACACACCTGATGAGCTGACCTCGGTCCAGGAGCAAACAGGCATTGCTACTCCTCCGCGCGGCCGCGTCCTGGTGGTCGACGACGTGATGCTGCTGTGTGAGGCGATCGTCCGCCTCCTGCATCAGGCCCATTTCGAGGGTGTAATCGCCCATGACGCGGAGGAAGCCCTGCAACTTGTCAAGACACAGCCTTTCGATCTTGTGGTCACCGATGTCATGATGCCGGGGCGATCGGGCGTGGATCTGGTTGAGGAACTGGGGCGGATCCGCCCGGCTCTGAAGTGCATCGTCATGACCGGTCACGCGACCAAAGTCCTCATCACCAGACTGAAGGCGGCGCGCAACGTGATCGGCGTCCAGACCAAACCCCTCAATACGCAAAGATTGATCGCTCAAATCTCTGCTTCTCTTGGTGCGGGGCAGACGCAGCATATCCAATAGTCTCGTTTCGGGGTTCCACGCGGCGCCGTGGGAACGGCTGCGCGAGGGCGCGGGCCGCTGTTTTGCGTGCCGCTTTGTCGCCCCAGGCGGCCACGTCCCGGCTCTGGTGACCGCGATCGGCGATCAGTGATATAATCCAGTCGGCATTTTCCCAGAGTTTCGGTGCTCTATGACTACCATGATCTCGCTGAAGACGCTGCTCGATGACAATACGATTCCAGCCCATCCCGATCTGGTGCGGGCCGAAGACGGCGCGATCCGGTGCTTCGCCTGCGGACACCGCTGTCTGATCAAGCCCGGGCGGTCGGGGGTGTGCCGGGTGCGGTTCAACCGCGACGGGGAGCTGCGAGTGCCCGGCGGATACGTGGCCGGCTTGCAGATCGACCCGATCGAGAAGAAGCCGTTCTATCACGCGTTTCCCGGGCGCGAGGCCCTTTCGTTCGGCATGCTGGGCTGCGATCTGCACTGCTCGTACTGCCAGAACTGGGTCACGTCGCAGGCCCTTCGCGACGACCAGGCGGTCAGCCTGCCGCGGTTCTGTTCCGCGGAGCAACTGGTCGACCTGGCGGTGGAGAACAGCGCCCCGGTGGTCGTCTCGACGTACAACGAGCCGCTGATCACCAGCGAATGGGCCTTGGAGGTCTTCAAGATCGCCCGGCAGCGGGGCTTGACCTGCGGTTACGTCTCGAACGGCAACGGCACGCCTGAAGTGCTGGCCTTTCTGCGACCTTACGTCGATCTGTACAAGGTCGACCTCAAGACCTTCAACGACAAACACTACCGGGAGCTGGGTTGCACGCTGGCGAACGTGCTGGAGACGGTTCAGAAACTGGTGGAGATGAAGTTCTGGGTGGAGATCGTGACGCTGATCGTGCCCGGCTTCAACGACGGCAACGAGGAGTTCAAGGAAATCGCCAGGTTTCTGGCGGGCGTTTCGGTGAACATCCCGTGGCACGTGACGGCGTTCCATCCGGACTACAAGATGGTCGGCCCGCCTGCGACGCCGGTCTCCACCTTGTTGCGGGCCTATGAGGTCGGCAAGGAAGCGGGGCTGCACTTCGTCTATCCGGGCAACATTCACGGGGCGGTGGGCGAGCGGGAGAGCACCTTCTGTCCGGAGTGCAATGCCCTTATCATCCGGCGTACGGGCTTTTACGTGGAACAGAATCGGATGAAGGTGCCCGGCAAGTGTCCGGCATGCGACGCGTCCATACCGGGCGTGTGGGAGGACACGGCGCCGAGTCAATCGGACGGCACGGGGATTCCGCGGGCGGTTCGGATGTAAGAGGGAGGGGTCGCCACGGCGACACCGGCAGCAAGGATGAAGGATGAAACGGGTCTTGGGCGTGGGTGCCAGTGCGGCGGGGGTGGCGGCTTGCCTGCTGGCGGCGGGGTGCGGGGCGCCGGTGCTTACGGTGGAGGATGCTCTGGCAGCGCCCGACGGGACGGTCCGGCTGGTGGCCTACGTGGAGCGTGAGGCTCCGCTGAACCTGCGAAAGGATGTTGACCACGTCACGGTGACATTCTTCCTCGACGGCCGGGAGATCGGCCGCGAGAAGGTGAACGGCAAGGGCCGGGCGACCATCAAATGGCAGTTGCCCTCGCCGGATGTCTCGCGGTTCTCCGCGTGCACCACGGCGGACGGCCAGAAGCTGGAGGCGGCGGGGGAGATCTATCGCTGGCGCACGGATCGGGTGATCATCGCCGTGGACATCGACGGCACCCTCTCGCGCACCGAGTACAAGGACTTGATCCTGAAGAAAGAGGACGACGAATCGGACCCGGTGAAGGGGGCCCGCGCGACGGTGTGCAGGCTGGCCGAGGACTATCACATCTTGTACTTCACCGCCCGGCCGCGGATTCTGCTGACCAAGACGCGAACCTGGCTCCACGAGCACGGCTTCCCGCCGGCTCCGCTGATGATGGCGCCGGGTCTCAAGCAGATGATGCAGCCGACGGAATACAAGCGTCGGGCGCTGGCCGCGTTGCGCAAGGAGTGGCCGAATCTGCTGATCGGCATCGGCAACAAGAAAGGGGACGCGGAGGCTTACAGCGCCAGTGGGATGCTGAGCCTGATTGTGCGGGAGACGCTGGAGAAGGATGTGGGCATCTATGCCATTCACGTGCGCGACTGGAAGGCCCTGGGCAAGTTCCTCGCCGCCAACCGCGCCGCACTGACCGATCCGAAACAACTCAACGAAGTCATCAAGGGGGAGGGCATGCTGCTGCAGGCCGTGCAGCCGTGGCAGAGGGGATGAGGAGGGGGGCCAGAGTCAAAACGTCAAAACCAACAAAGGGAGGGCCATGAGCGTTGCAACGGCGCGCAGGCACGGACAAACCGGTTTTGTCCGTGCCACCCTCGCGCGTGCTTATGGCGATCGCTTTCCGCTGGCGTTGAGATTACTTTCCGGCGCCGGCCGGTTGTTCCTGTCTTGATTGGCCTTTCTTCGGTTTGTCGGGCTTGTCGCTCTTGTTGGCCTTATCCGTTTGGGCCGGTTGCTTCGGTTTATCCTGTTCGCCGGCGGAGGCCTTGGGCTTTTCTTTTGACTGGGAAGAGGCGTCCTCCGGAGCGGCCGGTCTGGTCGCCGGCGCAGCACCTTCCTTCAGTTCCGGATTGACGACGAGACGGATGACCTTGTCGTCCTTCAGGTACTTCTGGACGGTTTCCTGAAGCTGCTTGTCGGTGAAAGTCTGGTAGACATCGGGCAGCTCCTTCAGCTCCGCCAGCGTCTTGCCGCGATACTCCAGCTCCTCGAGCGATTGTGCCCAGTAGCTTGGCTCCTTCAAGCTGGTGTCCAGATCGTTGGCGATCTGCTTCTTGGCGATCGCGACCTCCTCTTCGGTCGGGCCGTTCTTGGCGAAGTCCTTCATCATTTCAAGAATCAGGTCCGCCAGCCTGTCACTCTTGTCGGGATCGGTCGGAGCGGCGGCAAACATCATGCCCAGGCCCGGGATCGCGTCCCCGGCCTGGTTCTGGCAACCGATGCTGTAGACCAGCCGTTCTTCCTCGCGGATCCGCTTGATCATCCGGTCGCTCAGAATCCGCGAGGCCATCATCAACAAGCGTCGATCCAACGTATCCCGCTCGTTGCAGCTCACAAAGCCGGCCAGTACCATCGCCTTGGGCGTGACGCTTTCGAACTTGACGGTCTTGGTATACGGCCCGGGCCCGCGGTTGAGCTTACGAAGCGGGTCCAGGCGCTGCTTGCTCGACGGCTGCTTGGGCAGCGAGCCCAGGTAACGCGTGACCAGCTTGAGGCAGTCTTCAAGCGGAATGTCACCAACGACGGCCACTTCCATGCCGCCGCTGGCGGCCACATGCTTGAGCCAGTCTTGTCCCTTCTTGACGTCCAGCTTTTCCACTTCCTCGGGCGTCAACATCGACAGTCGCACATCGCCCGCGAAGACGGCCTGCTCCATGGCCTTCATCAACTGGCCCTGCGGCATCTTCTTCATCATTTCGATCCGCTGCAGCATTTGTTTTTTCCAGTTGTCGAAGGCGGATTGCTCGACCTTGCCGTCGGTCAGCAGGGCATACGCGAGCTGCATGCCCACTTCCATCTCCTTGGGCGATCCGGTGACGGAGAGGGACAACGCATCCAGGCCGACATGGCCGTCGACGTCGACCTTTTTGCCGGTCATCAGATCGCGGACCTGCGTGGAATCGAGCCGCGAGGTGGCGGGCTGGCCGAAGGCCAGGCCGGCGACCTGGCCCACGCCGTGGTTATCCGCGGTTTCCTCTATGGTTCCTCCCGGTATGGTGATCCGCACCAGCACCTGGTCTTTCTTGTAGTCCATGAACCGATGATGGACGGTCACGCCGTTGTCCAGGAGGATGGTGGTGATCTTGAGATCGTCGTCGGTGGTCTGCTTCTCAACCTTCCCGGGTTCGGGCAGTTTCGGCAGAATGGAGTCGGCCGATTTTTCTTCCTTGACCGCCTCGGTCTTGCGGGCCCAGGCCTCGGAGGCCGCGGCCAGAACCTCCTCCGACGACGGGAGCTTCAAGCCTTCCTTCTTCTCCGGCATGATCAGCACGTAGCTGAAGTTCCTGGTCTTGTAGTGACCCACGAACACCTTTTGCACTTCGGGCAGGTTGGCTTCGCTGAGGATCTGCTTCATCAGATCGAGCCGCTGCTGGGCGGACAGGATGGCCTCGTCTTCGCCGACCGCCCCGCTGAAGCGGTTGATGAACACGCGGGCATCCAGCGTCGGCTCCTTCTCCACCGCGCGTTCGGCATTGGACAGGAACTCCTGTCTTGCCAGGGCCAGCTCGCGCTCACTGAATCCGTGCTCGACGGCGCGATTGATCTCCACGACAACCTGGTCCAGCATCTTGTTCCAGTCCTGCGGCTCGCCCATGGCCACGGCTTCGGGCAGGATGGTTTCGTGGAGCATGCTGCTGATGCCGGTATCGGCGCCGCGAAACGCGGCCGTGCCCTTTTCCACCATTTCCTGCAGGCGGCGGCTCACCATCCACGTTCCGATGTTTTCGACCTCGCTGAGGCGGTAATCGCTGTAGGTCTTCATGGGCGGACGGCCGGGCTTGACGGCCATCATCTGGATCTGGCCCTGCACCTGCTCGGGATCGGTGAGCACGAAGGCCCGGGCCTTCTCTACGGGCTTGATTTCTCCGGAGAGGGGCTTTCGGGCTTCGGCCCGGGGCTTGAACTCACCGAAATACTTCTGTGCCATGGCGACGATCTTGTCCGGCTCGATTTCGCCCACCACGATGAGGGTCATGTTCTCGGGTCGGTACCAGGTGTTCCAGTAGTCATCGAAGTCGCTCTTCTGCCACTTGGCGATCTGCTTCTCGTCGCCGATGACGTCGTGCACTGCGACGCGCGAGCCCTCGAAGACGGCCTTCATCATGGCCTTGCGGATGCGCTCTGCGGCGCTTTTCTGGGAACGGGCCTCCTCCAGAATGACGCCGCGCTCCTTCTCGATCTCCTCCGGAAGCAGCGCGAGCCCGTAGGCGAAGTCAGCCAGCACGGTCATGGCCTTGTCGACCGTCTCATCCTTGACGTTGGGCATGAACAGCTTGTAGACGGTTTCATCGTAGGAGGTGTGGGCGTTGGTGTCATGGCCGAATTCCATGCCCATTTTGTTCAGGTAGGGAATCAACTCGCCCGGCGGGAAGTGCTTCGATCCGTTGAAGGCCATGTGCTCGATGAAGTGAGCGAGGCCGTTCTGGGTCTCGGACTCGTTGAGCGAGCCGGACTTGATGTGCAGGTACAGCGCAACCCTGCCGGGGGGGTTATTGTGACGGCGGATGATATAGGAGAGGCCGTTGTCGAATTTGCCGTAGACGTTGCCCGGATCTTTTGGTAGCACCGTGTCGGCGACAGCGGGCAGCGCGGTCGCGGCC
>DATKKX010000470.1:0-5805 GCA_035542775.1 Phycisphaerae bacterium | reverse complement strand
CGACGGCCATCGCGAAAACAACATTGGGGGACTCGTCGAAAAACGTCTGGGTGTTTCTGGCCGTGATGGTGGGAGTTATCCTGTTGGCCGTCGTGTTTCCCCAGCTCGTGCTCTTCCTGCCAAAGCTTCTGATGGGCTAGTCCTTCGCGCAGCTTACGGCGAGATCTGACGCCCAGCCCCAGCAGACGCGCCACATGCTTCGGGGAGGTCCTGAATGCAACGACGCCGAATCGTACTGATGACGGTCGTCGGCATGATGACGGTCGGCCTGTTCGGGAGGGCCGACGCCCAGGAGACTTCCTCAGCTCCGCAGCGAGGAGGCACGTATCACCGCCTCGCGCCTGCCAATCCGGTCACGCTCGACCCCAATCGCATCAATGAAGTCCTGAGCCGGACAGCGGCACATCCCATGTTCGACCGCTTGGTCCAGTTCGATAAGGCGTTGGCGATCCGGCCTGCGCTGGCCGAGACGTGGCGTGCGTCCCGCGATGGGCTGGTCTGGACGTTCAAGCTGCGCAAAGGCGTCAAATTCCATCATGGGCGTGAGCTGACGGCCGACGATGTCGTGTTCTCCCTCACCCGCGTGCTCGATCCCGCCCTGAAATCCACCGGCGCATCGTACCTGGCCATGATCAGTGGTGCGGACGCGTACCGGGCTGGCAAGGCGACCCAGGTCGGCGGGCTGAAAGCGCTCGACCGGTACACTGTCCAGGTCGAGTTGACTGAACCCGGCACGCCGTTCGTGCTCAACCTGGCCGTGGGCTATGCCAGCATCGTCCCACGGGACGTGGTGCAGCGTTTGGGCGACCGGTTCGGCGCGCATCCTGTCGGTACCGGAGCGTTCAAGTTCGTCGAATGGGTGCCGAACGATCGCGTGATCCTTGCCGCCAATCCGGAGTACTTCGAGGGCGCGCCGTACCTGGATCGCATTCACTACCATATCCTGCCCGGGGACGACTACGACGCGGCATTTCACGCATTCCAGCGGGGCGAGCTGCACGACAGCCCGATCCCGGCGGCGGTTCGCGAACGGGTTCTCGCGTCGAACGAATACACGGTGGTTCGCGGACCGCATCTCGGGTTGGCATTCCTTGGCCTCCGCACGACCGCCAAGCCGCTGGATGATGTACGCGTCCGGCTGGCGCTCAATTATGCACTCGATCGGACCCGGATCATGCGGGAGGTGTACCGCGACCGCTATCCGCCCGGGATCGGCATTCTGCCGCCCGGCATTTACGGCTACGACCCTCGCGCAACCGGCTACACGTATGACCCGGCCAAGGCGGCCCAGCTCCTCACCGATGCCGGCTACCCCAAAGGGCAAGGGCTCCCGGTGCTGCCGATCTGGTCGGCCCGCAAGAGCACCGAGACCGAGGCCGAGCTGAACGCCGTGGTTCAGGCGTTTGCCGCCGTCGGGGTCCATGCGGAGGTGCATTACAACGTTGATTGGCCGTCATACAAAAGCAATGTCTATGGCGGCACGTATCCCGTGTTTCGAATGAGTTGGTACGCCACCGCGCCGAGCCCGGAGGATTTCTTGGGGCAATTGCTTGAATCCACGAGCCCGGATAACATGACGCGATTCCGCCAGCCGGCCATAGACGGGCTCTTGCGTCAGGCCCGCGCGGAACGGGACTGGGCCAAGAAGTGGCCCCTCTACCAGGCGATCGAGCGTGCAGTGCTGCAGCAAGCGCCGCTCATCCCGCTGTACTACGCGACGAACGAGCGCGTGTTCCGTCGATCCGTGCATGGGATGGAAATCAATGCGCTCGGCGATCCGTACATGCCGATGAAGAAGATCTGGCTCGCCAAGGACGGCGGAGGATAACCCGTCAATCGGCTGTGCCTGGCCTTGTGAATGCTCGACCTCCTCACCCGAATTCACGGCTTGACAAGTCACTGGGCGAACCGATACGGTTCGCCCGAATCTGCCCTCAGCGCTATCCGATCCGCCCTGGAATTTTCACAGCGAGGACCGTCATGGGACTGGATTACAACCTGGTGCGCGCGAAAGCGGACGCCTACAAGCCCGCCATTTTTACATTCCTCCGCGACCTCATTGCCCTGCCGAGCGAAAGCTGTGGGGAGCGAGAGGTGATCCGGCGCATCAAGCAGGAGATGGAGCTGGTCGGCTTCGATCGGGTCGAGATTGATCCGATGGGCAATGTCCTGGGCTACATCGGGAATGGCCGGCACTTGATCGGCATGGACGCCCATATTGATAATGTGGGCGTCGGCAACCCGGAAAACTGGAAATTCGATCCGTTCAAGGGTTTTGAGGACGACAAGGTGATCGGTGGCCGTGGCGCGAGCGATCAGAAGGGCGGCATGGCCTCGCTGGTGTATGCGGGCAAGATCGTCAAAGACCTCGGGCTGGCCGGAGATTACACGCTGCTGGTCACGGGCACGGTGCAGGAAGAGGATTGCGATGGGCTGTGCTGGCAGTACATCGTGGAGAAGAGCGGCATTCGTCCCGAGTTCGTCGTCTCGACCGAGCCGACGTCCTGCCGCATTCACCGCGGCCAGCGCGGTCGCATGGAGATCAAGGTCGCAGTGCGCGGCGTCAGCGCGCATGGCTCTGCGCCCGAGCGCGGCGACAACGCGATCTTCAAAATGGGTTCGATCCTGGGTGAGCTGCAGCAGCTGCATGGCCGCCTGAAGGACGACGCGTTTCTGGGCAAGGGCTCGTTGACTGTCTCCGAGATCTTCTACACGTCCCCGAGTCGCTGCGCGGTTGCCGACGGCTGCACCATCTCGGTGGACCGCCGGCTGACGCAGGGCGAAACGTGGCAAGGGGCGCTGGACGAAATCCGGGCGCTGCCAGCAGTCCAGAAGGCCGGCGCCCAGGTATCACTGTACGATTACGCGCGGCCGTCCTACACCGGACTCGTGTACCCGACCGAGTGTTACTTTCCGTGCTGGGTTGTCGAAGAGAAGCACGCGGCCTGCCAAGCGCTGGTGTCCGCGTATCAGTCGCTGTTCGCGAAACCGGCCGTCGTGGATAAATGGACCTTTTCCACCAACGGCGTGTCCATCATGGGCCGCTACGGGATTCCGTGCGTGGGATTCGGCCCTGGGCACGAGGATCAGGCGCACGCGCCCAACGAGCTGGCCTGGAAGAACGAGCTGGTACAGGCCGCGGCGATGTACGCCGTCATCCCGCAGGCCTATCTCGAGAGCGTCTGACGACGGCCGTGCGTGTGGGGGAGTGTGTTTGATGTCCGAATCTGTGATTAGGGATTCCGGGCAGGCTGTCGCGCCGGAGGCCATGACGCCCCTGGAGCGGATCGCCTACCAGCTCAATTGGGTCCTAGAGCGGATCTGCGCAGCGCTTGCCGCGTTCATGGTTCTCATCATTTGGTACGGAGTAGTCGAGCGCTACCTCATTCAGGCCGGAGGCGCCTGGACGGAAGAGTTGTCCAGGTTCGTCATGATCTGGCTTGCCCTTTTGGCTGTGCCGTGTGCCGCCTTCTACCGGGAGCATATCGGCCTGGAGCTGTTCCTGGGGCGGCTGTCTGTCCGCCAGCGGAAACCCGTGATCCTGGTTCTCGATCTGATCAGCATCGCCTTTTTTGTATATTTGACCTATTACGGCATTCTCCTGACGATGGAGGGCACAACCGCCTACGCCACCATCTTTAGCATGAACATGGTCATCCCGTTCGCCTCGGTTCCGGTGTCGTCGGCTTTCGCGGCGTTCCAATTCTTCGTGGCCATGGTCCGGATGCAAAGACAGATGGCAGCCCAGCCCGCCTCGGGAGGTGCAGCATGAGCCTCGTTCTTACGCTGTTCTTCGGCCTCATGTTCGTGGGCCTTCCGATCGGGGTCACACTCGGCGTGGCCGGCGTCATCGGTTTGGTCCAAATTGGCGGCCAGAATTTTTTGATCATGGCGCCGCGGCGCTATTTCCAGGGACTCGACCTCTTCACGTTCATGGCCATGCCGTTTTTCATTCTGGCCGGCGAAATCATGAACCGGTCAGGGATCACCGATCGGCTGACGGCATTCGCCAACGCGATCGTGGGGCATTTCCGCGGAGGCCTGGCGCACTCGAATATGGTTGCCTCCGTAATCATGGCGGGGATGACCGGGGCGGCGGTCGCAGAGACGGCGGCCTTCGGCAACACGATCGTGCCGGCCATGGTCAAGTCTAAGTACCCACGCCCCTTTGCCTGTGCGGTGGTGGTGGCAGGCTCGATCATCGGCCCGACAATTCCGCCCTCCAACCTGATGGTCATCTACGGCTCACTCATGGGCACGTCCATTGCCGGGCTGTTCGCCGCCGGCTTTGTACCGGGCATTCTGATCTGCCTGTTTTGTATGGTCATCATTGCCATTCAGGGCCGCCGGCTCAATTTGCCCAAGAATGCCGACGGATTCAGTTTCGTGCGCCTGCTCTGGGCGTTCAAGGATAGCGTCTTGGCGCTCTTGATGCCGGTCATCATATTGGGCGGCATCTTGGGTGGCGTTGTCACGCCGACCGAAGCGGCCGCCATCGCCGTTGCCTACGCCCTCGCCGTCAGCGTGGTGGTGTACCGGGCGATCACGTTCCGCGATATTGTGGACATGCTCATCAAGACCTCGCGCATTACCGGAATCGTTTTCCTCATCATCGCCGCCGCGTCGATCCTGAGCTGGTGGATGACCTTCCTGCGTTTGCCGCAGCAGGTGGCTGCCTTGTTCCTGAGCGTCTCCACGGACCGGAACATGATCATCGCCATGATCTTGGCCCTGCTCTTGTTCATTGGAACCATCATGGACATCAATGCCGCGCTGATCATCCTGGCCCCGGTGCTGGGCACCCTAACCACGACGATCGGCATGGACCCAGTGCACGCCGGCATCATGATTGTCTTGGCCCTGAACATCGGCCTGATGACGCCGCCGGTCGGGGCATGCCTGTTCGTCATGTGTTCAATCACGGGGGAAACCATCGAGCGGATCAGCCGTCCCCTGATACCGTTCATTATTGTTGAGACGCTGGTGCTCTTCGTCATTTCGTATTGGGAACAGCTGACGTTGTTCCTGCCGAGACTCATGCTCGGACATTAATGGGCAACTCGAGCCCTCGCTTTCTCACAACGCATTGACTGCAACGGAGGAGGACCGGATGAGAACCATCAGAATGATCGTGCTGCTGACGTTGGCTATGACTCTTTTCTTATCCCCTGCGATGGCTGCTAAGACTATCAAGCTACACCATTTGAATCAGGACGACCCATTCGACAACCCCACCGGGGCAATGGTCACCGTATTCAAGAGCCTGGTCGAGGCGGGCACCAACGGTGGCATCACCGTGCAGACCTTCCCCAATGGCCAACTTGGCAAGGACAACGAAGTGCTCGAGCAGGTGAAGTCCGGCGTGATCGAATCCGGCATCTTCTCGACGGGAGGCTTCGCCGGTGGATACCCGCTGATCGGCGTGCTGGACGTCCCGTTCGCTTTCCCGAATATCAGCACAACCTATGCCGTATTCGATGGCCCGTTCGGACAGCGGCTGGCCGCGGACATCAAAAAGAAGACCGGCATGACGGTCCTGGGCTTCGGGGACTCGGGCGGATTCTTCCAGATCACCAACAACAAAAGGCCCATCACCTCCCCGGCCGACATGGTCGGCCTGAAGATCCGCACCATGGGCTTGGATACGCACAAGGCTATTATTTCGGCCTTGGGCGGACAGCCGACGGCGCTGGCCTGGGCCGAGGTGTATACCGCCCTGCAGACCGGCGTGGCCGACGGGCAAATGAATCCGGTGCCGATCATCGCATTCGCCAAATTCCAAGAGGTGCAGAAGTACCTCACGCT
>DATKKX010000469.1:0-25621 GCA_035542775.1 Phycisphaerae bacterium | reverse complement strand
CATTTCACGCTTCAGCGAGCCATCCGGCTGCTTGGTAAGCAGGACCAGCTCCTGACCCAACCAGGCTCCGCCGACGGGGATGCACATGCGGCCGCCGACAGCCAACTCTTTGACCAACTCGGGTGGCGGTTCGTCGGGGGCGCAGGTGACGATGATGGCGTCGAAAGGGGCGGCTTCGGGCCAACCGCGATAGCCGTCACCGATGCGGACATGGATGGTGTCGTAACCTCTCTCGCGAAACAGCTCGATGGCCTGCCGACCCAGCGGTTCGACGATTTCGATGGTGTAGATCCGGTCGGTCAGCTCGGAAAGGACCGCGGCCTGATAGCCCGAGCCGGTGCCGATCTCCAGCACCTTGTCGCCCGGCTTCAGATCGAGGGCCTCGGTCATCAGGGCAACGATGTACGGCTGGGAAATGGTCTGGCCGTGGCCGATGGGGAGGGGATGGTCCTCGTAGGCATGAGCCGCCGAGGAGGCAGGGACGAACCAATGCCGCGGGACATTCCGCATGGCATCGAGAACCGTCGGGCTCTTGATCGAGCGCGCGGCAATCTGTGTGCGGACCATCTCGGCGCGCTCGGAGGCGCGCTCCGATGTACGCGGATGGCGAGGCTGCGTCGCCGGTGACGGTTGCGTCGTGGCTGTCGGCTGGCCGGGCGGCTCCAGTACGCTTGCCGCCGTCGTGGGGCGCGTGTTGGGTGGACCAGTGGAAATCGCGGGTTCCCGGCAGGCCGGAGCGATGAAGAGGAACATAATTGCTACTCCATCCGTAATGGACCGGATGTGACCAGCACGTGCCGAACTACTGCCTGGTGCAGCCATGTCACGCGGCCCTCGGTGCCGAGGCTGGAGATTCTAGCGGAGCTGATCAGACGGCGGCACTCAACTCCGCCTCGGCATGAGCGGCGGCGGCCGCCGCGCTTGCATCTTCCACCGCGTGGTTGACAATATCAGACGCCACTCGGCCATCCCGGAAAGTGACACATCGCTGCGTGAAGCGGGCGATATCGGGTTCGTGCGTCACCAGCGCGATGGTCAGACCGCTTTCCTTGTTCAGTTGTTGCAGCAGGGCCATGATCTCGATGCCCGTGCGGCTGTCGAGATTGCCGGTGGGCTCGTCGGCCAGAAGGAGGATCGGTCGGGTAATGAGGGCCCGGGCGATGGCCACACGCTGCTGCTGCCCGCCGCTGAGCTGGTTGCTGTGATGCATGGCCCGATCGGCAAGACCGACGCGATCGAGCATCTCCGCGGCCAGCTTGCGGCGCTCTCGCCGCGAGACGCTCTGGTAAGTCAGGGGCAGGGCGACGTTGTCGAGAACGGTGGTCCTCGACAGCAGGTTGAAGCTCTGAAAGACGAAGCCCAGGCGCCGGTTGCGGAGGGAGGCCAACTCGCGCTTGGACAAGCGGCTGACCAACGTGCCGCTCAGGCGATACTCGCCGCTGTCGCAGCGGTCGAGGCAGCCGAGCAGATGCATGAAGGTTGATTTGCCGGACCCGCTGGGCCCCATGATGGCGAGGAATTGTCCGGCGGGTATGGTGAGCGAGACGCCGCGAACCGCCGGCACGTCGACTTCGCCGACGTGATACGTCTTCCAGACATCGCGCACCTCGACCAGGGGTGAATCGTCGGCGGGCGAAGAGTCGGTGCCGGCGTGTGAATGTCGGATCACGGTTTACGTTCCTCGTCGCAGCGTTTGCGTCATGTCAGGCTTGCGGCCGCCCCCGGCGCGCCAGTTTCGCTCGGTAATGACCTTGGCCCCTTCGGCGAGGTCGCCGTCGACGAGCTGGGTGAATGCCCCGTCGCTGAGCCCGATCTTCACCTCCTTCGGCGTGGGCCGATCGCCCTCCAGAACGTAGACGGTGGGCACGCGCGACTTCTTGCGCGGCTTGTTCGGGCTGCTGCTCGGATCAGGGGGCGCCGGGTCGAAACGCAGGGCCGCGTTGGGCAGGCGGATGACGTTTTCGGCCTTGGCCACCTGGAAGGTGACGTTCGCGGTCATGCCCGGCCGCAGAACGAGATCGTCGTTGTGAACCTCGATCAGCGTGACGTAGGTCACGACGCCGTCGATGACCGTGGCGTTATATCGAATCTGCGAGATCGTCCCTGTGAACGTCCGCAGCGGATAAGCATCGACACGGAACTGCGCCGGCATCCCTTGCGAGATGAGACCGATGTCCGCCTCACTGACGTTGGCGTTCACCTGCATGCGGCTGAGGTCGTTGGCGATCAGAAAGAGCTGCGGTGTCTGAAAGGAGGCAGCCACGGTCTGGCCGACATCGATGTCCCGGCTGATGACCACGCCGTCGATCGGCGAGCGGATGAAGGTGTTGTCCAGGTCCACCTTGGTGGAATTGACCCGCGCCTCCGCCGACTGGACACTCGCCACGGCGCCATCGTAGACGGCCTTGGCGGCGTCGGCCGCGGCCTTGGTCAAAAGCATCTCGTTTTCGCTGGCGTTGTTTTGCTCGTAAAGCGCCAGGATTCGCCTCGATTCACGGTCGGCGTCCTTGGCCCGGACCATCAGTTCTTCCTGCCTGGCTTTGGCCAGGGCGAGGTCGGCCTTGGCTTGTTCATAAGCGGTCTGAAAGCGGGGCGGATCGATCTCGGCGAGCACGAAGTCCTGTGTGACCTTATCGTTGAAGTCCGCATACCACTTCCGGATCGTTCCGCTGACTTGCGAGCCGACGATGACTTTGACCAATGGCTCGACCGTGCCGGTGGCCGACACGGTCTGGACGATGTCGCCGCGCTCCAGGGCCTGAACGACGAAGGCATCTCGCTTCTCGGAGCCGGCGAGCGCGCCGTAGCCCAGCCAACCGCCCGCGCTGAGGGCCAGGATGACAACAACACTACCGACAAGTCTCATTGATGGCTTCTTGTTCATGGCTGCGTTCACAGGATGGGCTGCTTACCGGGGATTTCATGACAACCCGCGGCAAAAAAGGCACCGACCCTACGCTATGGCCGTCCGTTTACCAATACAAGCATACCACCGCGCATGCTCCGGGTCGAGTCTGCGACCCTCCGCGGGGCCGCGCCGACCGCGCCGCGCGGCTTCACGGGTGTCCCACTATTCCAAACGTCGTGGCGATCGAGAAATTCGCGAGTTGTGGATATTCGCCAGGATGGCGTCCGTGTCCCGGAAATGGGCATGCCGCAGGGCCTTCTGCTCGCCCCCGGGCCTTCCGCCGCACGGATCGGATGGACCGGCCATCCGGCCGCGATATCTGCCTTGGCCGCAAGCAGGGGACAGCTCCAGGAACCAGCCGGCCGTCGGCCCTCCGTCACCGCGCCGCTCACGCAACCTCGACGGTGGCGCTCTCCTGCCAGATCCCGTGCAGATTGCACCGGCTCTGCACCACGAGGGAGATTTTCTTGCCCTTCAGGTCCTCCCCGAGCTTGACGCTGAAACGGCCCTTGGGCGCCATGTACCCGTGGGAGCGCAGCACCAGCGTGCCGGCCGGCTGGTTGCCGATGTTGAGCTGCACGTACTCGATCCAATGATCGGGCCCCATCGGGTGCGGCGTTTTGCCGACGGCGACCTCCACGTCGAAAGCCTCGCCCGCCTTCACCTTCTCCGGTGCCGTGATCACCGGCGAGTGCACCTTCTCGAGACCGGTTTCATTCGCGGGGTCCTTCACCCGGTTGATTCCCGCGAAAAGAGTCTCGTCCACCTGCGTCGGGTAGTAGTCCTTCGCCGCGGCAAAACGTCTTCCCAAGGTGATCACCGCGACCCCCGCCGCCGCCGTTGTCAGCAACTCTCTCCTGTTCATCTCGTCGCTCCTTTGGATTGTGTCCTCAACCGAAGGGCACGCCGGCGTCGCAGGCGTGCCGGCCATTCACGGCATCCGTGGACTGGCGGTTCAGCAGTCTCTCCGTCGTGCCATCGCCTCTGTCACTCTGTCCCTGCCTGAGAAAGGGTCCGGGACCATAGGTGCCGAGCGCCCCCAAATCCATGGAATTTTGCACGAGTCAGCCAAGCAGCTGCGGAACTGTGCCCGTCGCATGAAGTTGCACGAGATGGTGAGTCTACGGATTCCTCGGCGTCAAACGGCCGGCCGATGCGCAGGCGTACCTCGACACTGCCGCGATGATGAAGCGAATCTGGGTCTGGCCGCGTCGCCCTTTACTGCTGCGATTCAGCCGAGCCCTCCTCCTTGCCGGGTTTTTCCTTTTCGCTTGGTTTTTCTTGCCCGCTTTCCTTCGTGTCGCCGCCGGTGGCCGCCGCCTTGACCCGCTCACCCAGACGATCGAAGTAGTTGCGGACGGCCTTGCGATAGATCCGCGGGACCCGGTCCTTGTCCAGCGCGTTGGTGGCGTCGATCTCCGCCGCGGCGGCAGCCTCCTGGAACTCGACCTGCGATTGGCCCTTCAACTGCCGACCCTTGACGAATTGCTGTCCGATGACGCGGCCGTTCTTGGTCGTCTTGACTTTTCCTTTTTTGTCCACCGTCGCCGTTTGCACGTTGTCGTTTCGGTCACGCTTGGCGGATCCGCGCCCGGGACCCGTACCGGGTCCCTTTCCACCACCCCGTCAGGATCCTCCCTTCTTGGAGTTCGGACAGGGTGAGCCGTCCTTGAGGAACCCGGTGCCATTGCACAAGGGACACTTGTCCTCGTTAAGCTGCTGGTCGCCGAGTTCGTCACGCGTCTGGTCCAACTGGGCCATTTGCGACTGGAGGTCATTGAGTCCCTGCTCGATCTGTTCCATCTCGTTCAGCATCTCGCCGGCTTCGCCGAGTTCGCTGGACGCCGCCTCCGTATTGCCCTGGTCGAGTTGCTTGGCGGCACTGGCCATCTTGCTGCCCATCTGCTGAAGCTGGCTGCCCGCCTGCTGGGACTGCTGGATCTTGTTGAGGAGCTTCTTCGCCTGGTCCTCCGTCATGCCTTGACTCTTCAGCTTTTCGGCGAGTTCCTTGGCCAGCTTCTCGACCTGCTTGGGATCCTTCTTCGCCAGGGAGTCGAGCAGTCGTTGGGCTTCCTGTTCCGACAGCCCGGCGTTCTTGAGTTCCTGCTTGCTCTGCCGGTCGTCGCCGGCCTTTTGGAGCTTCTTGCTGACCTCGTCGAGCTGCTTCCGCATCTGCTCGATCTGCTTGGCGTCCGCCCCTCCCTCGCCCGCCCGCTTGGCCAGCTTCTCCTGAAGCTGCTTGATCTCCTGCTGGGCCTGCTGGAAATCGCCCGCTGACATGCTCTCCAGCAGCTTGCCGAGTTCGCTCGTGGGATCATCGAGCCGGCCGGCCTGCTGGAGCCGCTTCTTGGTCTCGTCCAGCGTCTGATAGCGGTCGGACTCGGCCTTCTGTTTCAGCGCATCCTGAAGACGGTCCAGCTTCTTGACGGTCTCCCGGCGAAGAACGTTGGCATCGGGGGCCTCATCCCGTTTAAGGGCGTCCTCCAGCGACTTGATGTCCTTGTTCATCTCCAGATCCGGGTTCTTGTCAGCGATCTCTTGAAGGGCCGAGACAGGCTTGGCCAGAGCGGTCTGGACCTGCCTGGCGCGGTCCAGACGCTGAGCCTGGTCCGCCTTCGCCTTCCGGCCGCCCAGCAGGTCGAACTCCGGCAGTAGCAGCGAAAGCAGAGCGACCGCGAGCATCGCCGCACTGAGCGACAATGAGGGCGCCCAGCGGATCGGGACAAATGTTCTGGCCGACAACCCCCGAACGGAACGTTCGGCATCGGCGACTACCGCCTGGGCAAAGGGATCTGACGTGTTGTGTTCGGCGAACAGGCCGCTCGCAAGACGCTCCCGCAGACCGGCAGCCTGATCCAGGGCCACGGCGGCGGCAATCACCGGCTCCCGTGTCGGAATTAACCACACCAGAGAGATCACCAGGCTGGCTGCCATGCCGGCCAGAGCCATCCAGCCGATAGGCAGTTTCAGGGCGAACAGCCGATCGGCAAGCCAGGCAATTGTCCACGCGATGGTGATCGACAAGACGCTCCAGCCCCATTGTCGAAGCCAGCGATTGACCCATAGACGGCGCTGTGCTTTCCTGACGTGGGATTCAATCGTGCTCACGGCCGAACCTCCCAGCGTGCGTGCCCGGGGGCGGCGGGCGGATGTCGGACGCGCCCGGTCAAGCGATCCTTCTTCATTTTACCCCTATTTGTGTATGACGCAAATACCCGCGTGACAGTTCCCCCTGCGTCCAGGAGCGATTGCAGGTCCCGGATCGGAGCCGCGCCATGTCACGGGGCTTGCATGATCGTCCCCCGATGCGACCTTCGCGGGGGCCTTCACGTCAGATCGCCGGCGCAGAATTGCCTGTGGAGCATCTGCCCGGCCAGGCGGACCAGTTCGGAGATCTGAAACGGCTTCTTCAGGAGCAGAGTGTCCTCAGCGAGCTGGTCCTCCAACCGCTCACCCACCTGGTCGCAGATCACAATCGCCGGTTGTCTGCCGCAGGTGCCCCTGATCGTCTGGAGGCAGTCCAGCCCTTGACGAAGGGGAAGATCCAGGTCGATCACGAGGAGCTGGATTTGCTCGTGGTGTTTGGAAACCTGTCGCATCAGGGCCGCCTCGTCGCCTGCGTCGAGCACGCCATAACCCGCCGAGACCAGGGCCGCTCGGATGAGCCCGCGAACCTGGGGCTGATGTTCGGCGAGCGCTATCACGTCCCCGGCGCCGCGCGGGGTTTCCGGCGTGGCCGGGACCGATTCGGCTTCGGAGGCCTGAGGCACCGTCGGCAGTAGGATTGTCACGGTCGTCCCCCGGCCGGGTGAGGAGTCCACGGTGATGCGCCCGTCATGCAGCCGCACGACCCCGTGAACGATGGGGAGGCCCAGGCCGGTGCCGCAGCCGCGCGCCTTCGTGGTGAAGAATGGTTCGAAGATCTGGGTCAACACTTCCGGCGTCATGCCCACTCCCGTATCGCGCACCTCCAGCCTGGCCATCGGTGAGGCCACGGGGTGGTCAGGATTCGTTGTGTCCGGCGACTCGCCGATTACCAGGGTCAGGACCCCGCCCTCCGGCATGGCGTCGCGCGCGTTCAGCGCCAGATTGACAATTACCTGCTGCATTTGGGTCGGGTCCGCCGATACCCACGGTCCTTTCGTCGGCGCGTCAACGACAATCTCGACCGCCGCCGGCAGCAGGCGGCGCAGCATCCGGGCCGTTTCCGTGAGCAGCCGCCCCAGATCAAGGAGCTGCTTCTGCGCCGGCGCCTTCCCGCTGAAGGTGAGCAGGCCGCGCGTCACGCCAGCAGCCTGCTGGGCCGCGTTCTCAATTCCGTGCAAGGCGTCAAGCGCCCGATGTCCCGTGGGGAACTGGCGATGGGCCAGGTGGGTATAGCCGAGAATCGCGGTGAGCCAGTTGTGGAAATCATGGGCCATGCCCGCGGCCAACTGCCCGACCGCCTCGAGACGCTGCGACTGCCTCAGTCGCTCGGCCAGGGCCAGTTCTTGCGTTATGTCGCGCTTGACGGCCACGAAGTTGGCAATCCGACCCGTGGCATCGTGGATAGGCGAGATGGTCGCCTCCTCCTCGTAGAGCGTGCCGTCCTTTCTCCGGTTCGTCAGTCTCCCGCTCCACACGGTCCCACCCTTGAGCGTGTTCCACAGTCGCTGGTAGAAAGCGAGCTCGTGTCGCCCGCTCTTCAGCAGCCGCGGTGTCTGCCCGAGGACTTCTTCCCTTCCGTAGCCGCTGATTCGCTCGAACGCCGGGTTGACATATTGGATTACGCCTTCGGGGTCGGTGATCAGTATGCCTTCAACGACTTGCTCGATGGCGGTCGCCAGGAGGACCCTCGCCTCCTCAGCGCGCTTGTGCTGGACGAAGTGGTCCCATTCCCGCAAGGCCCGTTCGATAAATCGTGGCATTCTGGCGAGTGACTCAGCGCTCTTGACCACGTAATCCAGGACGCCGTTCTTCATGAGTTGCACGGCTTTTTCCTCATCGCCGTGGCTGGTCATCACGACCACGGGAAAACGCCGCTCCCGGGCCGAATCGGTCAGGACCGCAAAAGCGTTCCCATCCGGCAATTTCAGGTCCATCAGGAGAATATCCGGGTCACCGGCGGCGAGCTCCTTGCGGTAATCCTGGAGCGACGCGGCGACTCGGACCCGCGTGTAGCCGGCGTCAATGAGGGAGCGCCGGACCGCTTCCGCGTGGGCTGGCTGGTCCTCGACGATAAGAATGTCAGTCTGAGAGGGTTCCATTGCTTCCCTCCATGTCATCGCGGGTACCGGTTCCAGGCCAGCCAGTAGAAGCCGAACGTTTCCAGGAGCGTGGAGAACTTCTCGAAGTCCACCGGCTTGACCAAGTAGCTGTTGGCGCAATTGGCATAAGCCCCGCTCAAGTCTGATTCCCGTTGGGAGGAGGTCAGGATGACGACCGGCAGGCTGCGAAGCGCGCCGTCAGCCTTGATCCGGCGCAACACCTCCATGCCGTCCACCTTGGGCAGACGCAGGTCGAGAAGGATCAGATGCGGACGGGGTTTTTCCCCCGTGTTCTTGTTCGTTCCATGGTCATACAGGTAATCGAGGGCAGCCTGGCCGTCCTCCACGTGGATGATGTGGTTGGCGATCCGGCACGATTCCAGGTTCCTTCTGACGATCTCCGCGTGGGCCTTTTCGTCCTCCACCAGCAGAATATTGATCGGTTCACCCAGCATGGTCTCTACCTCTCCAGTCTTGTCTTGCTCAGAGTGAGGCAGAAGGTGGACCCGCGGCCGACTCCCTCGGATTCGGCCCAGATCCGGCCGCCGTGAAGCTCGACGATTCGTTTGACGATCGCCAGGCCCATTCCCGTGCCCTCCATCTCCGGCTGCAGCTTTTCAAACATGCCGAACAGCCTGTGCGCGTGTCTCGGATCGATGCCGCTGCCGTTGTCCCGGACCAGGAGAACGACTTCCTGCCCTCGCACTTCCACATCCACCTCGACCGAAGGCCGCGGTTGGTCTCCCATGAACTTCACCGCGTTGTCGATCAGGTTCTGAAACACCTCCATGAGACGGCGCTGGTCGCCATAGAGCGTGCAAGGTGCGTCCGTGACCTTCACCTGGACGCCGCGTTCGGCGATGCGTCCCGCCACCAGATCGATCGCTTCCCGCACGACGACCTGAAGCGGAACCGTCACCGGCGGGGTCACCACGCGGCCGATGCGCGACAGCGTCAGTAATTCATCGAGCAGGTGCCCCATCTTTACCGCCGCGTTGCGGATGTGACCCAGGTCTGCCTGCACACGCTCGGCGTCCGCGCCGGCAAGGTCCTTCTCCAGGTATCCCAGGAAGGCCTCGATCGTCACCAGCGGGCTCCTCAGGTCGTGCGAGATCGTGTAGGTGAACCGCTCCAGCTCCGCGTTCTTCTCCTGCAGCTCCCGCTCTTTGTCCTTCAGCTCGGTGATATCCAGGATCGTCCCGAACATCGTTGCCGGGCTGCCCCTCTCGTCGCGCACAATCTCCCCATAGGAGCTGACCTGTCGCACCCCTCCGTCCGGGCGGAGCAGGCGATACTCGAAGCTGCCCTGTCCCCCGCGCCGGATCAGGTCCACACCCGCGACGAAGCCCTCGCGGTCGTCGGGATGGACGACCTTCAGATGATCCTCGTGCCTCATCGGCGGCTGTTGCTCATCGAGGCCGTAGATGCGATACATCTCTTCCGACCAGGTCGGCAGCCCGGTGCGCAGGTCCAGGCTCCAGTGCCCGAGGTGCCCGACGGCCTCGGCACGTCGCAGCCTCCGCTCGCTCTCCCGCAACGCCTCTTGGGCGGTGCTGGTGTGGATCACTTGTGAGGCGATGCCGGTGACCGTCTGCAGCAAGGCCACGTCCTGCGCCGACAGGACATGCTTGCTGAACAGCGCCAGGACACCCACGCAGTTCCCGTCGGCGCTCTGCAACCGGTAGCCCGCGAAGGACACCAGGCCCAACCGGCGGGCCCAGTCACGATCGTGAACCCGGGAGTCTTGCGTCACGTCATTGGTCACGAAGCTGGCTTCCTCGCCGGAAGCAACACGCCCGATCTTGTAGCAGCCGATGGGTACTCTGCGATGCCTGCCGTCAGTGCGCGGATATCGCCCCGAACTGGCCACCAGATGGAGGCAGCGGGTCCGGTTACGGCAGACGTGCGGTCCTTCCATCACCGGGGCGTGATCGCAGCCCTGGTCGCACAAATCCGCCTCTTTGGTCAGCCAGATCCGGGCGAAGTCGGCACCAAAAGCGCGAACAACGCCGTCGGTGATGAGCTGGAGCTTTTCGTTGTAGCCGCTGGTGCTGAGCAGTCGTTCCTTCAGCTGGCTCAACTCCGCGGCCTGCTTCTCCGTCCGCTCGCGTTCAGTGATGTCCTGAAGCGTCTCCACCGCCCCGACGATCTGGCCTCCCGTATCACGGAGCGCGGCGGCGGTGAAGAACAGCCAGCGCCCGCCCTTTATGTGCGGAAAATAGACGGTGGCCTCATAGGCGTTGCGGACCAGGGATGATTGAGCCCACTTGTCCTTGTACCACACCGGGATCTGGTCGATGGCGCCGTCCACCACCAGGTCCGCCAGGCATGGACGCTGGGCGGTATAGAACGCGCTCCATTGCCGTGTCGTTCCCATCACCTCGGCCGCGGAAACCCCGCTGTACTCCTCGATTGCGGGGTTCCATGCCATGACTCGGTGGTTCCGGTCGATCGCGAACGTCGGAATGGGAGAACCGTCCGCGATGGCGCGGAGACGTTGCTCGCTCTCCCGCCCTGCCTGTTCGGCCTGCCTGCGCTGCGCGATCTCTTGTCGCAGTTGCTCGTTTGCACATGTCAGCTCGATCGTGCGCTCGTCCACGCGGTGTTCCAACTCGGCATGGATCTGCCGCAGTGCCGCCTCAGTTCGTTTGCGTTCGGCAAATACCGCGGCGATGAGCAGCGAGGTGATCGCCGACCCCGCCAGGAACATGTTCAATTCCGCGAGCCGGTTTTGTAGCAATCCACCGGAAAAAGGCCCATGGCCCCTCGTCGTTGCGGCCAGGGAAACGGCGGCCACCAGCAACGTCCCCAGGGCGGCACCCCGCGGACCGAAGCGCACGGCGATCAGAGACAAGACCGGGTAGAAGATCACAAAGGTAAGCAAGTCCCCGGCGATGCCCATCCCGAACAACTCACCGAAAACGACTAGCGCCGAAGCCGTCAGTGAAGCACCGGCCACGACGATCTCAAGGGTGCCCCGGGCGCCGAGATGGGGCCGAGGGGGGGAAAACCAGGTAAGCAGGAGAGGAACGACAATGAACTGCCCGATCGTGTTGCCCAGCCACCAGGAAAACCAGGTCACGGCATAGGTTCCCGCAACGATGCGTCCGCCCAGTTGGAGTGCGACGGTTCCCAGCGTCGCGCTGAACGGCTGCAGCACCAGAGCGCACAGGGCAAACAGCAGGATGGCATCGCGGAGCCGGTCCAATTCCCGTCGCATGCCCAGCCGCTGGAAAAGGGTGGCGCCGATTGCCGCTTCAGCACTGTTGATCGCGGAATGGGCCAGCGATACGCCCAATGGCACGCCCGACATCCACGCCAGCACGAACTGACCGATGAAGGTACCGGGCCAGAGCCTTCTGCCGAAAAGGATCAGCGCCGCGAGCGAAACCCCCTCGGGCGCAAAAACCACCATTGTCACGTTGGCCTGTACGACCGAAAGGGAAAACGAAAGCTTGCCCAGAAGGGGATAGAGAATCGCCAGCACGGCGATGCCGACCAGATGACCAACGGCGGTCGAGACATGGCGCGATGATGCTTGATTCGCCATGGACGGCCGTACCGTGCCCTCTGTCCACGCTTCCATCCGCCGGCCCCTTCAACGACGACGCACAGGTGGCCATCCCCCTTCCGATGCATCGCTTCCCGCTTCGGGTCGCTGCCGACCTCCGCCCCGGCCACCCGCACGGCGGAGATCGACACCGCGGCGTCACCCACGAGAAGAATTATTCACGGCTTGTCTGCTATTCTGCGCAAATGTCGGGGCTGAAAGGCCTGTCACTCGCGTCTTCGCTCATTCCCTGTGCCCTCCCTTTTCAGACCTTGATTCCAGTTCCTTCTCTGCTGCAGACGTGGCTTGCGCACGACCAAGGAGGGCCGTCCGATCGGAGGTGTCTTCCTTAGTGTTCAGACCGCATTAACCTTAACGCGCCATAGCTGGAGAAGCAAGTGAAAACCCGCGATCCGCATCGAGGAACGCGGAGCGGCACGGCGTAAGCACTGGTCTCCGGGCTCAAGTAACAGCACGGCACTCACCTGCGGGCCTCCGCCCCGTGGTTGCCGTGCTGCCGCGCTGGGCCGCCGGCCTGGACGGATACCGGCGTGCCTTTGCCCCGGAGGCATTCGGCACGGAAAATCCCGTTTCGGGAACCGCCCTTGCTACCCAACAGCAGTTTGCACTGTATACTCCCCCGAAGTTCTCGCGAGGACCATGAGAAGTCATGACAGAGAAAGAGGGCAGTTCAGCGTCACTCCAGACACCTCCTCCCGGTTCTCCCAAAGGCAAGCGCGCCGGATCCGTGGCGCCACGATCGATCCGCGGGCGGATTGCGGCGGGTGTTCTGATCATCATCCCGCTAGCCGTCACGATCATCCTGATCCGCTATGTGTACGACGCGGCCTTGGCGGTCGGCGTATGGCTGGTGTACTGGGTGCTTTCGGCCGCCCATATGGTGTTCACGTTTGAAGGTGAGCCCAAGCTGATCGACCCCGCCAATGCCGCCTTCCGCGAAAAAGCCGTGGCCGTGGTGCTCACCGTCCTGATGCTGTACTTGCTCGGCTGGCTGGGCACCAACGTCGTGGGGCGGCGACTCATCGCCTTCGTGGAAAGCTTCTTCGAACGGATCCCTTTGGTGGCCAGCGTGTATTCCGCCATCAAGAGGATGGTGGTTGCGCTGTCCGGCACGGGCAAGGACGAAGGAGCTGATCAACGGGCCGTGCTGGTCGATTTTCCTCACGAGCACATGAAAGCCGTGGCCCTCATGACCAACGTCATCACCGACCGGACCACCGGCAAGCAGTACGCCACTGTTTACGTGCCGACGACACCCAACCCGACCAGCGGGTACATGGAACTCGTGCCCCTGGATCGCATCACTTATACCGATTGGAGCGTGGAGGAAGCCTTGACTATGATCCTCTCCAGCGGCGCGGGGGCCCGCCAGGACGTAACCTTCACACCGCCGGACGCCTCGTCGCCACGTGCTGGAGCCAAACGCAAGGAGTCCAGGCCAGGCTCGCCCCCATCGGGACCCGCCGAGGGGAAGAGACCGGACTGATAGATGGTCAGTTGACAGGGCCGGAGCCGTCACGGCGTGAACAGGAAGGCCCGTTCAGCCCGGTGTACCCGGGGCGAGCAGCTTTTTTTATTCCGGCGTGGTGATTGCCTGACCAGCGGCGGGGGAGTATCATCATGGTTTGCGCTTCGGGTGCCCCCACGGGGTCGCCGCGGATGGTCTGCGGACAGAGGGAGGCACCAGGGACAGGGTGCCGGGCCTTTGGGCTCGACATCGCCCGGGGGAGTTGGGCCGGATCAGGGACCGCTTCCGGGATACAAGCAATTGGTTGGCGTTGCGGTTGTGATGCTCTTGCGGCATCGCAAGGGCGCCCCGCCGTGAGCCGGATTGGACGTTGTAATGGACCAGAACGACTTGTTAGCCCAGATCGATGTTTCGGACGAGGAGATCAGTAAGCAGTTTGAAGCCGCTTTCGGTGAGGCGGTCGATACCGCGCACCTGGACAGCGCCATCGCCCAGACCATCTCGGAATACAAGACCGACACCATCCTCCAGGGACGCGTCGTCGGCGTGAGCGGCAACGAGGTCGTCGTCGATGTGGGGCTCAAGAGCGAAGGATACGTGCCGTTGAACGAATGGGAGGACGCCAGCCAGGTCAAGCCCGGCGACCGCATTGAAGTCCTCCTCGAGCAGATCGAATCCGATACCGGCGTCATTCTGCTTTCCAAGCGGAAGGCCGATCGCATCAGGGGCTGGGAGCGGGTTCTGGCCACGTGCAAGGAGGGGGACAAGGTCAGCGGCAGATGCACGCGCAAGATCAAGGGCGGGCTGCTTGTGGACATCGGCGTGCCGGTGTTCCTGCCGGCCAGCCAGGTGGATACGCGGCGTCCCAGCGACGTTGATGATTACATCGGCAAGACTGTCGAGGCCGTGGTCCTCAAGATCGACGTGGAACGGCGGAACATCGTCGTATCGAGGCGCAAGCTCATCGAGGCCGAGCGGGCCGAGCAGAAAGCCAAGCTCATGGCCGAGATCGAGGTTGACCAGATCCGCGAGGGCACGGTGAAGAACATCGCCGACTTCGGCGCCTTCATCGACCTGGGCGGCATCGACGGCCTGCTGCACATCACCGACATGAGCTGGGATCGGATCAATCATCCCAGCGAGCTTCTGCGCATCGATCAGAAGATCAAGGTCAAGATCCTCTCCATCGACAAGGAGAAGGAGAAGATCGCCCTGGGCCTCAAGCAGACCCAGGTCAACCCGTGGGACGAGGTGGAGAAGAAGTACCCGATCGGTTCGCGGGTCAAGGGCACGATCGTCAACATCACCAACTACGGCGCCTTCGTGAAGCTGGAAGGCGGCATCGAGGGTCTGGTGCACATCTCCGAGATGTCCTGGACGCGGCGGATTAATCATCCCTCCGAAATGCTCAAAGTCGGCCAGGAAGTTGAGGTCGTCGTCCTGGAGATCAACAAGGCCAAGCAGGAGATTTCGCTTGGTATCAAGCAGACCGAGACCAACCCCTGGACCCGCGTCGCCGAGCGCTATCCCCCCAACACGGTGGTCTCCGGAAAGGTCCGCAATCTCACCAATTACGGCGCTTTTGTCGAGATCGAAGAAGGCATCGACGGCCTGCTGCACGTTTCCGACATGAGTTGGACCAAAAAAGTCAGCCACCCGTCGGAAATGCTCAAGAAGAACGACGAGATCAAATGCGTCGTGCTGTCCGTGGATCAGGACAAGCAACGCATCGCCCTCGGCCTCAAGCAGTTGACCGAGGATCCGTGGCTGCGGGCGGTGCCTGAGCGGTATATCCCCGGCATGATCGTCCGCGGCAAGGTCACCAAGATCACCAACTTCGGCGTATTTGTGGAGTTGGAGCAGGACCTGGAAGGGCTCTTGCACGTGTCCGAGCTGACCGACCACCGCGTAGACGATCCCCACCAGGAGGTCCAGATCGGCCAGGAGATCGAGGTCAAGATTCTGCGGGTCGACACCAGCGAGCGCAAGATCGGTCTGTCCAAGAAGCGCGCCGACTGGGCCGCCGACAGCGGTCGAGACGAATCCGGCGAGCATCGCACCGCTCAGCCTCGCCAGCGCCGCGGCGGCCTGCACGGCAGCAGCGGTGAAGAGACGACCGATATCATCAGCGGGACCGTGTTGTTGAACGAATCGCAAGTCGACAAGGGTGCGAAGGCCGACACGGATACCTCTCCCCCGGCGGACGGCGGGTCTGAACCAGACTCAGAAAAGAATAAATAGGGGTCCCGCCAGACACGAGAATTCGAAATCGGACCCATAAAGCCTCTGGAGGTGCCCCGCAATGGCATGCCACCGGGCCTCAGCTCTGAGTCAGGCAGCGCGCCCCCCGCTGCCTGCCCGGTGAATTTGAAACAACCGATGCCGCCTCCCGGCCGATCATAAGTGTTGAGGGCGTCCAGCCGGGGTGCCGCGTACGTCTAGTTGTCGGGTGGAGTCCCGGCGGCACCCGGAGTGTCAAGCGACCGGCTTGAGGATCTATACTCTGGCGTGTACAAGACGGTAGGGGGGAGCTGTTTTGGGGAGGATTCGAACCATCGCTGTCGAACCCGGCCTGCAACAGTATCTGAAGCAGATCAACGAATCCGCGCTCCTGACGGCGGACGAAGAGAAAGAGCTTGCGCGCACCATCGCCAGAGGCAGCTATGCCGCCGTGCGCTTCGCCCACGGTGAGATCACCCACGCCGATAAGGAACGGATGGAGGAAGAGGGTAACCGGGCCCGCGAGCGGATGATCCGGTCCAACCTCCGCCTGGTCGTGAACATCGCCAAGGCTTATTCCTCACGAGGCATGCCGCTGGCGGACCTGATCGAGGAAGGCAACCTCGGACTCCTGCGGGCGGTTGAAGGCTTCGATCCCGACATGGGCTCGCGATTCAGCACCTACGCCGGCTGGTGGATCAAGCAGGCCATCAAGCGGGCCTTGATCAACGCCGTGCAGCCGGTCCATATCCCCGCCTACATGGTGGAAATGATCGCCCGCTGGAAGCAGGTGCATAGCCAGTTGCAGGAGGAGCTGGGACGAACGCCGTCTCTCCAGGAACTCGCCGAACGCATGGCTCTGCCCGAGCGCAAGGTGCGGATCATCAAGCGGGCCGTTCGGGCCTTCAGCGCCCCGACGCAGACTGAGGGCAGCGACTCCGGGCTGTTGCTCTCTGACATGCTGGCGGATGAGAAGACGCTGCCGCCCGAGAAGGCCATCTTCAGCGAGGCGGAATCCGAGATGATCCAGAAGCTTCTCACCGATCTCGACGACCGCGAGGCCACCATTCTGCGGCTTCGTTACGGGCTGGACGAGAATGAGCCGCTGACGCTGAAGGAAATCGGCGCGAAGATCGGTCTGACCCGGGAGCGCATCCGGCAGATCGAAGGCGAGGCCTTGCAAAAGCTGCACAAGATCCTCTCCGAGTATCAGTAGTCGAAGGAACCTCCTGTTTCCAAACCGCGATAGGCCCTCCCGAGCGTCCCCGAGTCGGCGGACACGCTTTTTCCATGGAGAAATGCGAGACTTGAGCCGGCGAGCGGAAACCGCGAACGGCAATTCCGCCGATGGCTTTGTTGTATACGGAATAGGGCTGCTCACGAACGGTAAATTGACAGCCCCGTTATCGGTCGTTAGAAATCGCGCCAGCGGGCTGATCGTGAATGGAGGCTTGGCGTGGCGGAACTCCAGGCAACTATGACTTTTCGAACGGGACAGCGGGTCCTCCGAGGCATCGACGGGTTCGGAGACTTCTGGGTCTTTGCCTGGCGGACGCTGGTCTGGATGATCCTGGGGTCGTCGCAGCGCAAGAACTGGCGGCTGCTGACGCCGCAATTGTACGAGGTCGGCTTCAAGTCGCTGCCGGTGATTCTGATCACCGGCGCGTTCGTCGGCATGGTCATCGCCGTCCAGGCCATCGAGCAATTCCGCGCCGTCGGCCTGGAAGAGCGCATGGGAGCCGTGGTTAACCTCTCGGTGGTGCGGGAGCTGGGCCCGGTGCTGGCCGGGATCATGTTGGCCGGGCGCATCGGCGGAGCCTTGACCGCGGAGCTCGGCACCATGAACGTCACCGAGCAAATCGACGCCCTGCGGAGCATGGGCGTCGATCCCATCCGATACCTGGTCGTGCCCCGTGTGCTGGCCTGCTTCCTGCTGACCCCGTTTCTGACGCTGTTCGCGGACATGACCGGCTCCCTGGGCGGGTGGTTCGTCTCCGTGGTGCAGCGCGGCGTGGATAGCGGCCCGTACTGGGACTACACCCAGCAGGCGGTGGACAATTTCGACCTGTTCAGCGGCCTCTTCAAAGGCTTCTTCTTCGGGGCCGCCCTGGGATTGATCAGTTGCTATAAGGGCTTCTTCTGCAAGCCGGGCGCCGAGGGCGTCGGCCAGGCGTGCACGGAGGCGTTCGTGACCTCGTTTATTGCCATCCTGGCCCTGGACTACCTCCTGGCGGTGTTCCTCCAGGCGGTCAGCGAAAGGCTCTGGGGATTCCGGTCCTTGCTGTAGCGTCGCCCCCCTGCGGCCGACGTGGAACACCAGGTGCGTCGGCCCGTGGAATCGATGTGCGTAGAGAGACGGCGTGAGTAACGGCGATACATATGACGGTGCCATCATCGAGCTGCGTGGCGTGCACAAGCGTTTCGGCTCGCTGCAAGTCCTGGACGGCATCGACCTGGCCTTGACCCGCGGCCAGACCACCGTGGTCATCGGTGAATCCGGCACGGGCAAGAGCGTGCTGCTCAAGCACATTGTCGTGCTGCTCCGTCCGGACAGCGGCCAGGTTTACTTCCACGGCCGGCGCGTCGACGACCAGTCCGAGGCCGCCCTTGTGGCCGTGCGGCGGAGATTCGGCTTTCTGTTCCAGTTGAGCGCGTTGTTCGATTCCATGACCGTGGCCGAGAACATCGCCTTCCCGCTCACCGAGCACGGCGACTACTCGGAAACGGAGATCGCCCGGACGGTTGCCGAGAAGCTGCACCTGGTCGGGTTGGACGGGCTGGAATCCCGCCGGCCGGGAGAGCTGTCCGGCGGTCAGAAGAAGCGCGTGGCCCTGGCCAGAGCCATTGCGCTGAATCCCGAGGTCGTGCTGTACGACGAGCCCACCACGGGCCTCGACCCTGTGCGGGCGGACGTTATCAACGAATTGATCTTGCGGCTGAAGCGCAACCTCGACGTGACCGCCGTGGTGGTCACCCATGACATGACCAGCGCCTACAAGGTGGCCGATCGCATCGTCATGCTGCAGGACGGCAAGATCATCGCCGACGGACCGCCGGAGTCGTTCAAGACCAGCACCGATCCGCGTGTTCGCCGATTCGTGGACGGCAGGGCAAGCCGGGAGGATCTGTCGGTCCTTGACGTACAGTCGAACGCCAGTGACGCGTAAGGAGCTTCCATGACGGGGCGAAGGCAAACGACGATCGTGGGTTTCTTCACATTGGCCGGTATCGCAGTGATGTGCGCCCTGGTGTTCATGTTCGGTGGCGGGCGGATGCTTTTCTCCTCCACCTACGACATCAATATCCATTTTGAGAAGGGCCTGGTGGGCGTTCAGCCCGGCCAGGGCGTCACCATGTACGGCAAGCGGATCGGCGAAACCAAGGCAGTGGACTTCTGGAACGTCCAGAAGATGCAGGAGGGTGTCAAGGTCATCGTGGCCGTCGACGGCAAGTACGCCATCCCGACTGCATCGCGGGCCACCGTCGTGTCCAACATCATGGGGATCGGGCGGCCCACCGTGCAGATCGAGGTCACCGATCCGCAGGACACCACCAAGCTGCCGCGGAACGGTACGGGCAAGATACTCGGCGAGATGGTCCAGCCTCTGGATCAGGTTCTGCCCAAAAACATGCTCACCGACATCAGGAAAGCCACGGAGGATATCGGCGTCCTGGCCCAGGCGTTGAAGCCGGTCGCCGAGAACCTGAATCGGCTCCTGGAATCGCGGGACATCAAGCAGGTCGATCTCCATGAAGTCGCCGCCAACCTTGATACCGTCGTTCAGCGGTTCGACTTGGCGCTGAAGAATCTCAACGTCGTTCTTGGAGACGAACAGAATCAGGCCAACTTCAAAGAGGTGCTGGCCAACGCCAGGAAGATGTCCGAGTCCGGCACCGTCGTGATGGACAATCTGAAGGTGATGAGCGAGGACGGCAAGGTGGCCATGAAGGATGCCGATGCCCTGATGCGCAGGCTGGTTTCCACCGCCGACGACCTGTCCGCCGTCCTGAAACGAATGGATGAGACCCTCGCCATGCTCAACGACAAGCAGGGCACTCTCGGCCTGATGCTGAACGACAACCGCCTCTACGAGGAAATGGTGCTCTCCACCCGGCGCTTGACCAAGATGATCGACGACATGCGCGAGGTGCTGGACCTGGCCAAGCAGGGCAAGCTGCGAATCAAGGCTTTTTAGCCCTCTCGCATCAACCACGGATGCAGCACGGCTGCCTCCCTCAGCCGCATGGCCCTGCCCCGGCCTTCGCCATCAATCAGCAGACCACCTGGCCACCATCGCAGCTCCGAAGCCGGCCGGTGATCGTTCCTCATTCGCGTGGCACGAGCTGCGTGCCGCCGGTGGCCGGCCAAAGAACGCTCCTGGGCGAAGACTGCGTCGGTACAGGTACCGCCTCCAGGGGACGCTTCTTGGGAACCACGAAATCCCTCCCGCTGGCCATGCGATAGCACATCAGCCAGCGTTGATAGTCAACCAGCGTGATGCAGCCGTCGCCGTCCATATCAGCCAACGCATGCTCCGTGTACCTCGCATGCGGCGTACAGAAGCTCAGTCCGTCATGGATGTACCAGTAGTCATAGACGTCAACCACACCGTTCGCTGCATCATACGGATAGACGGTGCTGGTGCCCACAAAGTCACCGCAGGTCTCGCAGTGATCGGGCACACCATTGCCGTCGTAGTCCGTATCGCACGGCGGATACGTCGTGCCTTCGCAGAACCCGCCGAAGGCCACCTGGATATCGCACTCATCGGGAATGCCGTTCTCGTTGCAGTCGTTCAGCGGATGACCGGAGCCATTCCCCAGCAGCTCGAGGGCGAGATTTCCGGTCTCAGTGTGTACGAACGACGGCGGGCAGATTAAGCTGTACCTGTGGTTGAGCACACCATGCACCGGGTCGGCGCTCCCGCCTTCCCACATCCAGTCGTCACCCGGCTCGTCGGCATAGACGGCCAGCCAGTACACTCCGGCGTCCAAGAGCGGATTGGGAGGAGCGAATTCGAATGTGAGCACCCATTCAGGCCCTCCGAAGAGCGTGACACCCGTCTGCTCCATAGTCGCTGCGCCCACATAGCTATAAACCACATCGCCGGGGCCTGTGCCCGTCTCCTTGTAGAAGGACAGATACCAGTTGTTCGTCGGCTGGCTGTCGCCCGGATAGCTGACGCCCCAGACTTTCACGATCCCGATTACCGCGTGCTCTGAATCGATCCGGAAGTTCTCTGCTCGCGCTTGCTGACCACCGCCGCAGGCCGCGCACTGGCAGTCCGCGAAGCGGCCGGTCATTCGGTCGGGCGGTTGGCTGACAAGCACGTCGCTGGGAGGACTCTCCGCCCAGAGCTGGCATTCGTCGGGAATGCCATCGACCTGGCAATCCTGGCTAAAGCCGCCCATGATGTCACATTCATCGGGGATGTGGTTCTCATTGCAGTCGTTGCTCACGAGCTGGCATGCATCGTGAATGCCGTCTCCATTACAATCGGGGCACTCCGGACACAGCGGTGGCACCTCGCACTCGTCCGGGATGCCGTCGGAGTCGCAGTCGTCATAGATAAGCTGGCACGCATCGGGGATGCCGTCTCCATTACAATCGGGGCACTCCAAACACAGCGGCGGTACATCGCACTCGTCCGGGATGTCATCGCCGTCGCAGTCGTTATAAATAAGCTGGCACGCATCTGGGATACCATCCACGTTGCAGTCCGGGCACTCCGGACACAGCGGCGGTACATCGCACTCGTCCGGGATGCCATCGCCGTCGCAGTCGTCATCCTCGAGCTGGCACTCATCGGGGACCCCGTCCACGTTGCAGTCGAGGCACGCCGGACACAGCGGTGGTACTTCGCACTCGTCCGGGATGCCGTTCAACTGGCAATCCTGACTGGTCCCGCTCGCGATGTCGCACGCATCGAGAATTCCGTTCCCGTTGCAGTCCCGGCACCATAACGAGCCGTCGCAGTCAGCAACGTCGCACCCGTCCGGGATCCAGTTCCCGTTGCAGTCAGCACAACTCGGATCATCCGGCGGACAGTCCGCGATCTCACATGCGTTCGGGATGCCGTCGCCATCGCAGTCGGGATCGCAAACATCGGGACGCCCGTTATCATTGCAGTCCTGGCACCACAGCGAGCCATCGCAATCACGGACGTCGCACTCGTCCGGGATCCGGTTGCGGTTACAGTCACGATTGGAAAGGGGATAACAGTCAACCATGTTGGCCGTCAGCTGGGCCCAGTCGCCGCCGCTGTACATGCCGCCGGTGTTCCCCGGGCTGTATAAGACCTGAGGGTAAAAGCCAGGCCAATACGCAACGGCAGGCACGCCATCAGTCCACGTGCCATCAGAGAATGCCCCCGTTGCCACACTGATGTGGTCGCGGTAGCCGGCCTCGTAGTACTCGACACCATTGTGGATGCACTCAACGCCGTTACCAGCGTACACTCCGGAATCCCAGTAGCTGGCGGTGGCCGGGTTGTAGCCGGGCTGGACCATGATCCGCCCCCCCAGCCAGTTAGTCGCCGTAGGCAGGCACCACTGGCCGAGGATTACCTTGCCACCCGTGTCCACGTAATCGGCAAGGTTATCGCCAAAGGCAGACTTGTCCGCATAGGCGTAGTTCGCCCATGTAAGGACGGCGGAATACTGTTGCATTTGCGCGACCGTCGGTGTGCCGTAGCGGGCATCGAAGTAGTCTACAGGATCTCCCCAGAGGAGCGCAGAGACGGTGGCCCGGAAGCTGGGCTCGTCACTCTCGCTCGGGGCGTAAAGCAGGCCCCAGCCTCGGCGCCTCCAATACCCCACCTCGCAGCCGTCGAGAATACCGTCGGGCTGACAGTCCTGACACCACCACTGATCCTCAGGCGGAAGCAGATAGCAGTTGGCGATGTCGCACACATCGGGAATCCCGTTCCAGTTGCAGTCCTCGCCGCAATTGTCGGGGATGCCGTCGCCATTGCAGTCCAGGGGCTCGCAGTCGTCGGGTACATCGTTCCAGTTGCAGTCGGTGCTGGACCCGCTCGCGATATCGCACGCATCGGGGGTGCCGTTTCCGTTGCAATCCTGGCACCACGGTTCCTCGGCCGGACAGTCCGCGATATCGCATCCATCGGGGATGTTGTTCCCGTTGCAGTCGGCACAGCTTGGCTCACCCGGCGGGCAGTCTCTGATCTCGCACTCGTCGGGGATGCCATCGGCATCGCAGTCAGGATCGCACACGTCGGGGTAGCAGTTCTCATTGCAATCCTGGCACCACAGTGAGCCATCGCAAAACTCAATGTCACAGTCGTCCGGAATCAGATTGCGGTTGCAGTCATGTCGGCAAGAGCCCACGCAGTGAGTCAGGATATTGGCCGTCATCAGCGCCCACTGCTCTGTAACGGAGCCCTGGTCGTAGCTATCCCCTGTATGGCCGGGGCAATAGAAGACGGGTAGGCCGCCGTTCCAGTACGCAACCGCTGGTACGCCGTCAGTCCAGGTCCCATCGGACACCGCGCCGGACACCACAAAGATGTGGTCGCGGAAGATGGCGTCGTAACTCGCGACGCCCGTATGCATGCACGCGATGCCGTTGCCGGCATACATGTGGTAATAGTCATAGTAAGAGCCGGTAGCCGGGTTATAGCCGGCCTCGGTCATGATCCGGCCCGCCAGGTAGTTGCCCGCCGTGGGCAGGCACCACTGGCCGAGAATCACCGCGCCGCCGCCGTCCACGTAGTCGGCGAGGCTGTCGCCGAAGGCAATCGTGTCCGCATAGGCGTAGTTGGCCCAGGTCAACACTGCGGCATAGGACATCATCTGAGCCAAAGTTGGGATGGCGTACCGGGCATCGAAGTAGTCGACCGGAGCGCCGATCAAAGCCGAAACCGCCATGCGGAAGTCGGGATTGTCCGCCTCGCTCGGGGCATAGAGCAGACCCAGGCGTCGAAGGCGCCCAACACCAATCTGGCAGCCATCCGGGATTCCATCGTGCTGGCAGTCCATGCACCACTGCGAGCCGTCGCAGAACAAGATATCACAGACGTCGGAGATGCCGTTTTCATTGCAGTCCGGGTCACAGATATCAGGAACGCCATCGCCGTTACAGTCGGACATGCTCTCGCAATCGTCAGGGATGCCGTTGTCGTTGCAATCGTTGCTGGCCCCGCTTTGGATGTCGCACCCATCGGGGACGCCGTTGCCGTTGCAGTCCTGGCACCAGCTTTCTTCCGCGGAGCAATCCGCGATGTCGCATCCATCCGGGAAATAATTCCCGTTGCAGTCGGCGCAGCTCAGGTCACCCGGCGGGCAGTCCCTGATCTCGCATGCATCCGGGATGCCATCGCCGTCGCAATCGGGATCGCAGACATCGGGATATCCGTTCTCGTTGCAATCCTGGCACCACAGCGAGCCATCGCAATCGCGGATGTCGCAATCGTCCGGGATCTGGTTGCCGTTGCAGTCATGAGGAGGAGAGGGGATCCAACAGTACACCATGTTGGCGGTCAGCAGGGCCCAGTCGCCGGTGGTATAGGTGCTACCAGTATTGCCGGGGCTGTAATAGACCATGGGGGCCGAGCCCGGCCAGTACGCACCCGGCCAGTACGCAACGGCTGGCACGCCATCAAGGAACGTTCCATCCGAGGACGCGCCAGGTACAACAGAAATGTTGTCTCGGTAGTTCGCCTCATAGGACGTGACGCCACTGTGTAGGCAATAGACGCCGTCACCGGCATACGACGAGCTGCCCCAGGAGAAACCAGAAGCCGGGTTGTAACCCGGATCGGTCATGATGCGGCCCTGCAGGTAGTTGCCTGCCGTGGGCAGACACCACTGGCCGAGGATCACGGTGCCGCCGCCGTCGGCGAAGTCGGCAAGGTTATTGCCCATCGTGACCGGGTCGGCATACGGATAGTCAACCCAGGTCAGAACCGCGACGTAGGCCTGCATCTGGGCCAGCGTCGGGGTGCCGCTCGTGGCATCGAAGTAGTCCACCGGAGCGCCGATGATCGCGGACACAGCAGCCCGGAACGACGGGTTGTCGGGCTCGCTCGGAGCATAGAGCAGGCCATCGCGGCGCTTGTGCGGGCCAAGCTGGCAACCGTCCGGGATTCCATCAGGCTGGCAGTCCTGGCACCACCACTGCTCGTCAGGTGGGAGCAGATGGCAGTCCCTGATGTCGCAGCTGTCGGCGATACCGTCGTAATTGCAGTCATCCTGGCACTCATCCGGGATGCCATCGGGCTGGCAGTCCGTGCTCGTGCCGCTGGCAATGTCGCAGTTATCCGGAACGCCATTCTCGTTGCAATCCTGCGAAATGCCCTCGGCGATCGCGCAGGAGTCGATGATGCCGTCACCGTCGCAGTCGACGATCGGACCGCAGGTGGTCCAGGCACCGAGCCAGAAGCCGCCCATGCCCTCGCAATCCGGCTGCGTGGCGACCAGGCAGTACGGGGGGCCGGCGAAGCAGCAGGCGCCGGAGAAGACGCAGCCGCCGATCTGGGTAACCGACACGCTGGAGCCGTACCAGCCGTAGCCCAGCGTCGAGGCCACCACCGTCCCGTTGAAGGCGATCTGATAGCCACCGGGAGAGTAGGTGCCGTCGCCATACTCGTCCTCGCAATTCCAGTCATAGCAGCCGTCGTTGGTGACGCAGCAGCTCGTGACATACGTGGCCCAAGCCGTGGTCATCGGGGGGTTGGTGCAAATCGTCGCGCCAGTCCCTTCCTGAACCAACTGCCACGAAGTCTCATAAGGCCAGGAGTCGGGCACGTACGTGATCGTGATTTCCGACTCATGGCAGGGCCAGGGGAAGCAGCCAAAGCTGGCGCAGGTCAAGCCACTGTACCACATGCCGCTCTGAGCGTTGCAGGCCGCTTGCGTCAGATCGCCCACGCAAACCTCGTTCACGCAGCAGGCGCCGACCGGCTCGGAAACCGTAAACACGTAGTTGCCGCACCCACTGTAACCTTCAATATCCATGTAGTACGTGCCGGCGGCCAATCCGGTAAACGTCATCTGTGACTGCCAGTTGCAGTAGTCGTCGTTGTAGCCCAACTCGGCTCCGCAGCAGCTCGTGCCTACGAACATGTACGTGTCGTAGGTGGAGCCGCACAGAGAGAAGATCCAGGTGCCATCCCACGGGACGTTGACGGCGTAGATGACTTCCTCACCGGTGCGCAGGGCGCAATCGTCGCCCGCTCCGCACGTGGTTC
>DATKKX010000468.1:0-3233 GCA_035542775.1 Phycisphaerae bacterium | reverse complement strand
TGACGCACTGAGCGTTCTGCCCGACCTGGATGCCAAGCCCGCTGAAAAATCGCCTCAGCAGGCCGTTGCGTGCGTCGGCGGGGCATCTGAAGAGATGACCGCGAGCACCGGACCGGAACCGAGCAAGAGCCGTCCAGAGAGGGACGAGAATCGGCCCGAAAAGCTTGGCGTTCCACTTGGCGTTTTTCTTGCCGGAACGGCTGCCGCGAGCCATCGGCCTGATTCGGTGGCTGACGCTGAGACGGTTGAGGGACACGCCGATGACACTGACGCTAAGCCCGGTAAGACGGGAAGCTTAGACGGTTCCAGTCGGCGTGAGTTGTCTGACGGGAGCGGATGGGAATCGAACCCACCAGGAGCCGCGAAGCGACCCCTCGACGGCTTTGAAGACCGCGGGGCCCACCAGGAACCCGGACGCTCCCCAATGCGACATTTCTCCGGGCGGGCATCAGGCGTTGACGCGGGCTGAGGTGCCCGTGCGCTGCGATGCCCCCGGGCGAGCCGGGTTTGTTCGCCAGATCGCCGTGAAGCCGCTGAGAGATTGCCGGCGATTGTACGGGGCGACCGGGATGGCCGCAATGCGCCGGTTTGACGCTCGATGAGGCCCGGCGGGGGCCGGGGCGCTGTGGGCAGGGGGGACTGCCGAGTAAAAAGTGCTGAGTGCCGGGTGCTGAGTCGGCGGCGGGCGGTTACCACGAAGGACGCGACAGGCACGGAGAGAGGGAGCGGTGAGGTGTTGTTGGTAGCACGGTTCGGGCTGCGGCGCACTGGTATTTCCCGGTAAAAGCCGGTATGGGCCTGCGCGGAAGAAGCGATCGACCGCAAGCCGTCGATTGTCTGTGCCGGATTCCGTCCCGCGCGCGAATGCTCGATCGAAGGGGTCCGGCGGAAAGTCGAAATTGGCCGGCGCGGCGCGAAAGGTGAGAAATAGCGAAACTCAGCCAACATTAGCGAAAACGCCCTGGCGGCCGGATGCCGCCGACGGCGGTTTCGGACGGCGTGCCGGTTGGGGGATAGTTCGTACAGAAGCAGGTTCATCGGGCTCTCCAAAAAGCCGCCAGCCATTCCGCCACCGGCGGATCAGCTTTTCAAGATGGCGGCGATCGACGGCGCCGAGGCCTGTTGCACTGGCGCGGTTTTTTTTATCCGCAACCTAGCGCCACTTAGGGCAGATTAGGGCAGGCGGCATTAGAGCCGTCAGTGCTCAGCAGCCATCAGCCATTCCGCCAACGGCGGATCGGCAGACACATGCAGAGGCGTTCTCCACCGGCGAAAGCCTTGGGGGGAACGCGCGAGTTGATAGCTGTCGCCTGCCAGGCATGCAAGATCTCCGACAGCCCTGCGGCGGCGGCGGGCGGTTACGCGTGCGCGGAGATGCAATCCGCCGCAAACGGCCGCAAAGTCCGAAGCGGTCGGCGCTAGCCCTGCTCGGGCGCAGCGGCAGACAGCCGCCCTGTACTAACTATATCCTAACATATTCCGAAAAGCAAGATAGATTCTGGAAATGTCGGGAATTCAGAAGCTAAAGGAGTCACAATCGGGCCGGGGGCAGGCGAAGGGCGCGGGCCGGGTGGGCGAGGCCGATCGGAAGGCTGCGGCTGGCCAGCGACAATCGAGGCGGTAAGCTTTTGTGCCAGCTCATGCCAACGTCGTGGCCGCAGCGAGGCGGGACTGGCATGATGCCTGGTATTGACTATGTTAGATCGTCATTGTAACCTACGTGTCGTTGGCAGGAGGTCGCTCTGTAGCACTTCCGTCGGGAGATGAGGACCGACGCAACACAACTGACCTGGCGCCACCGGGTGAGCGGCGACCGGCAGGGTGAAGCTACGGATTGATCTCATGAACGGGCAGAGCGAGTCGCAGGTCGGTGCAGTTTCCCGAAATCCTGTTGGAACGAACGGGCTACCATCGCCGAGGACTGTCGGCCTCTGTTTCGTGGCCGGTTTGGTTTGTGCCGCTGTTGGGTTAGTCATTCTTCACCGCAGCGACAAGCCGCGGTTCGCAGTGTTGTTGATGAAGTCGATAGCGCCAGGAGTCTGTAGCGTTGGCGGTGTCCTGGGGGTAATTGGGTGCCGTTTGAATGCTCGGCGGATGATAGCCCGTGGGGAACGCTGGGGGCGGGCTGGCCTAGTCGTCTCTGCTGCCTCGTTCGCGGTGGCGATCCTCGTGGGAGCCAGCGGGGTGCCGGGCGCTGCGTTTTGGGTGATTCGTCCGGAGTTCCTACACTTAGGGTAGCGGGACACCAGGGTGGAGACGGGGTGACGCGGACACTGTCGTGGGTAGTGTTCAGCTATGACCGCGGGCGGGTGCAGTCGGCGGCGGTGAACGAAGTGACCTGGCCGGAAGACCCGGAGCAGCAGCCGGATTGGGAGATCGATCACGAGGAGTTTCTGGAGGTTTACCAGTACAACATCTTCGGGGAGCGGGTAGGCGTGCTGCACTGCACGATGCGGTTTGAGGGCATCCACTACTACCCGGGACTGGAGACGTATTATCCGTGCTGGAAGCAGGTTCGCATGTTCGATTACGTGGACGGGAAACTGCTGGTGGAGCGGGAGAGCAAGATCCAGGGTCGGCCGCAGAAGCGCTTCATCTCGGTGTACACCTGGGGGCCGCTGGGGCTGATCGCGCGGCGCGGGGTGAGCATTCGCAACGGATATTGGGATGCGGAGGCCACGTATCCGGGGCCGCTGGGGTATTTCGACAAGGAGGGCGATTGCCAGGTTGACTGGCCGCCGCCGCCCAGGAGCACGCCGCCCGACCCGGTGAGCAACGGGCATTGCGATCCGGAGGATATCTACAGCCCGATGACGGGCGGGTTTGTGCCGGCGCAGCAGGACGTGATGCAGGATTACACCTATATGGCCGACCACATGGGGAACGTCACCGGGCTGGTGGACTCGGCGACGGGGACGGCGAAGCGGCAGGTGTTCGATGCGTTCGGGGTGAACATTGGGGGGTTCATCACGTTCCAGTGCGCGTTGGACCATGATTACACGGACATGCCGTGGCACCAGGACTGCCGGCACTGGGGCTGCTGGCCATGGCTGGGGAGCGAGTGGGGGAACGGCTGGTGCGAGAACGGCGGGGGGATAGATCTGGTCGGGGAGGACCCTGGGTGCCCGATCCCGCCGGAGCGGCAGGCGCAGCCTGTGGAGCGGATGCAGACGGGGTCGTTCAACTGGCGCGGGGGTGAGGGGAGCATCACGGACCTGGCGGCGCAGGACATG
>DATKKX010000467.1:0-7776 GCA_035542775.1 Phycisphaerae bacterium | reverse complement strand
ATGCCCAGGCCGGTGGGCGCGGGCTGCTTAGCGGTATCCTGATTCCTGCGACCTGCTCATCACGGAACTGCCTTCCCGGAGAGCATTTTTCCCCCTTTTCGCTGAAAGAAACCGCTCGTTCGGCGTAAGTATGAATAGGAGCGGAGTACGGCCATGCGTTGTCCAAGACAGGAACGGATCGAGCAACTCGCAGCGGGAAGCGACGATCCAGCCCTTCTGCGTATTCGAGCCCACGTGGATCAATGTCCTCGCTGCCGGCGGCTTCTGGAGCAGGCCAAGGCCGACGCGAACTTCATCGGCGACATCCGCGAGATCATCCGACGGCGCGAGGAAGAATGACCACTCCTCGGCGGACTGTCGGCCGTGGGGAATGAACGGCCGCGCCACCATGAGCTTATCCGCGAAGGGGTGTGGTACCGGCTGCCAGCAGGTTCGGGTTGGCGCTTTCCAGACCCTCGGCCTATGGCGGGGGGTTTAGGAAGTGCTAATGGTTCTTCCCATGATTTGTCTAGATTTACCACCTTTCGGCCGGCTGCGTGGAAGTATGGGTAACGCCTGTCCGGTACCACTTGCCTCGTGTTCTTCAAGCACCTCGTAGTGAACCGTCGCGGCTGGCCGCGCCTACCGCGCGCATTGAGGCTGGCCGGCCGACGTCGCACGCATCTTGTTGAATGCTGGGAACGTCCCCTGGATGAGCAGTTCGTCTCCGGCTTCCAGGGTGGTGTCGGGCGGGGGGATCAGGCGAGGCTCGCCCCCGCGCGGGCGCCGCTCGATGACGACCACACCATGATCCGCCATGATCTGAGCGACGGTCTTCTTGTGAAACGGCCCGCCGAGGTCCACCGGCCAGCGTTCGATCACCATGAGCTGATCGCCGACCAGCAGGCTGCTCACCGTGCTGCCCTCCAGGGCGGCGGTCACGAATGCCGGGGCGGAGAGTGCCGACTGCGACATGGCCACCTGTAAATTGAACCCCTCCCGGACCTTGTCGGCGATGTTCTGGTCGAACATCCGCATGACCACGCGGATTTGCGGATTGATCCGCCGGGCGTCGAGGGCCACCTCGAGGTTCACCATGTCGTGGTTGGTCGCCAGGATGATGCTCTTGGCGGCGGCGGCGTTGGCGTCCTCCAGGAACGCTTCGCGCCTGGCATCGCCGACGAACAAGGGCGAACCATCGCGGCGGATATCTTCGAGGAACTGGTTGTCGGCGTTGTGCTCGATGACGACCACCTCCTCGCCCAGTTGCCGCAGAAGGCGATAGGTGCGGTAGCCGAGTTTGCCCAGGCCGACGAGGATGATGTGATTGGATAGTGAAGCAGCCATGACTTTGCACCAGCTTCGTTCGTAACGGCGCCGGTCGCGCAGGATCAACGCGAACTCAACCAACCCTTCGAGAATTACCAGCAGACCCAGCAGGGGGACGATGAAGAACATCGCCTGCAGAGCGGCCGACGCCGGAAACTCCTCCGGCGGCTGACCGAAGACCAGTACCCAGGTGTAGTAGACCGCCCTGGGGTAGGAGTGATGTTTTTCGGGCTCAAGCAAACGAAAGAGCAGGCCGCCGCCCAGCAGGAGGCCGCCGATGAGCAGGAACTTGACCCGAAAGTGCCGAAACGCGGCGCGGGCAAAGCACCACTCGCGCCACAAGCGCGAGCCGACAGCGGGAGGCCGTCGGACGGGGAGACGGAGGTGCTCGGCGTCCAGCTCAGGCATGCGGGGTGATTCTCAGAGATGATGCCCGATGCTGCAAGGTGGCGATGTGCTCGAACCCATGCCGGCTGCCGCCGATTCCTACGATGGGGACTTGATCCGGAGCGGCCGGTCCGCGGTCGGTTGGGGCAGGCAGAGTTGATCCTGCGGCAGAACTGTGAGTCTGGACGGAGGGGCATGATTCTGGCGTCGCTCATCAATTTTTAAGGTACGCGCCCATAGGATTCCTGCGTCTTGTGCGGCTCGACGAGGCTCCGGACCGGGGAGCAGCGGAAATGTTGAGCGGACGTTGACGGAGAGCGGCACAAGCCTCTGCTTGCGAACTAGACCTTGTTTATGCAGAAAAGGGCCACAACCATGAAAAGCGGAAGAGTATGGGGCGTGATAATCGGGCTGGCGGCGATGAAGATCACGGTGATTCAGGCTATCGACGCGGCGCAGAAGGAAGTCGCCGGCGGCAAGGCGACCGAGGCGGCGCTGGAGACGGAGAAGGAGTCCATCTTCTTTGCCGTCAACATTCTGCTCGGCGATGCGGTGAAAGAGGTCAAAGTGGACGCCGTCTCCGGAAAAGTGCTGGGCGTCAAGGACGAAGCCCCGGAAGAGGCGGAGCCGGAGGAGGCCGGCGAACTCAAGCAGGCCCACAGCATGGCGAAGATTACGTTCGCGCAGGCCATCGAGGCTGCGGAGAAGGAGATCAAGGACGGCAAAGTGTTCAAGATCGAGCTGGAGTTGAAAGGCAAGGAGGCGAGATACAAAGCGGTCTTGATTGCGGCCGACACGCTATGGGTGGCGGCCGTGGACGCGGCCGGCGGCAAGGTGCTGTTCTCGCGCAAGGTTGGAGAAAAACGCGAGGAGCAGGCCGATGACAGCCAATGGCGGAAGGACTTCAAGGTAGATAAGGCGAACTGGGTCGACCAGGGGAGGAACCCCTACTTCATCCTGGAGCCGGGCCACCGCTGCCAATACAAGCACGGCGCCGAGCTACTGACGATCACCGTGCTCGACGAAACCAAGGTAGTCGACGGCGTTACGACGCGGGTGGTGGAAGAGCGCGAGGAAAAGAACGGTAAGCCGACGGAGATCTCCCGTAACTACTTCGCCATCGACAAGAGCACGAACGATATCTATTACTTCGGGGAAGACGTGGACATCTACAAGGGCGGCAAAGTGGTCGGGCACGAAGGGGCATGGATGTCCGGCGTAAACGGCGCCCAATTCGGTTTGATGATGCCGGCCCAGCCCAAAGTCGGCGACAAGTTCTACCAGGAGATCGCTCCGAAGGTGGCCATGGATCGCGCGGAGATCGTGAGCCTGGATGAGAAGCTTGACATGCCGGCGGGCAGGTTCGAGAAGTGCCTGCACGTCAAAGAGACCACGCCGTTGGAAAGCGGCGTGAGCCACAAATGGTACGTGGCAGGCGTCGGACTGGTGAAAGATGACGAATTCGTCCTCGTCAAGCCGGAGGCGCCGGCGCCGAAGAACGAGACCGAACCGCCAGGCAAGGGGGCGCGGAAAGGCGAGAAGGACAGGTGAAGCGACGCTGACTCAGGGGCGAGCGTCGGCGTGAATTGGGCGGTCGCGGTGAAAGTGGGGCTGCCTCCAGCAGGTACGAAGGCGCCGCGGCCGCCCCTGCATTGAAAGTGGTCTTTTCACTTCTCGCACGACAGGGGTGTACGCCGAGGGCGTGTCTTTCGTTTATTCGCCTTGCGCGGCTGGAGAGGCTCACGTTTGGGTGTGGCGTTTTCTGCCGTAGCGGCCGAGCTCCTGCTCAGCCGGGCTCTGCGCGACTCGGCCGGGCTCCTGCGCTACTCGGCCGGGGCGGGCATCGACGGCCGACCGGGAGGTCGGCCGCTACCGCCGCATGCAATCGTGAAACGCTGTAGGCCAATATCGTTCGTAGTCGGCCTGAGGCCATTGTCTCGCGTCGGTGGGGTGGATCATCTTTCTCGCTGAGGTGTGAAACGCTCCTTGAGTTGCCTGAGTTCGTCGACCTTCGCCTCCGGCAGCAGCTCGACGTGACCGAGCTGCCGGGCGAGAAGCAGGATGCGGCAGTAGGAGTCCAGGATCTCCGTCTGCCAGTAGGCCCGCTCCAGCGTCGGCCCCCAACTGACCGTGCCATGGTTGCTGAGTAACACTATGTTCGCCTTTCCGATGAAAGGCCGAACAGTCCGGGCGAAATCCGGTCCGCCGGGTGTCTCGTACGCCGCCCGCGGCACCTCGCCGAGGAAAACCTCCACCTCCGGGAGGATGCCCGTCGGGATGTCCACGCGGGCGACCGCGAACGCGGTGGCGTGCGGCGGGTGACAGTGAACGACGGCCCCGACGGCGGGGTCCTGCCTGTATATCTCCAGGTGTAGAAGCACCTCGCTGGTCGCCGGCCGCATGCCGGAGAACTGCCTGCCGGACAAGTCCACGACGCACAGATCGCTGGGCTTCATGAAGCCCTTACAGACCAGCGTCGGTGTGCAGAGGATCAGATGCTGCGACAAGCGGCACGAGATGTTGCCGTCGTTGCCGGCCGCGAACTGCCGAGCGTAGATTCGCCGGCCGATTTCGCAGATTTCCTGCCGGGCGGGCCATTCGCTTACGGTTTGGTGCGATGTCGTCCGCATGCGGAATTCCTCGTCGATGGAGTCGCAGAGGCAGGCGTCGCGACAGGCCGGTTGCCGGGCGGAATCTGTGCGACGCCAGTTCTCTCAGGGGCCATTGTAGGCTACCGGGCCGCTTGCCGCGAGGTCCGGCGGTCATTGTCGAGACATTCAATCCAGTCGCCGATAGACACGGAAGCCCGGCCCGGGGCGGTCGAGGATCCACGGTTTCTGGAACGACATGAAGAAATAGTCCAGCGAGCAGAAGAGTTCAGGGGGGAGGGATGCTTTGTATTCATCGATCTGGTGCACCAAGGCGTAGCGGCCAGCCATCTTCTCCGCCAGGAAGGCCCGTTCCTGGGTGTTCTGGCCGCCTGAGTAGTACACCCGCGGCCAGTCCACCAGGACGATCCAGCGGTATGCGTAGATCGCTTCGGGATCCCGCAGGAGCTCAGGTCGCACACGCTCGGTGCCGTGCAATCGGCGGATCGCCACGTGGTGCATCATGTACGGCATCGAGGCCCAACCGCCTGACCACAGGACGGGCTCATCGGCGGGAATGTTCGCCAGCATCCAGGCCCGCAGATCGGCCCGTGAGTCGGTTCGCGAGATCCGCTGGTCGAAGGCGACGATCCGCACGATGCCGGGCGCGAGCATGATAAGCACTACGATTGTCGGCAGGACCCTGGTGAGTTGTCTGCAAGACGGGTGCCCGGCCGCGCGTCGGCGTTTCCAGACCACGTATGCCGAGCGGACGGTCCACGCGGCGGCCATGGTCAGGAATGGCAGTGTGATATCCATATAGCGGATCAGGAAACGGCCGCTTCGTCCGGTGAACAGGTAGTACGTCACCGGCAGCGACCAGAGCAGCAGCCCTCGGGTATCGCGCCGGAGCGCCATCCATAAGCCCCCGGCCAGCGCCGCCAGCAGCACCGGCCATCCCAGCCCGTACCAGAGCGAGATGCGGAAATGATCCAGGTAACTGTTCGTGCCGGTGACCATGACCTTCTCGTCGCTCAGGAGAAGCATTTCCCAGGTGAAGCTCTTCCAGGCGGCGTCGAAGTCGTGAAAGAAATACGGCGTCGTGCAGTAAAACGCGCCGAGAGCAATGGTCGTCGAGGCGAGCGTCATTCCGACGCCGTAGAGAAGCGGGTCGTTTTGCCGACGGCGCCAGGCCTGCCTGATGACGGCCACGGCGAACGGGCAGCATAGCCACGCCGCCGTGTACTTGGTCCCGATTGCCAGGCCCGCAAGGATGGAAGCTGCTGCGAGGTGACGGAAACCGCCTCGGAAGTGATACTCGGTCAACCGCCAGAACGCCGCGGCGGCCAGGAACACGCACGGCACATCGGTGACCCCGAAGTGCGAGTCACGGACGTGCAGGTACGACAGACAGATGGCCAAGCCCGCCAGCAGGCCCGTTTGCCGGCCATAGAGCCGCCGGGCGGCGAGGTACACGACGACCACCGTGAAGGCCCCGCAAATGACGCTGATCACACGCAGGACAAGGTGAAACGGCACCGGATTCTCAATGAACAGGGCGTTCAGCGTTTTTGCATTCGTGGTGCCAACCAGCCGCGCGACCATGAGCAGCGCCTTGTCGCAGCCGTAGGACGTGTAGAGCAGCAGCGAGGGATAGGAAAAGAACCTCGGGTTCCAGTCGGGCAGATTTTCCATTTGCAGGACGTTGTCGACGACTGTCTCTTCATCGGGTCTGGCGATGGCGCAGGGGAGGCCGAAATCCAGACCGACGGAGCGCACCACAAGGCCGATCACGAGCAGGATCAGGCAATCCCGCCATGCGATGCAACAATGCCGACGGCGTGCTTGGGGCATGTTGCTAATGTCCGCGATCTGCCTCGGAGATGCAAACCGGCGTCGGTGTCCGTTCGGGCAGTACGATGAAGGCCGATCGGGGGGCGTTTCCTGTGGGCGGCACAAGTGCTAGAGTGGTTGAATGAGCCCGTCCGGCAAAGACCGCCAAACCAGAGCCTCAGCCGGCGGCCCCGGCAGCGCCGCGCAAGGCTCAGCCGCGCCCGTGGGCCTGCGACTTTGGTTTCCGTTGGCCGTCATGGCGGCCACGTTCCTCGTCTTCCTTCCAGCTTTGCACAACCAGTTCGTCAACTGGGATGACGATTACATGCTCCTTCAGAACGAGCATTTCCGCGGGCTGGGCTGGTCGCAGCTCCGATGGATGGCCGGTGCGTACTGGATCGGTCACTATCACCCGTTGACGTGGCTCAGCTTCGCCATCGACTATCGATTGTGGGGGCTCGATGCAAAGGGGGCGTTTGGCTTTCATCTCACGAATGTCATCATTCATGCGCTGAATGCCGGGCTGTTCTATCTGCTGGCTCGGCGCCTGCTGGCACTGGCGCTTCCACCACAGAAGGGGCAGCCAGATGCGGCCACGTACGTGGCGGCGGCCCTGGGGGCGCTGCTCTTTGCCGTTCACCCCTTGCGCGTGGAGTCGGTCGCCTGGGCAACGGAGCGGCGAGACGTGCTGTCGGTGTTTTTCCTGCTGCCGTGCCTGCTCCTGTACCTCGCCTACGCAAGCGGCTCGCATCGACGTTGGGGCTGGTATGCGGCCTCGGTCGCGTTTCTGTTTTTGTCGCTGCTGTGCAAGGCGTGGGGGATGACGTTGCCCGTGGTCCTGCTGATTCTGGACTGGTACCCGCTGGGCCGCTTCCGCCGGAGTACCTCGGCAGGCCGAGCTGGGAGCGCGCTGCCGCTGCTGGTCGAGAAGCTGCCGTTCGTGGTGCTGGCGGCATGGGCGGCGTACCACGCAGTACAGGCCCAGAGCTCATCGCTCTACACCATGAAAACGCTGGCCGAGTACGGCTGGCTGCAACGCATCGCCCAGGGCTTCTATGGAATCGCCTTCTACCTCTGGAAGACGCTCCTGCCGACGGGCCTGGTGCCGATTTATGAGATCCCCGCGAGCCTGGATCCGTTCGAATCGCGTTTTATCCTGGCGGCAGCGCTCGTTGTGGCGATCACGGTGGTGGTGCTGGCGATGCGCCGTCGCTGGCCGGCCGGCCTGGCCCTGTGGGGGTGCTACGTCATTATCGTGTCGCCGGTCCTCGGCTTGGCACAGGCCGGCCCACAGCTCGTCGCCGATCGTTATTCATATGTGGCCTGCATGACGTGGGCGCTTCTCGCGGGGGCGGGCTTGTTGCGGCTGATACGATTCTGCGCGACGGCTCAGCGGGGAGTCGTTGTGCTGACGTCGACGTCCATCGCCGCGGCCGGCGTGCTCACTGTCAGCAGCGTGCTTACCTGGCGGCAGATACATGTCTGGCGGGATTCCGAGACGCTCTGGGGGCACACCCTGGCGATCGCGCCGGATTCGTACAACCCCCTCAACAACATCGCCACTGTCATGGAGAGCCGGGGAGATATCGCCGCGGCCGAGCAATACTACCGGGCCGCCTTGACGCTGAGGCCCGACGGAGCCCTGGCGTTCACCAATCTC
>DATKKX010000466.1:0-9692 GCA_035542775.1 Phycisphaerae bacterium | reverse complement strand
TCGCAGCATCTCTGGTGTGGACTGTTTGGCGTTGCGGTCGGGTGCTTCATGCCAAGCTCCGTTCGGGCACAGCAAGCGTAAGCGCGGGGGCATCGAGGAGGCCGTTGCCCTGCCCGTTGCTGCTCATGTGTGTTTCGGCTGCCGTGACATTCGCGGCCTTCTGGTTTCTCCTGCCTTTTCAGCAGCCGCGGTTCGCTTGGGGGCCGATGGTCCTTGTAATTCTGTGCGGAGCTGCCATTTTACGGCTCTTACGTGGTTTAGCGGTTGTTGTTCTCCTCCTCACCGTTGTGATTTTCGTGGTCTTCTTCGCGCACGAGGGCCCGGCCTTGCCCTCAGGCGTCGGCTGGGCGTGGCTCGCCCTACTTGTGCTGGCCGTCGTTTGGGCGACGAAGTCACGGCCGCAATTCTTTGTGGTGACCATGCCTGCTTGGTTGCCCGCGCTGTTCTTCACGGTTGTGATGGTCGCGACCGTCGGCGGTAAGGATGTGCGTGCCGCCACAATGGCCCGGCCGAATTGGCGGATGCTCGGCGCCGCTTGGGCCTGGGTCGATCACAACCTGCATGGCGCGCGCATCGCCTATGTCGGCAACAATGTGCCTTACTTCCTTTGCGGACAGCGGTTGGAAAACCACGTCTTCTATGTCCCTGCTCGGCGGCCGGCGGACGGCTGCTACCACGACTTCGCCATGCTCCCACAAACACGCGCCATTGGTCCCCCGGACATGTCCGGCCCGGCTTGCGACCGCTATGTCATGGATCCACAGGAATGGCTGGAAAATCTCATGGCCCTCCGCGTCGATTACGTTTTCGTCAGCGCGCTGCTTCCGGGGCTTCTGCCGTCATACCGCCATGACGCCGAGGGGTTCACCATCGAGCGAGAATGGCTCGATGTCTTGTGCCAAGCGTCGCCGAAAGCTAGGCCGATCGCACAGCTCCAGGTCTTCGCCCCGGGCAGCGTGAGACTGTACAAACTGGATCTGAGCGTCCCGATGCCTCCGGGCCTTCATCTTCGTCGCGTTGTTCAAGACGAAACGGACGCCCTGGCTCGCCTCCGCCAGGACCGGACACCGCCTGGGCAGCCGATCCGAGATTACCCCCTGGCCCGGCGGGTCATCGATGAAGAAGGCCTTCGGCCGCTCATTGATCTGCCCACCAGACGGTAACCTCGGCTATACTTGCCGACATGACTTCGCGCGACACGATCCATCGCTACGTTTCCGAGAAAGCCGCTCGTTTCGAAGAATCCGTCATCCGCAAGATGACGCAGGTATGCCTCGCTCACAAGGGCGTCAACCTCGCTCAGGGCTTCCCCGATTTTCCGACGCCGCCGGAGCTTCGGGAGGCCGCAATCAAGGCCATCCGCGACGGCTACAACCAGTACGCCCGAACATGGGGGGCCCCGCAGATGGTTGAGGCCCTGGCTGAAAAGGTCCGCTGGTTTCAGGGGATGGATATCGACCCGAACCGGCAGGTGACAATTTGCTGCGGGACGACCGAGGCGATGATGTCGTCGCTGCTGGCCACCATCAACCCGGGCGACGAGGTGATCGTGACCTCGCCGTTCTACGAGAACTACGGCGCGGACACGATCCTCTGCGGGGCCACGCCGCGCTATGTGGCGCTCCATCCCATCAAAGGCGCCGGCTTTCAGTTGGATCCCGATGAGCTCGCGGCGGCATTCAACAACAGGACTCGCGGCATCATCGTCAATACGCCGCACAATCCTTGTGGCAAGGTCTACACACGCGAAGAGCTGCAACTGATCGCCGATCTCTGCCAAGAGTGGAATGTTCTGGCGATCACCGACGAGATCTACGAGCACATCGTCTACGATGGCCGCCGGCACGTCTCGATCGCGACACTGCCGGGCATGGCGGAGCGCACTGTGACCATCGGCGGGATGTCAAAAACCTACAGCGTAACGGGCTGGCGGGTGGCCTGGGCCATTGCTTCGCCGCAGATTACGGCGGCGATCCGCAAGGTCCACGACTTCCTGACTGTCGGCGCGCCGCATCCGATGCAGGTCGCGGGGGCCTTTGCCCTGCGGATGCCCCGTTCGTTCTATGACGAACTGATCAGGGACTACACAGCTCGCCGCGAGGTGATATGGTCGGCTCTGAAGAGTGCCGGTATGGAGGGGTACTACCCGGAAGGCGCCTATTACATCATGGTCGAGATCGACCGCTTCAAACGCCCGGGCGAGGATGACACGGCCCTGGCGATGCGGCTGGTAAAGGAATCAGGTGTCGCCAGCGTCCCCGGCAGCAGTTTCTACAACCCCGCCAGCCTGGGCTATGGCCAGATGCGTTTTTGCTTCTGCAAGAGAATTGAGACTCTCCAGGATGCCGCGGCCCGCCTGGCCGCATGGGCAGCGAAGCAATAGCTGCTCGCATACAATACCCATCATGGATTCGCTGGCCGATGCTAATGCTCGCGTGCAGCGGATTCGGGAACGTATTGCCCAGTTTCCGAAGACGCCGGGCGTCTATCTGATGAAAGACGCCAAGGGGCGCGTCCTGTACGTCGGCAAGGCCAAGGACTTGCGATCCCGCGTCTCCTCGTATTTCCAGGATTCTGCTGACCTGCTGGCTACGCGCGGGCCGGATATCGCCCGGATGATCGCCAAGGTGGAGGATATCGACTTCCTGGAATGCGAAACGGAGGTCGATGCCCTGCTGCAGGAGAGCCGGCTGATCAAGGACATTCAGCCGCCGCACAACGCCCAACTGCGGGACGACAAGACGTTCCCATACCTGGAGATCACGACGGGCGACGATTTCCCAGGCGTATACGTCACCCGCAAGCCCCGGCTGAAGGGTACCAAGCTCTACGGACCGTTCGTCTCGGCCGGATCATTGCGCGACGCCGTGAACGCGCTTCAGAAAGCGTTCAAGTTTCGCACCTGCGAGCTGGATATCCGCGAGGATGACGAGAAGCGGCGGTTTTTCCGCCCGTGCATTCTCCACGCCATCAAGCGATGCACCGCGCCCTGCGCCGATCGAATCAGCCGAGAGGAGTACCGACAGGACATCGAGAGGTTCAAGCGGTTCATGTCGTCCAAGCGCAGCGTCATGCTTCGAGAACTTGAGAAAGACATGAAGGCGGCGGCGGAGGCACTGGATTTCGAGGAGGCGGCCCGGCTGCGAGATCAGTTCAAGGCCATCCACAACCTCAAACTGTCCGGCGACGTGGACGAGGACGTGCAGCCCGAGGTGTTCTACGTCGATCCTCGGGAAGGTCTGGAACGCCTGGCCAAGCTCCTGGAGCTGGATGCCACGCCCCGGATCATCGAGGGCATCGACATCGCCAATCTGCAGGGCGAGGAGTCGGTGGGGGCGCTGGTCTGCTTCATCGACGGCAAGCCGTTCAAGAGCGGCTATCGCCGGTTTCGCATCAAGACCGTCCAGGGTCAGGATGACTATGCGATGATCCGCGAGGTGGTCCAGCGCAGGTATCGCCGGGCCGCCGACGGAGAAGAGCTCTATCCCGACGTCATCATGATCGACGGCGGCCTGGGCCAGCTTCACGCCGCCCTGGAAGCGTCGCGAGAGATGTTCGTCAAGCCGCCGATGGTGGTCTCGCTCGCCAAGAAGGAAGAGGAGATCTACATGCAGGCCCGGCAACGGCCGATCCGTCTGCCGCGTAACGACGCCGCGTTGCGCCTACTCCAGCAGATTCGCGACGAGGCCCACCGTTTCGCCCAGCACTATCACCATTTGTTGCGTTCCCGCAGGCAATTCGACGAAGACGTGAAGGCAGGAAAGCGAGCCCCGCGGCGATCGAAGCGAAGCAATTCAGGGGGACATGCGAAAGAGGCGCCAGCCGATCCTGACGCCGGGGTGCCCACGTCATCCGCCGGAGCAGATTCCGCGGCACAAGTTCATCCGCCGGACGAGGCTCAGGAGCACCCGCCGATCGAGTAGCGATGGGCACGAGTTCTTTCCGGCACGGTGAGGGCTGACAAAAGCGAGCGACCCCTCGGCCGGTCAGGCCGAGGGGTCGCTATTCTGGCGTATGGACGATACTGCCGCTTCAGGGCTGACGCCTCGCGACGAAGTTCACAGACCAAGCAGGTCGGCGACGAAGTCCGTGATGTCCTGAGCCAGCGTGCCTCCGTAGTTCGCACAAGCCTGGTTTTCGCCGGGCAGCGGAGCGCCGCCCAGTTTCGCCCGCACGAAGCCGTCGATGTCCCGTCCATTCCGGACACCGTCCTGGTTTATGTCGCCGAGCAGCGAGCAAGCGGCTCCGCCTGTCGTCGTTTGCTGGAGGTATCCCGTTGCCGGGTACCAGGGCGTTTCATTGGCGCCGTAGTAGTTTCTGGCCTTGACCCGGAACCGGTATGTCGTGCCGGGTGACAGGCCGGTCGCCGTGGCGGTCTGGGACAGTGATAGCTGGGTCCAACTGTTCACACCAGTCCCACTGCCTGCCGGGGTGCCGCCAAGCGTCGTGACCTCGAAATAAAGGCCGGAGAAATTCTGGTCCAGCCGGGTGAAGGTCCCCAGGGCATTCGCCTGAATGGACGTATCCGTGACCGCTCCGAAAGAGAGTCCGGTGGGAGTCTCAATCATCGTGGCGACGGGCGACGGGGAAGTATCCGAGGTCGTGTTCTGCTGCGGCGACAGGTCCCTCGCCTTGACTTTGTAGGTGTAGTTTCTGTTGACCTGCAGGCTGCTATCCACGTAAGTGCCTGAGGCCTGCCAGCCGCTGGAATGAGATCCAGCGCCTGTAGCCGTAAAGTAGTACTCCACCCCCGATGGATCGGTCGCGTTCGCGGTCATAGTGACGGATGTCGTGCTGAGGGCCGTGGGCGCCTGAACCCACGCCGGCGGATTCGGCTGAGGCGGCGTCGTGTCCGCGCTGGGGTCGATTATCTGGACATTCAGCCAGTAGAGCTGCGGTTCGGTTGGGCTGTCCCCCTCATACACTTTGATGTAGTAGGTCCCCGCCGTGGAGAGCGTGATGCTGCTTAGCGACTCGGCGCTTCCGGAGGGTTGAGTGTCCGCCGTTGCGATCACCGTGGTGCCGTTCGTGCCGATGACCTGGAAGTTGAGGTTCGCAGCGGTGAGGCTGTTTACAAAGTGACCGCTCTGGCAGGAACCATCGCCGCTTTGCGGGCTGGAATCGTAGTACAGACCCTTTGGCGTGACGCTGGCGCTAAACAGGGCGGGGCCAAAACCGATGGTGAACTTGAACCAGTCCTGCTCTCCGTTGGCGTCGATGCTCAGGACCGAGCCGTTGGTCACGTCGGGAGCTGGCGTCGGGCCAAGTGTGACGTTGGAGCCATGCACCAGCGTGCCCAGGTTGGTGGCCTGCGCGTAGGTGTTGTTGGTTTCGTACGGGTCTCCATAGAGCCGCTGACCGCCGCGAATATCATCATGCTGCGGGCCGTCAAAGCCAAGATTGATGTATGGTTCCATCAGCCACACGCCGTTTTCCGGGCAGACGTGGGCCAGGCCGATTCCATGGCCGTGCTCGTGCATCAAGACGTTGCGCAGGAAAAGGTAGTCACCGAATGTCTGGGCCCAGTTCTCGTCACGGTCCAGAACCGTGTCGCCGTTGTCGGGATATTGGCTGTAGCCCAGCACGCCGTCCACACCATCAACGTAGATCATCGCGATGCGGCAATCGCCACGATAGGTGCCGCTCCCTGAGCCCCAGGCCGCGCCATCATCCCAGTCGTGGCCACTCGACGTCTTGCGCGTATAGGTAATGCCGGTCAGCGCCTGCCAGCGGGCGAAGCATGCGGTAATCTTCGCGATCCACGTTGTTCGGCCGCCTAGGCCGGCGAATTCCGCGTCCATACGGCTGAAGAGTTCACTGGAATAACCATCGACGTACAGACCATCGGGAACCAGGCTCCAGCTCAACGACTTGGGATCGCCATAACTGCCGCCTGACCATCGCGCACCGATGTAATAACGGGGTCCTCCGTCGGTCGGAGGCGGAGCGAGCTCCGGGTGGCTTGCATAAAACTCAGCTATGACTTCCGGCGGCGTATTCGGCGCGAAACAGAATGCCGCATTTCTGCCGTGGTCCGGCATGTGGGCGATGATGCGGTCCAGGCCGGTGCTTGTATCCGCCTCCGCTGCGCACTCCTGTTCCGCCGGCGTCGGGCTTGACGCCTCCGGGCAGGCCGCGATTACGCCATCTGCCCTCTGCGCCTGTACGCCCTGGCTTGGAACCGGCATGCCGATGTGCGGCAATGTCGACGGATAAACGGCTGTGCCAAACAGAGCCGCGATCGCGGTCAGCGCAAGGATCCCAACACATTTTTTCATGAGCCCACTCCTACTTAATCGCGAAGCCGATCAGTAACCCGCTACTTCTAATATCGACCTGTCGATCTCCCACAAGACCAGAATCACCCCGCTACAGGGCCAGCGCCCTGGCATGGCAGCGCACGTCTACATACATCAAAGCCTTGCCTTGTCGAACGGCGACATCCAGTAATTACTGGAAGCCGGTCTCCCAACGGACGGGCATGGCTTCAGATACGGATTTCTTCCCCTTCGCCGTTGATGCTGCATCCTCCCCGGACTCAGATTCGCCAGCGATAACTGAGCGTTACAGGCTATCTTATTATAACGGCAGCACTTAGCGGCCGTCAAGGCCCCCTGGGTGCTGTTTTCAGACGCACGAATCCACGAATGGTCCGTGTATCATGCCGCTCTCACGGGCCGAACGGCGAGGTTGCAGCGTCCCCGATTCATGCCCAAGCCTCGTGCTCAGACCGCTTTGCGTGCTGCAACGGTGGCACATTTTACTCATATGGCCTTCGCTCACCAACGATGTACTGGAAGGATCTCGTGGTGCGACGAGCGTCGACATGGGAGGTGGCTTATGCGCAAGGCCTTTCTTGACTTCCTGGTTGCCGAGAACATCCTTGCTGCCGCGCAGTTGGAGAATTTGGGCGGCGTCTTGCGGGGCGCTCGCGAACCCATCGGTTCAATTGCCTTCAGTTTTGGGATGATCACGGGAAGTGACATCGACGTCGTCTTGGATGAGCAACGACGAGATTACCGCCCATTCGGCGAGATCGCGATGGAGATGGGGATGTTGACTCGCCACCAAGTGGAAGTCCTCCTGCGGGTACAGGAAATGCGGGGAGCCACCGAAACCGCGGAAGCTCTGGCCCTGTCGGGCATCTGCTCGATCGAGGAGGTGACCGCCCAGCTCGGACGTTTCTTCAGCAGGCAGGCGACTACTCCGCTTTGCGCGTAGTCGACAACGGGAGAGTTGGAAGCATGGATTCAGGAGCACCGGGCTCAACGACGGCGTTGTTCGCGGAACTGAAGGCAACCAAGCGGTTGCCTAGCCCGCCGGGCGCGGCCATGCGAGTCCTCGATCTCTGCCGCCATGACGACGCCGACATGCGGGAGATCTCTCGCGTTATAGCGTCTGACCCGGTATTGGCCGGACGGCTCCTCAAGTCCGCCAACTCGCCCATGGCTGGCATCGCCCGCGAAGTGACCTCCATCAGAGAAGCCCTGCTTCTGCTGGGCCTACGCACCGTGAAGCTCACGGCGCTGGGTTTCTCGGTGGCATCGCCAAGCCAGACGTCTCGATGTCCGGGATTCGATCTGAAGGTGTTTTGGGCTACCAGTTGCCTTCGAGCCGTCATTGCCCGCCGGCTGGCACAACAATTCCCGGATGTGAGTCGCGAGGAAGCATTCACCGTGGCCCTGGTGGCCGGTCTGGGCCAACTTGCCCTGGCCCAGGGGTTGGGTCGCAAGTACGCCCGAGTCTTGGCCGAGACACGGAAGGGCAAATCGCTCTGTCAAGCAGAGCAGGAGCTTTTGGGCAGCAATCACGTGAGGATCGGCGCCATGCTGCTGAAAGAGTGGGGCCTGCCCGAAGTTCTGGTCCGCGCAGTCGCCGACCAGAGCCCGGAGAGCGAGCCCGATCAAGCGAACGTCCCGCTCCAGGGGCTGGCGGAAGTGCTGCGCTTGTCCAACGAGTTACTGCCGGCTTTTGTTAGCAGCCGCGGCGGCGCCGCGCCGTTGATCGAGAGCGCGGCCAACGTGGTAAAGAACGTTCTGGCATGTGACGAACCCGCATGGACAAAGATGAGCGCCGAGATCCTCGACAACTATCGAGACATGGCCTCGCTCCTGAACGTTGAGCTCGATGATCCGGCGGCCGTGGTGGAGCTTTATGCCGAAGCCCAGGAGGAGGCGACCCGCGTCGGCATGGTGGCTCAGCTCGAACGGGCCAAGGCGGTGCAGGACAACGAGAACCTTTTGCGTCGAGCCACGACTGACCCGTTGACCGGTGTCGCCAATCGAGCCAAATTTGATGAGAGGATCGCGCTGGAGATCGCCGGCGTTCGCCGTTCCCACGGTCATTTCGCACTGCTGCTCCTCGACATCGACCACTTCAAGAAATTCAATGACACCTATGGCCACCAGGCCGGCGATCTGGTGCTGAAGCGGGTCGCGACGGCGGTCAACAACATGCTCCGCGAGGTGGATCTGTTGGCCCGCTACGGCGGCGAGGAATTCGCCGTCCTGGCATCCCATACCGACCGCAAGGGTGCCTGCATCGTCGCCGCCAGGATCCAGAGGTGCGTCGAGGAGTTATGGATCGACCTGCACGGCACCAGACTGAACGTCACCATCAGTTCCGGTCTGGCCGTCACCTCGGACTTTTCGAAAGTGCCCTCGGCCGAGCAGCTCATCGCCGAGGCCGATAAACAACTATACATTTCCAAGGATGCCGGTCGCAATACATGGTCGTACATGGGCCGATCGGCCTCCAGGATCGCCGGAGGCACCCTGGGGCCGACGACGCTGGCCATGACCTGAGGACTGCCCGCTACTCGATTAGAATCTGGCGTTCGGCCGGGCCCACCCTGCATATGTGGGCCGGGACGGCCATCGCAGGGCCCCAGGATCCGGCCGCGGTGGTGTAAGCGCAGTCGTCGGCTGACCTCATAAGGCGACCCTTGCCAGGGTGGCAGCCGCCGATACAATGCAGCCCAAACCGGCGTCCCCATAGAAGAGGAATAGCGGACGCAACGGCATCGAGGGCGATTAGCTCAGTTGGCCAGAGCGCACGGATCACACCCGTGAGGTCACAGGTTCGAGCCCTGTATCGCCCAGTAATCCGAGCACATGTTAATTGGACGGTTTGCATATTGGATTGATCGCCTTGAGGAGCGGGGGGGACCTTGGGCGGCGGCCAGTGTTGCAGCAGTAGTCATTGTACTCCTGGGATTCCGCGCTACCTCCATGACGCGGGACCAGCCTGGTTTCGCGCGGGCGGGAGATCACCACAAGTACGTGCACATGGCCGAGGAAGGGTCGTTGGGGTTCCATGTCGCACCGTTCTGTTGGCGGATAGGCGTCCCGCTGATGGCGAAGGTGCTGCCGTTCAAGACTCAAACAAACTTTCTGGTGATCACCTTTGCCAGCCTGTGGGCAACGGGCTTGGGCATGTATTGGCTCGCCCGTGCGTTGGGCAAGTCACGGGTGCTGGCGATGTTCGCAATGCTGACGTTCTTCAGCGTCGGCTGGGCAACAAAGTACGCGGTGTTTGACTTCTGGCTGCCCGATCCGGCAGCCTTAGCCATCACCACGCTGGCGATGTGCTGCCTCCTGACCAGGCGCCCAGCGGCATTTGCGGTGCTACTGGTGCTGGGCGCACTGGTGAAAGAGAGCGTGTTGTTCGTCGCTCCCCTGTGGTTGACGCTC
>DATKKX010000465.1:0-9037 GCA_035542775.1 Phycisphaerae bacterium | reverse complement strand
GTGTTCGGGTGAGGCGGATTGTTTGGTGCCTTGTGAGCCGACCGATCCCAGTGTGGCGACCGGATGTACGAGTCCCAAGCTCGAAGATCCAAATAACGGTACCGGCTACGTCCCAGCGGCCCTCAACACAGGTCCGATTCTGCCCGACACGCTCGACATGAACGGCGATGGCATCCCGGACGTTTACGACGGCCCCGCCGAATTTGATGACTTACCTTCATCGATCTATCACGCAAGGAGCGTGCACGGCTTGGGATATGGCGGAGACGGTCGCCCTGGTGAGGTCACGTCCACGAGGAACACTGCCATCTATGGTCAGGATTTTGGCTTGGGGTATCCCGACGCGCCGCCAGATCCGGACGGCAGTATACCCGCAGGAGGCCCGCTGGCTTACAACGTTCATGGTACCAACGGTTACGATGCGGGCAACGTGCTGAATCTGGAGTACCTAACGTGGTGGAAAGGGGCCAAGCCACTGACTTCGCTTAGTTTGAAGAAAACTCTGGCTTGGGAAGGCGCGGGGGTGAACAGGCTGTACACCATCGAGAGCAGCACGAACAAGCTGTTCACCATCTCCCTTACTTCCGATCCCAACGATCCCAACGATCCTGGTGGTTATTTATGGAGCTTCAATCCCAACGATCCGAATGCCATGGTGGAAAAAGGTGCACTGAACAGCGATCCGAACAATCCCGTGGTCGCGAGTGTCGCCGCCATCGCCTTGGCCACGACCTTCCCCACCCTGCCCGGCGATCCCCCTCTCTACGGAATCGGGGATGATCCCAGTGCAAAGCACATACTGATCCAAATCAACAAGATCTCGGGAACGGCAACCAAGAAAGCCGAATTGAAGCTGCAGTCTGGCGTGGCGTTTAATGGACAATTCAAGGACTTGGCGTATGGCTATGTCAAGAAAACAGGCGAAACGCAGCCCAAGCTCGCTTTGTATGTGCTGGCTGAGGAAAATGCCGGCGATGGCAAGAAACAGAGCACGCTGTACCGCATTGATCCGAACAATCCGAACGGCTTAATGACGCAAATAACCGCTCTGGGGCGAGCGGGGTATACATCGGCCGGCGCCCAAGGACTGGCTTGCGATCCCAAGACCTCGACTAGCTCCCTTGACGATGTTTTCTACACGATCGATTTGACCAACCAGCGATTGGCCAGAATCGATTTCACTGTGTCCGACCCCAACAATAACTTGGTGCTGCCCGACCCCAATGACCCCAATGTTCCCGCGCACATAGGGTTTTCCGTCCAAGCCCTGACGCTTGCTCCGGGAAATTCCGTAGCAATACCTCCCAAACGAGCTCAGTTGTTCGCTTTGACTACGGATGCCGACCTGGTCGGAATCAACGTCTTGAACGGTGACCCCGACACGATCGGGGGGTTCCCAGTCCAATACGAACTCATGCAGGTCTTCCATCGGGACCGCAACCTGGACGGCCTGCTGGACATGGGCGAGGTTCGAGACCCTAACACCGAGAACTACGTCGTCGACATGAACCCCATCAGTCCGAACGACGGCGGCCCATGGAGCAATTATCCTTTCAGCCGCCGCAGGTTGACGGAGGATGTGGTGGCCGCCCTGACTGATTCCGTCAAATGGGATGATGTCGTTTGGCGCGTGCCGCAAAGCGGTGGGGCAGTCAAGAACTTCGTCCACTCCGTGATCTTGTTGCCCAGCGGCATATATCCGGATGGTCTGGCGGCCGGCGGGCGCGGGCTTTTCCAGCTCCCCGCCCCCAGCATGAACCTGCCGATCACTATTCACGAGGACGCCGTCAACCCCCTCTCGCCGATTTACTTCTCGGACTTTGCAACGGCATTGTCCGGTGCCAGCGAGACAGGCGAGCCCCTCGATGGTTACGGCAAGCAATTGATGTGTCACGAGTGGCTGCACGTCTGGGAAGGCTACCCCGATCTATACGACTACGATGAGTATGATCCCGGCGGAATCATCAATAGGCCTGTTGGTGTGTGGGACATCATGTCCGGCGGATGGGTCCATCCATCGCCGCCATTGAAGCTGCTGTTCACCGGCTTCGCCGACTACGGGACCTATCACACGCCCTGGATCCAGGCTAGAGACCTGACCGAGGTGCTTCAGCCGTCGCAGCAAAGCAAGATTACTCTGCCTGATTACGCGTTCAACCCCTCGGATTCGGTGTATTACTACTACAACTATGCCCTGCCCGGTGAGCTGTTCTTCTTCTGGCGGGCCACTCACGACTTCGATCCGAATGACCCGTCAAAGATCAACTTCTATCGGTATGCGCCCGGTGAAGGTGTGCTGATCATGCACACCGACTTCGGCATGGACCCCGAAAGCCGACCACCCCAGCAGCGCATAGGTACGCACTTCACGTACAACATCGTCCAGGCTGACGGGCTGCATCAACTTGAACACGGCGTCAACAACGGTGATGCCGGCGATCCCTTCCCTGGCTCCACGGGCCGGAAGCAGTGGAACGATGTCACTGACCCGAGTTCCAAGTGGTGGGCGCAGATGCCGAGCGGCTTGTCCATCACCGACATCCAAGAACAAAGCACCTATTCGGAGGTCACTTTCTTCTGGGATCCGCACTGGGTACCCACTTTACGCTTCACTGCGCCACCCGGCGGGGATGTTGTCTATGGCAATTACACGCTGAAATACGAGGCATTTGATTTCTTCGGTGGGACCAAGATCAACCTCTATATCGATCCCAACTCCAGTGGACACGGAGGCACCAAGATCACGCCCGTCCCGCCGCAGACCAATCCCCAGAGCAAGGCTCCCGGTCCGGTGCAAGGCGCCTTTAGTGTGCCACTGAGTGGGTTGAGCGACACCAGCTATTACTTTTATGCCTGGTTGGATCCAGAGGCTGGTTCAGACGGCAACTACGAGCCATGGTATTCATGGCCGCGTCCAGGGGCGAACAACCGAGGCCGCGGTAGCCTCGACGTATACGAAGTCAACGTCTTCGATCCGAATGATCCCAACTTCCCAGGCCCCTGCAAGCTTGAGACGTGGACCGTGACGTGCACCGATGACTCGGTAGCCGGCCAGGAGAAATGGACTGTCACCGGATCGGTTTCCGGCTCGCAGTCCCAAAAGGCCCGAACGGGCGTGTATTATCGCTCCGATGAAGACGAAATCGCGTTCGTGATCGATTCGGATCCCAATAACCCGGCAGGCGCAGGGGCGAGCGTCTCGAATGCCGGTGGTATCTTCAAGCTGACAGATGCCGCCGCCAGCTTCGTGGCCAGCGATTTCAAGGTTGGTGACATGGTGAGGATCATTGCCGGTCCGCTGCCCGGCTTCTACACCATCCTGTCCGTGCCTGACCCGCACACCTTGAGGTTGGGCGCCAATCCCGGCAGTGGTGGCGGTGTCAGTTACCGCGTGCACTGCTTCACCGCCGGCGGAGGCGGCAGCCCCGGCGACGTGTACACGTTCATGACCACGGGTCTGACGCCCTACAGCAGCCCGATTTGCGTTCGACACGGACAAGTAATCCCCACGACTGCACCCTTGATCCTGGTGAGTTATCCTGATGACGCAACCAACCCCGGCCGGCAGGCCCCCTTGCGTGTCACCTTTGACGGGTCGCAGTCGCGAGATGCGAAAGGAAAACTGAATCCGGATTTGAAGTACCTCTGGCAATTCGACGACGGCCAAAAGCCCACACAGAGCATCGTGACGCACACGTATCAGGTTGATGGAACTTTTCCAGTTTCCCTGACTGTCACCAGTCCCAACTTGGTTAAACACCCGATTACGGGAGTCATGTTCCATCCGTACGCCACGGCCACAATCAACATCGAGGTGGAACCGGCCGACACTGATGGCGATGGTATCCCGGACAGCCAGGACAACTGTCCAACCGTTCCGAACGGGCCGGCGGAGGCCGGCATTCCCGGTGTCGGCAACCAAACTGACACGGACGGCGACGGCGTCGGTGACGCTTGCGATAACTGCCCGACGGTCCCCAATGGCCCGGCGCAGGCCGGCATTCCCGGCATCGGCAATCAGACCGACAGCGACCACGATGGTCTCGGCGACGCTTGTGATAACGACTGGGATAATGACGGAGTGCCAAACAGCAGCGACAACTGCCCGTACACGTACAATCCCGGCCAGGAGGACGGCGACCATGATGGCGTGGGCGATGCCTGCGACAACTGTCCAGGTAAACCTAACCCCGATCAGTCGGATATCGACAAGGACGGCGTCGGCGACGTTTGCGACAACTGTCCGACGCACTACAACCCGAACCAGAACGATCCGGCCGACGATTGTAATCACAACAGCATGCCGGACGAGTGCGACATCGACGCCGGCCTGCTCCATGACTGCAACGGAGACCTCAGACCGGATGAGTGCGTGCCTCCTCTCACGGTGAGCGTGGGACCCGATATCCAGATGGCTCCGGGAACCATTGCCACCCTGATGTCCAATGTTCAGACCACCGGCATCAGCACCCCATTGATCTACTCCTGGCAGATCATCTCACCCGCCGGGGCGACGGGGCTGACCGGCACGACCTCGGCAAACGCGGTGTTCACGCAGACGACCCTCGGGTCTTATGTCATCCGCTGCACGGTCCGAAGCGGGGTTGCCCCTGGATCGTGCTCGGCGTTCGATGAGTTGACCGTCACGGTGGTCGGCCTGACGGTGAATGTGCAGAGCCAGATGGTCGGTTGCGTGGGAATGCCGACTCTGCCGTTGGGTGGAAGCCCGACGGCCAGCGGCGGCAAGCCGCCATACACCTACGAATGGTCAATAATCAGTGGGCCGCCGGCGGGCGGGAATTTCGATCCTGCGGTGCGAGGTCTCCCCAATCCGACCTTCACGCCACCCGTGACCGGGACTTACACCGCCCGGCTGAAACTCACCGATTCATCCACGCCCAAGATTAGCGTGGAGAGAACCCTGCCTATCGTGGTGAGCGACCCGCCGACCGCCTCGGCCGGCATCGCCGAGACGTATCACCCCATCATCGTGGTCGGCGATCAGTTGCCGCTTGGCGGCGAACCGACTGCCAGCGGCGGCCACCCGCCGTACACCTATAGCTGGACGATCCCCAGCAACGAGGGCGGGGCCGGTACGATCAGTGATTCATCGTCGCCCAACCCGGTGTTCATCGCCTATGCGAAAGGTGCCTTCGTCATTCACCTGGACGTCGTCGATGCCGGTGGGTGCACCGCCAGCACGGAGTGCAGCGTCACGGTGGTGACCGATCCGCCAGCCTCGACGTTGCCGCCGGGCACCGAGCCCAGCACCACCACGCCCTCCGCTTGCGGGGCCACCTGTGGCCCGGCCGGCGTGTTGACAACCTGGGCGGTCCTGGCCGGATTCGCCTGCATGTATGCGGGGCGGCGGCGCTGGAGGGCGCGGCGCGGCGGTTGATGCCGATTGTCTCGGCCAGGCCGAGTATGCAAAAGCCAGCGGCCCGCCTTCAGTGATGTCGGCGGGCCGCTTTGTTTTTGCCTTGCCGTGCCGGTCACGGTGAGCCGTCGTCCACGAACACGTTGATCTCGCGGGCGATGACGAAGACCGTCTGACCGGCGGCGAGGTTCAGGACCTTAAACCGCTCGTGCGACAGCTCCACGTGAACGGCCTCGCCCGATTCCGCTGCAAGCTCGATCTTCACCTGCGGACCGGCGGCATTGATGTGACGGATGACGGCCTTGAAAGCAGGCTTGCCGTTGGGCACCGTCTCAATGTCGAGATCGTACGGCCTCACCAGCCCGCGGGCCGCGCGCGTCGTGGCCGCGCCCTGGCCGGCGTAGTCGATCTCCAGCGGGCCCAGGAAGGCCTTATTGCCTTCGACGCGCCCGTGGAAGATGTTGACGTGGCCCAGGAAGTTCATGACGAACTCGTTGGCCGGGTGGTGGAAGACCTCCTCGGGCGTGCCGACCTGCTCGACTTTGCCGAGGTTGGTGATGACCACGCGATCGGCCACCTCCAGGGCCTCCTCCTGGTCGTGCGTGACCAGCACACTGGTGACGTGAAGCTCGTCGTGCAGGCGGCGCAGCCAGCGGCGCAGCTCCTGGCGGGTCTTGGCGTCCAACGCCCCGAACGGCTCATCCAGCAGCAATACCTTGGGTTCAATGGCCAGCGCCCGGGCCAGGGCGATCCGTTGCCGCTGCCCGCCGGAAAGCTGCGCCGGGTAACGGCCTGCCAGCCACTCCAGTTGCACGAGATTGAGCAGGTCGTGGACACGCTGGCGGATCTGGCGGTCGGGCAGTCGCTGCCTTCGTGGCCGGACCCGCAGGCCGAAAGCCACGTTCTCGAAGACGGTCATGTGACGGAAAAGGGCATAGTGCTGGAAGACAAAGCCGACCCGGCGTGCGCCGACCTGGGCGGTGGTCACATCCTCGTCGTGCAGGAGAATTTGGCCGCTGCCCGCGTCAGGGCTTTCCAGGCCGGAGATGATCCGCAGGAGCGTGGTCTTGCCGGAGCCGGAAGGACCGAGCAGGGCCACCAGCTCGCCGGTGTCGACGCGCAGGCTGACGTCCTTCAGCGCGCCGAACATGCCGAAGTGCTTGCTGATGTGCTGGACTTCGATGCTCACGGGCTACTCCACGTCGGCCCTGGGAGGCCGACGCTACCGACCGGGGCTCAGGCGGCGGCCCGCCGGTCCTGCTTGAACTTCCACTCGGCGATGCTCTTGAGGACCAGCGTAACCAGCGCCACCACCGTCAGAAGCGAAGCCACGGCGAACGCCCCGACGAAATTATACTCGTTGTAGAGGATCTCCACGTGCAGCGGCATGGTGTTGGTCAGGCCGCGAATATGACCGGAGATTACCGAGACTGCCCCGAACTCGCCCATCGCCCGGGCGTTGCAGAGGATGACGCCGTAGAGGAGTCCCCACTTGATATTCGGAAGCGTCACTCGGAAGAAGGTGTGCCAGCCGCCGGCGCCGAGCGACATCGCCGCTTCCTCTTCCTCCGTGCCCTGGGCCTGCATCAGCGGGATCAATTCCCGGGCCACAAACGGAAACGTGACGAACATCGTGGCCAGCACGATGCCCGGTACCGCGAAGACAATCTGGATATGGTGATCCTTCAGCCACGGGCTGAAGTATCCGCCCATCCCGAAGAGTAGGATGTAGACGATTCCGGAGATGACCGGCGACACGGCGAAGGGCATGTCAATCAGCGTGGTGAGGACGCTCTTGCCGACGAACTCGAACTTGGCAATGGCCCAGGAGGCGGCGAGGCCGAAGACCACGTTCAGCGGGACGGAGATCGCCGCGGTGAGGAGCGTCAGACGTATCGCGGCCAGCGCGTCGGGCTCGCGCAGCGCCGCGAAATAGGCACTCGCCCCATTCGCCAGGGCCTGCAAAAAGACGGCCGCCAGCGGTGCGACCAGGAACAGCCCGACAAAGAGCAGGGCCACCGCGATCAGCAGGCAGCGCACCAACAGCGGCTCGGTCGTTGCCCGGCTCTTGCCGGCGACCACCTCGGCTGTCTCTTCCATGGACACGATCGGCTGCACTGCATGACCTCAGGCCGCGGCCGCGGTGTGGCGATGCCCGCTCCACCGTTGCAGCAGGTTGATGACCAGTAACAACAGGAACGATGCCGCCAGCATCACGACCGCCAGCGCTGTCGCGCCGGCGTAATCGAACTGCTCCAGCTTGATGACCATCAGAAGCGGGGCGATCTCCGTCCGCATGGGCATGTTGCCCGAGATAAAGACAATCGAGCCGTATTCGCCGAGGGCCCGGGCAAAGGCCAGGGCGAAGCCGGTCAGCAACACCGGCCACAGCTCCGGCAGGATGACGCGCCGAACGGTCTGGGCCCGCGAAGCACCGAGACTCGCCGCCGCCTCTTCCACGCCTGGATCGAAGTCCTCGAGCACCGGCTGCAAGGTTCGCACCACGAACGGAAGCCCGATGAAGGTCAAAGCAACGATCACCCCGAGTTGCGTGAACGCAACCTTGATTCCCCAGGCGCTGAGATACTGTCCGATCCAGCCGTTCTCCGCGTAAAGCGTGGTCAGCGAAATCCCGGCGACGGCGGTCGGCAGGGCGAAAGGCAGATCGATCAGGGCGTCCACCAGTCGGCGGCCCGGGAAGCGATATCGCACCAGCACCCATGCGACGATCAGCCCGAAGAAAACATTCACCAGGGCGGCGATCAACGCTGCGCCGAAGCTGAGGCGGAACGCGGCCAGAACGCGAGGCTCGGTGGTCGTGGCCCAGAATCCCGCCCACGACATCGTCGCGGTTTTGACAAAAAGACCTGCCAGCGGAATCAAAACAATGAGCCCCAGGTAGGCCATGGCAAAGCCGAGCGTCAGTCCGAAGCCGGGCAGGATGCTGCGTTGTCGAAGCTCGAGTTTCATGACGCACAGTGCCCTGGCCGCGCGCTAAGCCTGGGCTTGGCGCCGGGATGGCCCGAATACGGCTCAACCCTTCTGAGCTGCCTTACCGGGCTCATAAATCTGGTCGAAGATGCCGCCGTCGTCAAAGTGGATCTTCTGGACTTTCTGCCAGCCGCCGAACGTCTCGTCGATGGTGAACAGATTGAGCTTCGGAAATTTGTCCGCATACTTGTCGGCCACGGTCTTCACGCTCGGACGGTAGTAGTGTTTAGCGGCGATCTCCTGGCCTTTTTCCGAATAAAGGTACTCCACGTACGCCGTGGCGAGTTCGCGCGCCCCGTGCCTCTCCACCGTCTTGTCCACCACTGCCACTGGCGGCTCGGTGAGGATGCTCATCGACGGCATGATGATTTCCAGCTTGCCGTCGCCGATCTTCTCGACAGCCAGAAGCGCTTCGTTCTCCCAGGCGATGAGCACGTCCCCGATGCCGCGCTGGGCGAACGTCGTCGTCGAGCCCCGAGCCCCCGTGTCCAGCACCGGCACGTTCTTGAACAAGCAACCGACGAACTCCCTGGCCTTGGCCTCGTCGTTGTTGTTCTTGCGCAACGCATAGACCCAGGCCGCCAGATAATTCCACCTGGCGCCGCCTGAGGTCTTCGGATTCGGCGTAATTACTGAAACGCCGGGTCTGACCAGATCATCCCAGTCCTT
>DATKKX010000464.1:0-2351 GCA_035542775.1 Phycisphaerae bacterium | reverse complement strand
CCGACAAACGACAAAACGTGGATCTTGCATATCTTTCCTAGACTTGGCTCTGAACCCTGCTGCCTGATGAGCCGGCGAATTCTTCTTCCTTCCGGCCTGCCGTACCCGGCTCCGAAATTCTGCCGATTGCCCGTAGTATCTTCTCCGGGCTGAACGGCCATCGGCGAATCCAGATGCCGATGGCGTCATGGATCGCCGCCGCGATCACGGGTGCCGCACCGTTGCAGCTTATTTCGGAGACCGACTTGCTGCCGTACGGCCCGAATGGGTCGTTGGTATACACCAGCTCCGCGCGGAAGTCATCGGGCAGGTCGCCGATCATCGGCACCTTGTAGTCCAGCAGGTTGGCGTTCAGGCAGCGGCCATCCTGGTCGAGGATCATCTCCTCCCAGAGCGAGTGGCCGATGGTCTTGAGGACCGCGCCGTAGATCTGGCCGAGGGCCAGTTCCGGGTTGATCGGCGTGCCGCAGTCCTGCAGGGCGTAGTACTTCTGCACCTTCACCTGGCCCGTCCGCGTGTTGACCGCCACCTGGGCGAAGTGGGCTCCGTACGGAATCGAGGCCACGTCACTGACAAAATTGCCCGTCGCGGTCAGTTGGCCGCAGCCCGTGCCGGTGGTGGTATACATCGCGATCTGCTTGTACGTGACGGAGCCCTTTTTGCCTTGCACGGTCGAGGGGTAAGCCAGTTGCAGGTCGCCCTCCGGCTCCTTCAGCATCTCCGCGGCGACGCGCAGGATGCGGGCCTTCATGGCCATACCGGCATTCAGCGCCGCGCCGCCGGAGAAATACGTCCCGCTCGACGCGTATGCGCCGGTATCGAAGGGTGTAAGGTCCGTGTCCGCGGCGATCAGGGCGATGTCGGCCATGTCGGTACACAGGCACTCGGCGACCATCTTCGTGGTTACCGTGTCCAGGCCGGTGCCCAGGTCCGTGCCGCCACTGAGAAGCATGAACGTCCCGTCGCCGAGCATCGTGACCGCCGCGTTCGCCGAATCCAGGCCGGGCAGGCCCGAGCCCTGCTGCACGATCACCACTCCCTTGCCGATCCGCACGTCCGGGTCGTCGCTCTCTTCGCGGACGCTCCAGTTGAGCATCTTCGCGCCTTGTTCCAAGGCCGGCCCGAGTCCGCAACTCGAAACCCGCTGCGGCGCACCCTCGCGCCCTTCGCCCAGGCAGCGCAGGATCTCCAGCATCACCCCGTCCTGCACGCGGTTCTTCTCCAGGAACTCCAGGTGATCCAGCCCCAGCTTCTCGGCCATCTCCGCCACGGCCAGTTGCAGCGCGAACGAGCCTTGCGGCGCCCCATAGCCCTGATAAGCCCCCGTCGGCGGGATGTTCGAGTAATACGTTGTGACGTGGAACTGCACATTGTCGCAGAGGAACAGCGGCAGCGATTTCGAGCAGGCGTTCATCGGCACCGTCAGGCAATGGGCCCCGTACGGCCCGGTGTTCGCCTCCAGATCCACCAGGATCGCGGTCAGAAGGCCGTCCTTCTTGGCCCCCAGCTTGATCCGAACCCGCATCGGGTGCCGCGTCCGCGAGGCGATGAATTCCTCTCGCCGGTCGAAGCGGTACAGGATCGACCGGCCCGTCACCCATGTGCAGTATGCGGCAACTTCCTCGAGCACGATGTCCTGTTTGGCGCCGAACCCGCCCCCGACCCGCTCCTTGATGACGCGGATCTTGTTCTCGCTGACGCCGAGGATCCCCGCCACGATTCGTCGAAGATGCCACGGCACCTGCGTCGAGGCGTGGATCACCAGCCGGTCGCCGTCCATCCGCGTATAGACGACATGCGGTTCCAGCGGCGTGCATTGCACCTGGCTGGATTCGTAAACGCCCTCGTGAATGACCTCGGCCTCCGCGAAACCCTTGTTGATATCGCCGATGCCCCCCTCCACGCGGGCGGCAATGTTTCGCCGCGGGTCGGCATGGATCGGGAACTGGTAGATGATCTTTCCGTCGCGAGGGTCGGCCTTGCTGTTGTCCAGATCGGCGGGCGTACCGACGACGTATTCCTGAGGACCGTTCTGCACGATCGGGGCATCATCCGCCGCCGCTTCGTCAATCGTCAGCACCGGCCGCAGCACTTCGTACTCGACCTTGATCGCCTTGCAGGCCGCCTCGGCGATCTCCGGCGTCTCCGCCACGACGGCGGCAACGCGGTCGCCGACGTGTCGCACCTTCTGCCCCATCATCCGTCGGTCGTATGGCGATGGCTCGGGGAAGCCCTGCCCCGCTTGGTTGTAGGAGACGTCGGGGCAGTTCTTGTACGTCAAAACGAACACCACGCCCGGCATGGCCTCCGCGGCGCTGGTGTCGATGCTCTTTATGTAAGCGTGAGCGTGT
>DATKKX010000463.1:0-6944 GCA_035542775.1 Phycisphaerae bacterium | reverse complement strand
GTCGTACCGCACCTGGCGCCCAGAGGATATATGTGCGTGATATAAGGCAACGCACCAATACTCAGGCGATAGACGAAGTCATTTCGTCCTCGGAAAATCGCATCCTTCACTTCCACGACGTACTCTCCGTCCTTGGGTACGGTGAAGAAGAACAGAGGATCGGGATCGGAGCGAAAATCGTCCACGTAAGCCAGTTGACGCCCGGTAGAGTCATTCAGCGTCATCGTCGCCTGCATCCAGCCGGGCACCGCGTCAGCGATGAAAGGCTGCAATGCCCGGGCCTGCACCTGCAGCACCAGCGTTTGGCCCGCCTTGGCGGGAAAGCGGTAGAAGTCAATGTCGCCGCCGGAAACCCGTCCATCGACCGTCATCGGCAAAGACGGCAGACGCTGGGCCTGAGCCATTTGCGAGTTGGGTTCAATTTCATTGGTCTCGGGAAGCTGACCGACCAGAAAGCGGATGCGGTTCGATGCCCCGCCTGGTGTGATGATCCTCAAGTCCCGCTCGCCCAAGGATGCGTCCTCATCGACTGTGATGGAGAGGATGAGCTTCTTGTCATCCACGGTCTGGCTGACGGCAGCCCCGACGCCCTCCCCGCTGATGCGAACGGACTCCACGTCGAGGAAACCCTGCCCGCCGACGGTTACTTCGATCGTCGTGCCGCGCTGCCCGCCGGCGGGAAAGATGCACGCGATATGGGGCGGAAGCCTCTCGCTTGAAATGGGTTGACTGGCGGGACCTTTCTTCTTGCCCGCGCCTTTGGCTTTCTTCTCGTTGCCTTTTGGCTTTTTGATTGCGGACTTGGATGGCTTGGAGGTCTGAGCGCTGACCGTCAATGGGTCTGCCATCACCATGGCGGCTACCACTCCCAGAAGGAGGCGCATTGCCAAAGATGTCAGCGAACGGCGGTTCATCGATCCTCACTTTATCGTGGGTGGAGCCAGCTTCTTGCCGGCCAGCACTTTGCGGAGAGACTCCGAATCGGCAAACGCGGCCGTGAGGTCGGCTGGTGCGGTTGCTATACCCTTGGCCCGCCACTGCACCATGTTGACCGAGGACGCAGCCAGAAAGCCCGGCGGCGTAGCAACCAGCCACTCATCCGTATCGGGCGTCAGTTGCGCCAGCAGTGCCAGCGGTCGCCCATCGGCCTCGTTCCACAGGCGAACCGTGCCATCCAGGCTGCCGGAGGCGATACGCCTGCCGTTCGGGCTGACCGCCAGCCCGCACACCCAATCAGAATGCCCTCGCGCGACCACGGGCGGCGGAATGCCGGGGCCGACGATGCCCCGGACAGTGTTGTCGTTGCAGCCGATGTACAGCCTCTTGGCTTTCCGGTTCGGACGGGTGCTCCAGACGGCGCGGAGGGGCGCCGTTCCGCCGGAATAAAAGACTCGCACCTCCTTGGTATTGGCCAGGCGCACGACGCGGATCGTCCATTCGGTGGGCCCCGCGACCGCGACGCCGATCTGCTGACCGTCCGGACAAAAGGCCACGTCGGTGATCGGCTCAGGCATCGCGATGCTCGCATCTTCCTTCCAGCTTTCGACATCCCACAGGCGCACTCGGCGATCAGTTCCGCCGGTGGCGAGCTGCTTGCCGTCGATGCTGAAGGCCACACCGCCGGCGGCAGCGCCGTGACCGGGGAGCGTTGCAACCAGTTTCCGCTCTGCAATGTTCCACACGTACACATTAGGTTCAGCGGCGCCGGCGGCGAGGAATTGTCCGTCGGGGCTGACCGCCAGGCGCTGAACGACATCGGCCGGCTCGGTGAAGCTCGCGACCTGTTTGCCAGTCCGGAGATCGACCAGGACAACGGTGCCTGCCTGCCCCGGTACCCCCCCACCGACGATGAGCAGCTTGCCGTCGTCCGTCAGAGCCAGATCCCGCACCGCCCCGTCGAACAATCCGCCTCTAATCCGCCGTGCGAGCTTTCCTCTGACAAGATCCCACACCAGTACTTCGCCGTAGCCGCCGGCGAAAAGCTGCTTACCATCAGCCGAAAACACCAGGGCTGAAACCGGGACAGCAGGGCCAAACGAGATGGCGTAGCGCAAATCGCGGCCGTCCTTCCCCCCCGAACCCGGCAGCGGAATCGGCAGAACCAGTGTCTGTTTGTTCAGTTCCTCGCTCGGCTTCGTGCTCTGGGCGCCCGCCGGTACGCAAAGCCCCACTCCCGCAAGCACCACTAGTCCGAATGTTCTCCACGGCCCTGTCACAACCCGTTTCCCCTTTTGCGGGACTCCGCAGTCTCTTGTCCTACATGATCTCCTTGAGCAGACCTCCGCTTTGTCCACTGGTCGGCACGACGTAGGCTACACACCCATGGGGGTGCGGCAGCTTCCCCGCAGGATCGATTCCCAGCAATTGATACATGCTGGCGGCCAGGTCCCACGGGTAGATCGGCCGCTCGCGAACCCTCTCGCCGCGATAATCCGTCGCCCCAACCACCTTGCCACCCGCAAATCCGCCGCCCGCCACCACGCACGAAAAGGCGGTGGGATAATGAGCCCGCCCGCCGTTCCAAGGCGGTTCATAGAGAATCTTCGGCGTCCGCCCGAACTCTCCGCCCCACAGCACCATGGTGGAGTCGAGCAGCCCTCGCTGCGAAAGATCTTCCAGCAATGCCGAGAAGCCGCGGTCGAGCATGGGCAGCATCTCGCTCATTCGCTCGAAGTGCTCTTTGTGCGTATCCCAGCCGCCCCAGTTGACGGTGCTGAAGAGCACACCGTTCTCCACCAGCCGCCGGGCGAGCAGGCAGGACTGCCCGAACCGGTTTCGCCCGTAACGGTCGCGTACGCTGTCGTCTTCCTGCGACAGATCGAAAGCTTTCTTGGCGTCGCCGAGGATCAGGCCGAAGGCTTTCTCCTGGTAGGAGTCCATCTTCTGAAAATCCCGATCCCCGTCGCGATCTCGCGCAAACATATCCACCGCCTGCAGGAGCGAGCGGCGGTTCTCCATGCGTTGTTCGCTCATGCCGCCTGCAACGCCGCCGACGCGAAAATCCTTGGCGCTCGGATCGCCGCCGGTTGCGAAGGGGCCATACGTCGAGCCCAGAAAGCCGGTTTCGGAGAATCGCCCCAGCGGATTCGTTATCTTCACATAAGGCGGCAAGGCCCCCTGGTAGCCTGCCTCGTAGCCCTTCTTCAGTGCCACCACGGCGCCCAGCGCAGGATAAACCAGATCTCCCGTAGGCATCGTGCCAGTCTGCATGATGTAGGTCGCGGTTTCATGTCCGGGGGCGGAATGGGTCATGCCGCGGAGGATGGAGAACTTGTCGGCCTGCTTGGCCATCATCGGCAGCATCTCACACAGCGAGATGTCCGGTACATTGGTGGAAACAGGCTTTTTGTACGGCCCGCAGTACTCCTCGCCGGCCCCTGGCTTGGGGTCGAAGGTGTCCAGGTGCGACGGGCCGCCCCCCATCCAGAGCTGGATCACTGAACGGGCTTTGGCGGCATCATCCCGGACCTGCCCCAGGGCACTGAGCCTGAACCAGTCGGCCAGCGTCAGGCCCAGCACGCCGAGCGCGCCCACGCGGAGAAAATCTCTCCGTCCCAGTCGCCCGCTCCAGCCGCAGTTCGCTCCCCGAATATCCAACATGGTCAGATTCTCTTGCCCAGCACACTCGGGCGGCCGTCAATGGTCGAACATAAACTCCTTGGTATTGAGCAGGGCCCACATCAGATCCTGAAGGGCCTGCTTGCGAAGCTTGGGATCGTCGCCGACGTACTCCAACACCCTCTGCTTTTCCTCATCGTTGGGCAGACGCGACAGCGCGGCCAGGTAGATTTCCTCCACCAGCTCCGCGTTGCCCTTGTCCGACTTCGTCAGCCGCTCGATTCGCGGGCTCTTGCCGATCTTGGCTTCAAGCTGCGCGGAACTCAGCATGTAGAGCGACTGATGCATGGACGCCTGCGTGCAGCGTTCGCTCTCATAGGCGGTGTCTCGCGAGGGCCGGCCGAAAAGCTCCAGGAACGGCGTGCCGATGCTGCCGTCGAACAACTGAGTCGCCCGCCAGCCTTTGGGCAGTACGGTGTACGGCTCCGGGATCGCACTGGTGAAATCTTCGGAAGTCTCCGTGACCTGCCCGATGGCATCCAGGAGCTGCTCGGCCCCGAGACGCTTGATCGGATAGTGGGAGAATAACGCCACGTCCTGGACGTTCCACTCGTTCGACCGTGAGGAAAGCTGGTAGACCCGCGAGTTGAGCACCAGGCGGAAGATGTGCTTCAGGTCGTACTTGTGGCTGACCAACTCGCGTTCGAGATACGTCAGCAACTCCGGGTTGGACGGCGGATTGGTCGGCCGCAGGTCGTCCACCTCGTGAACAATCCCCCGCCCCAGCAGCCAGAACCACACGCGATTAACGATGTTCCGCGCGAACCAGGGGTTGTCCGGCGCAGTAAGCTTCGCCGCAAACCTCGCTCGAGGATCCTCACCTTTTTCCACCTGGGTCGCGGGGCTGCCTAGTACCTTGGGCGCGATCGGCTGAAGCGTGTTCGAGTGCCGAAAGACCGCATCGGGATCGAGAAAGACGATCTCCTCTTTCCACTCCTGAGTGTTCTTGAACCGCACCTGGGGGAAAAACGCAGCCATCCCCAAGTCGTCGTCGCGCGTCCAGGTCTCGATCGGATGAGCGTGGCAACGGGCACACTCCAGTCGGGCCCCCAGGAACACCAGCGCTGTCGCCTCGGCGAAGCCCTGCGGATCGCGCCGGCGAATAGCCCGATAGTAGTTGCACGGCGGGTCGCGGAAGTTGCTCCCCGTGGATACGAGCAACTCCCGCACGAACTGATCGTAAGGCTTGTTGTTTGCGATGGCCTCGCGGATCCAATGATGGTAGGCCTGTACGCCGTTGGGCCACAGATTGCTCGGGTATTCGCTCTTGATCCGCAGCAGGTCGCCCCACTTCAAGGCCCAGTAGTCGGCGAACTCCGGCCGTTCCAACAGGCGGTCGATTAGCTTGGCCCGCTTCCGCGGGTCTGGGTCGCCCAGAAAGGAGCGGGCCTCATCAGGTTTCGGCAGCAGTCCGATGACGTCCAGATAGACGCGGCGGACAAATTCCTCGTCCGAGGCCAACTGCGAGGGCGGCACACCGAGGACCTTGAGACGGGCGAAGACGAGCTTGTCGATTTCGTTGTTCTCCGGCGTCTTCGGAAAAGCCGGCTCCAAGGGCTGCGGGACCATGATCGAAATGAGCGCCGTGCGTCGCAGGTAGCTCACCACGATGGTGGCTTGCCCGAAGTTGCACGCCTCAATCCGGCCTTCCTTGACCGCAGCCACGCCATCATCAGTGGATCGATAGCGGGCTTCGTCGGACACATCGCCACGGCCGCCATCGGAGAAGACGGCCGTTACGGCGACCTCGCCGGACTCGCCTTTCTTCAGCGTGAGTTCGCGGGTGCCAACCTCGATGCCGGTAAGCTGAGCAGCTTTCGTCCCGCGCCATGCGGCGCCTTGGCCCAGCCACGCCGCCAGTGCTTCAGCATCCCGAGAGCCCGGCAGGACAAGCGCGCCGCCCTTATGGGTCATCGCACCTGTCGCTTTCTGAAGCAGCAAGCTTTTGCTCGGTTCGACCGGATTGACCCTTCGTCCCTCTGATGACTTGGTAATGGCGGCGTAGTCGTCTGCTGGGTAGGCCCCGAACATCGACAACGCCAGGCCCCCCTTCCCGCCGGGTGCCCCATGGCACGCGGCGGCGTTGCAGCCGTATTTGTCCAGCACCGCCATCACGCCCGTCTCAAAGGAGATTGCCGAAGCGGGCGAGGACTCGATGATGGCCGTGAGTGGCTGTGGCGCCGGGGGCGATGGGGCGATGGCAGGGACGGAAGCAGGTTTGGGGGCGGAAGTCGGGGTCGGTTTGCCCTGAGGTTGTGAGGTGCCTGGCTGAGCCCGTTGGGATGTCGGCTGAGAAGTCGGTTTCGATATCGGTCCGGACGCAGGCTTCAAGACCGGCTGGGAGGCCGGTTGAGAGGAGGGCTGTGTCGTGGGTTTCGAGCTCGGTTGGGACGCTGGCTGCGATGCTGCCCTGGGGGTGGCTTGAGACGCCGGTTGGGAAGCTGCTTGGGGTGCTGGCCGGGAGGCTGGCTGCGATGTCTGGTTCGGCTCCGCTGGATCGCAAGCGTCTGCATCCCCTGGAGCGACCACAGCAAAAGCCATTGCGGCCGACCAAATCACGAGGGGCACCGCCCCCCGGCGCAGAGCCGTCCTCAACATCATGGCATCCTCGCCCCTCGGACGAACCACCGCCACGCACGTGATTCGACAGCCGGAAGCCCGTCTTCGGCAATGCTCCACCGATGCGTCCGAGCAAGCCACTTCATTTTCGTCGATTTTCGGCCTTGTTTCAACTGGAAATGAATCCTTGGGGATTGCGCCCGGTTTTGTTACAATGGTGCCAGCGCGATGCGGGCATGTCACCGAACTGCCCCGCGGGCTGACGGGGTGGCGGGCGGTCGATATCGTCCGTCACGGGAATGTGGGAGCGGGGGCTTGGAGGAGAGCCTCGGGCACGCTCGTGGCACTTTTCATTTCTCTTCATAGTTAGGAGTTGCGCTCATGAAATCGGGCGTTCTGGTAATCACATTGGCATTGTGCGGCTTGATGACGATGCCTGCGGCGGCGCAGGAGTTACAGGGTGACACGCCGACAGCAACGCCGAGTGCTCCTGTGGGGATCGATGTGACCATGGTGAGCCCCGCGGAAGTGGCGGCCATGGATCGAGTGCAGGCGGCCTATCCGGGGACCTTGTTTTATCGCGAAGGCTCGCAGCTCACCCGCCTGTACGGGCGGACCTTCGAGATGGGCGAGACACCCAACGATTCCGCGCAGCGCTTCCTGAGCGCCAACGCCGATCTGTTCGGGGCGGAGGCGGCCGACCTGCTGCCGACGACGCCGATCCTGCCGAGCGGCAACACGCTGCCGCTGATGTACGAGCCCGAGAC
>DATKKX010000462.1:0-3430 GCA_035542775.1 Phycisphaerae bacterium | reverse complement strand
GTAGGTGCTGGACTGTTCAGAGGTCGTGTCTACCACGACCCAGGCGTTGGCAACCGGGTCCAGCGTGGTGATGTCGACGATGAGCGTGGTCAAAATCGAGGTGTAGCCTTCCCAGGCGAAGAAAAGGCCCGCGCACGGAGCATACTCCGGTGGGCAATAGATGGTCCCGCTCGGCGGAGTTCGCTGCTCATAGTCCTCGAGCGTCGGCCGTCGAAGGGGAAGCTGGGCCTCTTCCGGCGTCATGTACCGGGGAAGGCCGTCGGGATACTTGGCCTTGATCTGCTCGATATCGCTTTGTGGAGGAGCCGCGGCGGCCTGCCAGGCAAACGCAAGGACCAACGAGACCATTGCCACGATTGAAATCAACCGAGTCGTCATGGGTGCTCCCTTCCCCAGGCATGAATGCGGGGTCACGCCCTTCCTGTTGTGCGGTCGGCACGCCGGGACGACGGTGTCCTCGACGCGCAGTTCGTATTATACCAGACCGGCGGCTCCGGTTGAAGGGCTGGCTTGGGTCCGGGAACCGCCCAATGTGGCTGGATTCCAATGCAGATGTGAGACACGCGCGCCGAGGACCGACGGGCAGAGATGGCTTTAGCTGCCCTGCGGCATAATGGGCTCCCACCGCCGTACCATGATCCGCCAGCCGGGATGAGTCACGGCGGGGTCCAGCCAGTCCTTTAGAGCGGCAGTTGGGTCTTCCAGGTAATCGCGTTCCCAGGTGACGGCGAACGACCGGGTCAGGACTTTGAGCAGATCTTCCCAATCCTCCGCCGGTTCTCGAAAACCGGCCGTTTCGACGGTCACCAGCGAATGCAAAGAGGTGCTCTCCATTTCCTGGAGGATTGCGGTGGGCGTGCCGCAGGCCAAATCAGAGTTGCGCAAGGCGATGCTCGGCGGTTCGGCGTACTGCCGCCACAATTCCGCGTCTATCTTCCAACGCCGTTGGTGAAGGGATTGCTGCTGCGAGTCCGCCCGCCGTACGGACGAGCAACCGAAGTAGTAGCGGGCCGACGGATGCGTCATGGCCCAATGCCTTGGCGGTGGAGCGTCTCGTTGGGCGAACAAATCGGCTGTGACTTGCTCGAAGGGGTCAAGCCAGCGGAGGCTGGACCAGTGTCGCTGGGTTACGAGGTTGACCCCGCAGCCGATCCAGCCGATGACCAGGCAAACCAATGCCGCCCGAGCCCACAAGCGGTTCGGCGATGGCGGTGATGCCCAGACATTTCGAGCGAGAAGGGCCGCGGCCAGCAGGCACGCCGCGCCGCTGAAGGTCATGATGTACTTGTCGATCATGGTCCGGGAAGCGACTCCCGCGGCGAGGCAGCCCAGGAAGAGCGATGCGACCGGCCAGGCGATCCGCCATTGGCGGGCAGTCAGGATCGCGACGGCGATACCGAACACGCCCAGGGGCGCCCACGCCCACCAGGCCCCAATGGATGCCAGATTGCCCGCCAAGAGCGCCAGGGTTGTCCGGGCGAGAACGGCTGCGCACAAAAAGGCTGAGCCCTTTCCAGCCATGGGAAAAGCAGTCACCTGTTTCCAGAACGGCACGAGCCAGGGGATGTACAGCAGCAGTGCGCCGGCCGCGGCGCAAAGCCAACGGCGGAGGGCATGTGGTGTACCTCGACTCTTCCCGAGACCGATCAGCCATGCCAGGGCCACGACGGCCACCCCGAAGTAATTGGTGTAGCACGCGCCCGCGGCAGCCAACGCCCAGCCGACAACCAGCCTGCGCTCCGATCGGCGACTGGCAGCGAGGCGGGCTGTCAGCCATATCACCAGGGCGGACATCAGGAACATGAGGCTGTACCAACGAGCGGCAAAGCCGAAGAAGAGGTGGGCGGGATGCAGCGCGCACAGGATCATCGCCACAAGGCCTGTTCGCGGGTCAAACCAGGCGCTCCCCGCCTGACGGATCACGATGAGGGCGATCAGGAAGATGATGATGGACAGGCTGCGCAACCCCAGCGGCCCCACGCCGAAGATGGCGACCCAGGCGTTTTCGAGGATGTAATAGAGGGGAGGATCAGGCTCGACGCCGTGCCACAGCGCCGACACCATCTCTCCGGCCGGCATGGTGTAGCGACGACAGCTGAAGGCCTCGTCGTCGAATACGGTGTACCGCCCGGCCGCCCAGGACATGAAGACGGCCATGCCCAGGAGGATCACGACTGTCCAACGATCGAGCAACGCGCGTTTGATGGCAGAACGTCCCGTCTTGTTGATCGAACGCTTCCCGGCTGCCCGCTACGGCGGGCCTCAGGCCGGCGGCGCCGACCGGGCTGCGGCCGCGCGAGGGCGTGGGCCGTTACTTTACTCGAATGTTGCCGTTGTGGGTAACAACGGTCAGCTTGCGGCCGCCATCGCCCAGGCGGCCTGCCAATTCACTGCGCGAGGCATGCTCCACCCTGTACGGTGCGTCGCAGTCGATGTGGCCGTTGTAGGTCGAGCACGACAGATCCGCGGACAGCTCCTTGCCCGCGGCCAGCGTGATGCCCCCGTTGTAGGAGCTGATCTCGCCGGCCACAGATTTGCATCGCGAGAGGTCGGCGGTCACCTCGCCATTGTGGGTGACGAGGAAGATATCACCACCCTCGTATGCGGCGTTGATCTCGCCGTTGTGGGTCTCGACACGAAGGCGGCCGCCCGACGAGCGAACCTTGACGGAGCCGTTGTGCGATACCGCCTCGACGTTCGCGTCTGCGCCATCGATGCGGATGGAACCGTTGTGGGTCTGGGCGTCCAAGGCGAGGCCGGCGGGGGCCTCGACCTCGTATTGGACATCGGCGGACCACGACGGTTTCGGGCCGGTCCGCCACGTCCAGGCCACTTCCTTGACGCCGTCTGCTGTTTGCTTGACGTTGACCTCGACCGCCGCAAGGGCGTCCCTGGCGTCCTGGACGGTGAGGCCGCCGGCTTTCTTGGTGACCTTGATAACGGCGACCGGCTCACCGCTCGAGCGACCCTTCCAATCGATTTCCCCGTTGTGCGTCTCCAATTCCAGGCGGTTCAGCCCCTGGGCATCAATGCGCAGTTCTTCCGTGACTTTGTCGGTCCAGATGACCGGGCCGATGCTGCAGCCGGTCACGAGGACGAAACCAAGGCCGAGAAGGGCAGGCAGGCAAATCCGTCGTGCTGTCATGGTGTTCTCCAGGATAGAAAGCAGTGGACTGTTGGCTCACCGCTGCTTGAACAGCGGCAGCGTAAGGGAATATTGGTGGCAATGCGACGGATTATTTGGCTGTTTGCGAGCGGGCGGGAGGATGCTGGCGGCTTGACAACGGATGCTGGGCTGACGAAGATACGATACCGCGTGAGCGGGCCGACGGGAGGCGGCTGCGCCGGAGATTGGGCGTTTAGCTCAGTTGGTTTAGAGCGCCTGCTCGACATGCAGGAGGTCGGCAGTTCAAGTCTGCCAACGCCCATT
>DATKKX010000461.1:0-3415 GCA_035542775.1 Phycisphaerae bacterium | reverse complement strand
CTGGCCGAGCGGGCCTGTTCCGCCACCGGCGAGAAGGACGCCGGCTTCCTCGACACCTTGGCCGCTGCATATGCGGAGGTGGGGCGGTTCGACGACGCCGTTGTCGCCGCCAGGAAGGCCTTGGCCGTGGCCAGGGATGCGCAGAAAGCGGACTTGGCGACGGAAATCCAGCAGCGGCTGAGCCTCTACGAGAAGGCCCGACCATACCATGCCGCGGCAGAGCCGCTGACCCAATAGCCGCCCGCGTCCTTTGCCGCCAACGCGCCATTCCTCGGGCTGGCGCAGCGGCTCCTTTCGGCCATGCCGGCTCCCAGCATCGCCGCCGGCTCCGCCTGCCGGACGGACTTCCTCCGTTGCTCTATCCCTTCAGGCGACCGATGCACATCGCCGATGTGACCCCAGTAGTGCCGGCGAGGCGGCAGGCCAGCGAAGCAGTACCGCAATCGGAGCGGCAACGCTATAATGTACGCGTGGCTTAAGACCGATGCATGCGGAGCGACCTGTGTGACCCACCATTGGAGGTTCCGCACAATGTCACCGAATCATCTCATTACGGCCTCGGGGACAATACTGCTGCTGCTCTTATTGCCGCTTGCTGCGGTTGGACAGATCGACCATCGCGTCAACCAGGGCAACGCCGGTGTGGCGGGCCGGGCCAACGATGCCAACCCCGCCGTGGGCAGCTCTGGCATTAATCCGATGGCTCCCCGGTACGATGCCGGCGGCTACGCCAGGGCGGTCATTACCGGCAACGTCACCGGCTTGGCGGGATTCAAGGGCGATTCGCCGGTCGTGCAGAACAACTGGTTCAGAGGGAATCTTCCATCAGCCGATCTGTCGTCGTTCAATGCTCTCACGGTGGGCGTCGGCGACGTGACGGCCAATCGCGTGCTGACCCCTGGACGTTACTACGATGTCCAGCAGACCATTTCCGATCTGGGCTTCATCCGCTCCAGTTTGAACGAGCCGGGTTCCTCGCAGTTGATTTCGCCGAACATCATCCCTCCCTCCACGGCCGCGCCGCTGCCGCCGGTCGGCCTGTCGCCTGTCCCGGTCATGACGGACTTGCGCGTGGATCAGGTGTCGAACCTGATCAAGCTGGGGCTGATTCAGCAGAAGCAGGTTGTCCCGGGGGCCGGCCGGTTGGTCGGGCCGACCATGAGCGATTGGCGGTACCAGTCAGCCACGGGCTCCTCGATTTTCGGTGTACCTCCGGTGCCTTCTCTGCAGGAGTTGCGGGCCTCGCAAGAAAACCTCCGGAACCTGCCCCTCACCACCGAGCAGCCCAATCAGCCCTCTGAACCGTTCACGGACAACCGCGGGTTCGGACCCGGCCTCGGTGTGACGACGCCATCGATAGGGCCGACTCCCGTCAATGAGGCGCCTGGCTTGGGCATCTACAACGAGCCAGTGAGTGAGCAGCCGGAGGCGGCTCTGCCGGTCGATCGGCGCGGACTCGCCGCTGTTGAGCGGCCCGGGGCCGAGAAGCCGCCGAGCACCCTGGGCGAGGATAGATTCACTGATTTCTACAGAGCTGTTCAGACCGCCCAGCAGAAGGGCATCTACCGGTTGGGATTCGAGGCCGTCGGTGGCGCGCCGCCGGAGCCTGCCGCGCCCGGCGTCGTGCCGGTTGGGCCGCGCATCGCCGCTGCCGAGCCCGGGCCCGCCGCACTGTCGCGTCGAGCCATGCTGCGGCATCCCGCGACCGATGCGATGGCCGACTTGGCGACTGCCGCAAAGTGGGCCGGCCAACTTCTTGAGAACCCGGTGACCACTTTCGCGGGGCGCTATCGCAATCAGCTCAACCAGTATCTGGAGACCGGCGAGGAGGCGTTGCGAAAGGGACAGTATTATCGAGCGGCGGAGATGTTCGAGCTCGCCCAGACCGTGGATCCGACGAATCCGCTGCCGCTGCTGGACCGGGGCCATGCCTTGCTGGCGGCGGGCGACTACATGTCGGCGGCGGTCTGCCTGCAGCAAGGGATCGCGAGGTTCCCACAGATTGCCGCGTTCCGCATCGATCTGCCGGCCCTCGGCGGTTCTGTGTATGACGTTCGGCGGGCGGACTTGGAGAAGAAACTGGCGAGTTCTGATCAGTATGAGTTGCGGTTTCTTCTGGGTTACCTGGAGCTTTACTCCGGTCTCCCGGAAGAAGGCATTCGTGATCTGGAGCAGGCCGCCAAGGCGGCTCCGCCAGACAGCATCATCGCTATCTTCGCTGACCTTGTGACCAACCGTCGCGAGTTGCCGCCTCTCCCTCAACAGCCGGGCAGCGTCGAGCCAAACCAGCCGCGATGACGCCCGACAGCGCTTCCGGGGAAGGCAACGAATTTCCCACATACGTGGCCATTTTTTACTTGACAGGGGGGGCATAAAAGAAAGCACCGAGCGCCACAAGGGCAATCCCGGTGCTTTCCGGAGGGGAAAGAAGCCAATTTGAAGCCCGCTAAATCCGGGCTCTGGGCTCACGCCCTGGTATGAATCGAATACCTCCTTGCATCTGGCAGCAAACTATTATAGTCGCCCTTCATAGGCGCAACCATAATGTCGTCAAATTCCGGTAATAGCTGGAGCCCTTTCCGGCATAATGGGGCTATTCGGACACACAAGACCGCGTTATCTTCTCATGCAACAAGCACTGCCCGCCTATATTGCGGCCTGGCATGGATTGTCTGGCTTTTCGGCGATCACCGGGCCTGCCGAGCAGTTTAGAGGCCTTGGTCAGCGAATTAATGATAGAGCGGATCGTCAAGTAACTGTCAGAAGTAGGCACCGGCACCGCAGGATGAGGATCGTCCGGTGTTTTTCATCGGTCGCAATGACTTAGAGTCGGCCCGCATCGCGGCACATGGCCGTTTTCGCTGCCTCTGAGCGTGTGCCGGTGATCGCGCGGCGGCACGGACCCGCCCCCAACATTGACAGTAGCCGGGTAAGCGCTAGACTTGCGGGTGTCCTGCGGCCGGCATTGCCGCTGGGGGAGGCGCGATAAGCCGCAGTTGCAAGATAGAGGCCCCGTAGCTCAGTTTGGATAGAGCGCAGCCCTGCGAAGGCTGAGGTCGGTGGTTCGAACCCACTCGGGGTCGTTCCGGGCATTTCGTGCCAAGACGGCAAACAGGCCGTGCCTCACGCTTCGGCGCCGGATGGGCCGTTTATTCCTGGTCATCTGAGCCACGGCCGTTCCAACGAGTGTTAGAATCTCTTGCATGAAGAGGACGCCTTCTTCAGACGAGGCCCTGTCGGAGGTCGCCGCCAGGATCACGGAAGGTCGGCGGTTGCACGCCGTGGACGGGGCCATGCTTTACGCGTCCGGGGATGTCCACGAGATTGGGCGACTAGCCAACCTTGTCCGCGAGCGTTTTCACGGCGGTGCCACTTACTACAACGTCAACCGTCACATCAACTACACCAATTACTG
>DATKKX010000460.1:0-2798 GCA_035542775.1 Phycisphaerae bacterium | reverse complement strand
GACGTAAGCGGAAGAGCCGGCAATCTCACACGGCATCGTGGAATATTCGAAACCAGCGTGTGAACAGGGCCGTCGGCGGATGCTTGGCGGTGCAGAAGTAGCCGGACCCGGCGCAGGCCGGGACTCCGACTTGTTTCCCGATGGGGGCTGCCTATCCCTTTTCGCAGACCTAGAGGAGCCGCAGGAATGCCGCATCATTCCCATCACGCCGCCCCGCGTGTGACGAACCCAACCATTCGTAAGCTGCAGCGTCGTCTTGAATCGCCGTCGCCAGGAGGTAGGATGAGGAGTTCGTGACCTTCCACGGCCGTAAGCGCGAGCAAGGCAGCACTGCCGTCGAAGGTCGCGATTCGCACCGGCGCGCGCGGGTGCGCGTAATAACTTACCTTGAGTCAATCCGTGAATTGGCTTCAGGCCATTCCTGGCGGTCGCGATCTTCAAAGAACGCGATGCGCCTGATGAGGAGCACCTGTGAGAAAGGCCTTTTCGCAGATTTCTTCGGTTGTGTTGCCCCCGAGGTGTCCGCAGGTCTGCAGAACCGTGGCGGCGGAGATTACGCAAACGCTGGCCCCCCAGGTCCGGCTCGAACCCGTAGCCGGAGCGGCCGAGCGGGTGAATCGACCCGGCGCCTTGATCGTGGCGGTGGTCGGGGAGGACATGGCCGCCCTACGTCAGCAGATCAAGCGGCAGCCGCCGCCTGATCGGCCATGGGCTTACTTCGAGTTGCACCCGGACGGACACGGATGGTTGCTGGCCAACCGGACGCATCTCTTGTATTGGCTGTGGCGTCAGGTCTCGGACCTGTGGATCGACGAACCGATTGCCAAGAGCCAAGCCGGACGACTACTGACCAGCGCTATCGGCTGGGTGGAAGGCATCGATAGTTCCTTCGCCTGCCGAGCCGAGCAGGCCCGGGGATACGACCAGGAGGCCGCGGTCCGCGAGTTCGCTCGAATCGGCTGCTCGCACGTCAGCGTAAATGGCCTGGCCGGCCCCTTCGCCTACGAGGAAGGGCCGCCCGGCGAGATATACTATCGCTTCTACCTATACAGCCCGGACCTGGATCAATATGTAGCCACCGATTTGAACAAGGGCATTTATCCGCCGGAATACCTGCGGGCCAACCTAGACAACCTCCGTCACAACGCCGCGTTGGCGGTGAAGTACGGGCTGACTCCGGGAGTGACGTGCTGCAGCCCACGATCGGTGCCGGATGCACTGCTGGAGAGGTATCCGTACCTGCGCGGGGCTCGGGTGGACCACGGCTTTCGCAGTTGCCGTCCCAGGTACACATTGACGCTGGCCCATCCCCTGGTGCGATGGCATTACGCTCAATTGATGACCAATCTCATGCGGGAGGTGCCGGAGCTTGGCTATGCCTGCCTGTGGAGTAACGACAGCGGCTCGGGCTTTGAGCACACCGCGACGTTGTACCCCGGCCGCAACGGCGGCGCGTACCTGATCCGCGAATGGCGGGATCACGCCCAGATTGCCAACGCCGCAGCCAAGAACGTGCTGAGCTATTATCGCCTGCTCCGCAATGCCGCCTCCAAGATCAACCCCAAGTTTCGAGTGATGACGGCGGTCAACTGGTTCTCGGCACAGGAGCAGGAGGTGATTGTCGCAGGCATGGGCAATCGGGTCGACCTGGTGATCAACGCCGGTGAGTTGGCCGATCCTGCTTTGGGCGCGCGGAAACGCTCGCTGGCTGATCGGGGCGCGGTGATGGGGGTCAACTTGCCCCTGACCACGAACTACGTCCTGGGAGTGCCATCGCCGTGGCAGACCGCGAAACGGCTGGAGGAGCTGAAGGCCGCTGGTCTGGACAGGTTGCAGGCGGTGGTCAGTCCGGCCCCCCTGGCGCCCCGGGACGTCAACCGCGAGGTGCTGCGGTCATTTCAGGGGGCCGATGGGCGGTTTGACGTGGACGCCGTTGTGACTCAAACCGCGCGGCGTTGGGTGGGCCCTGAAGCGGCCAAGGCCCTGATCGAAGCATGGAAACTTATCGATGCGGCCGTCGGCGAGTTCCCGGAGGTACCGCTCTATGGCAACACTTGGGCTTATGCGTGGTATCGGCTGTGGGTTCGGCCGATGGTACCGGATATCGAGAAGATTCCTGCAAAAGAGCGGGCCTATTACGAAGACTACATGATCGCTACCGCCAATAATCCGACGCTGATCGACTTGCGGGCGGATGTTCTGTGGGACCTCATCCCGCTGGAACTGGCCGATCGCCTAGTCGCCCAGGCCGACCAGACCGCCTGGAAGCGCCTGGATCAGGCCATTCAATTGCTGCAACAGGCTGTGGAAACAACCAGCGGACCAGCTGCGCGGGAGGTATTCGAGGATCAAGTGAATCGAGCCAGGGGTCTGCGGTGCTATTGGCGGACGTTGCGCAATACGGCGGCATGGGTGGCCGGAGTGCATGGTTACCTGGAAGCGGGCGACGAATCGACCAAGGCTCGCAGACGCTCGCAGGTCCGAGCCATGGTCCTGGATGAAATCGAGAACACCGAGGCTCTGCTGAAACTGTGGAATGCCGGTCAGGCGAACTTCATGCCCGTGCTGGCGTGCGGGGAAGCCTATTACATGTATGGCGCGAATTTCGACGAGTTGCTGCGGCGCAAGCTGGCCTTGATGCGAGAGCACGTTGATGATGAGCCGCGGGTTGATCCCAATTTCCTGTGGCGAATGCCGGCGGGGTGCCCGGTCAAGATGGAGGAGTATTTGCCGTACTTGGAGGCTCCGGACGCTTGAGGGGGTGCTTGGTGGTACCGGTGCCCTCACCGGCAGCTTGG
>DATKKX010000459.1:0-3618 GCA_035542775.1 Phycisphaerae bacterium | reverse complement strand
GGATCGCCGGATCGTTCGGCCAGCATATCGACTCCGGCAGGGCGAAGTACTCGGCAAAGCAGCCATCGTAGTCCACCCCCAGGATCTTCATGTTCTTGCCGACGTGGAACGCCCCCAGCATGCTGGTCAGATCGCCGGGGTCATAAATGTGCGTCTCCGCGGAGATGTAATCGCCGACCTTGATCCGCTTGCAGTGGGAGCCGACCTCGACCACCTCGCCCGCAACCTCGTGCCCGAGGATCTGCGGAAGGGCCTTGGTGCCGATCCGCCCGTTGGCCCAGGGATCCCACTTGTATATGTGTACGTCGGTGCCGCAGATGCTGGTGGCCCGGACCTTCACCATCACCCAATCGGGCTTCGGCTTGGGCATCGGCTTCTCCTGCATTTCGGCTCCGAGTTGCGCTTTTGTCTTGACGACCGCCTTCATGCTCTCCATGAGGATTCTCCTGTGCGGGAAAGTCAACCGTAGGTGTGGGGGCTGCCGAATGCGGCCAATCCGCCCATAGCCTTCTCGGGCATGCTCGTGCCCCCCTAAAGGCCAGGGGCAATTCGCGCGCCAACGGCCACCGCTTTGTCTTTCAGGATCAACAGTGTACCCGCACCAGCCCTAAACGGCAACCGGATTAGCCGACAACTGAGGTGGGATTGCGATTGTCCGGGACAACTGCAGGCCTTCAAACCCGCCCGCCGTTGGCCGGCGAGGCGTGCGGGGTTATCATTCGATCCGGCTTCCAGATACGGAGCCTGGCATCCGGGGCCTTGGCCCCGGCGGCCACCCGGCGGAATTCAACCAAGACACGAGACGACGAATATGAACAGGAATGAGGTCATCACCATCGTTTCCGGCCTGCCCCGATCCGGAACCTCGATGCTTATGAGCATGTTGGAGGCCGGCGGAATCTCCCTGCTGGTCGACGGGGTCCGGACGGCTGACGAAGATAACCCCAAAGGTTACTTCGAGTTTGAGCGCGTCAAGAAGACCAAGCAAGACAAAGGCTGGCTGGACGATGCCAAGGGCAAAGCGGTCAAGATGATCTCGCAGCTCTTGTACGATCTGCCTCCCGACTACCGCTACAAGATCGTCTTCGTCCGCCGGAACATCGACGAGGTGCTGGCTTCGCAGAAGCAGATGCTGATCCGCCGGGGCACATATAAGGAAGACGATGTGGCCGACGAGAAGATGCGCACCATGCTGCTGGCGCACGTGGACCAGGTGCTCAAGTGGATCGGCAAGCAGAAGAGCATCGAGTGCTTATGCGTGGATTACAACCGGATGCTGCAGGGCGGAGCGCAGGAACAGATCGGCCAGATCAACGCGTTTCTGGGCGGCGACCTCAACACCGCCGCCATGTCCGCGGTGGTCGATAAGACGCTCTATCGCCAGCGGAAGGGAGCGCCGCTCAATACATGAACAGCAGCTCGCGGTACTTTGGAATCGGCCAGTACTGATCGTCGGTCACGATCTCCAGCGCATCCGCCGCCGCTCTGACCTCGTTCATCGCCGGAATCACCCGGTCTCGATAGATGACGGCATGCGCCCGCAGGTCCTGCCCGTTCTGATCCGCCGTCGATCGGACTTCGTCCAGGTTGTCGATGGCCGCCTTCAAGCGCGCCGTCAGCTCCCCCATCTTGCACAGCACCTTCTCCGCCGCGGAGACATCGCACTTCGGTGAAGCCTGTTTCGTGGCGATCAGGCACTGCGCCGCGTTCGCCTGTCCCTGCAACGCCGCGGGCAGAATCAACGTTCGGGCCATGTCAGCGGTCAACTGCGCTTCCACGTTGATCGTCTTGACATAGGCCTCCAGGGCGATCTTGTATCGGGCCGTCGACTCCATGGCGCTGTAAATGCCGTGCCGCTGGAACAGAACGCTTGTTTCCTCTTCCGCCAACACCTCCATTGCGTCGATGCTCGACCGGACGTTGGGCAGCCCGCGTCGCGCGGCCTCAGCCTGCCATTCCGCGGAATAATTGTCGCCGTTGAACAGAATCGCCTGGTGCTCCTTCAGGTTCTGCTGTACGACGCTCTGCACCGCTGCCTCGAACTGCGCCCCCGACGCCAGCTCCCGTTCGATCTCGTCGGCGATGCCGCCCATCGCTTCGGCGATGATCGTGTTCAGCACCGTGTTGGGAAGCGCGATGGACTGCCCGCTGCCCACCGCCCGAAACTCGAACTTGTTGCCGGTGAACGCGAACGGCGAGGTCCGATTGCGGTCGGAATCGTCCCGCGGCAACGGCGGAAGGCTGGAAATACCGATCTGCAGAACGCCGCTGGCTCGCCCGGCCTCACGCTTACCGGCGATCAACCCCTGCACAATCTCGGTCAGCTTGTCGCCAAGATAGACGCTTATGATCGCCGGCGGCGCCTCGTTGGCGCCCAGGCGATGGTCGTTGCCCGCCGTGGCCACCGACGCCCGCAATAGCCTCGCGTGCGTGTGAACCGCCCGTATGACCGCCGTCAGGAATACCAGGAACTGGGCGTTCTCATGGGGGGTATGGCCGGGATCGAGCAGGTTGTTCCCGGCATCGTCGCACATCGACCAGTTGTTGTGCTTGCCGGAGCCGTTGATCCCGGCGAAAGGCTTCTCGTGCAGCAGACACTTCAGCCCGTGCTTGAGCGCCGTGTTCTTGAGCACTTCCATCAGCACCATGTTATGGTCGGTGGCGATGTTGACTTCCTCGAACACGGGAGCGATCTCGAACTGGCCCGGGGCGACTTCGTTGTGCCGCGTCTTGATCGGAATGCCCAGCTTGTACAGCGTCCTCTCGGCATCCATCATGAACGCCAGCACCCGCTCCTTGATCGACCCGAAATAGTGGTCCTCCAACTCCTGCCCCTTCGGCGATCGGGCCCCGAAAAGCGTCCGCCCGGCGTTGATCAGATCCGGCCGCAGGTAATAGAAGCGCCGGTCGATCAGAAAGTACTCCTGTTCCGGCCCGACCGTGCAGCCAATGCGTCTGGCCTCCTTGTTGCCGAAGAGGCGGAGAATCCGCAGCCCCTGCTTGTTGACCGCCGCAATCGATCGCAGCAGTGGCGTCTTCTTGTCCAACGCCGTCCCGTCGTAACTGCAGAACGCCGTCGGAATGCACAGCGTCTTGCCGTTTACGCCGTCCATCAGGAACGCCGGGCTGGTCGGGTCCCACGCCGTATAGCCCCGGGCCTCGAACGTCGATCGCACCCCGCCCGATGGAAAGCTGCTTGCGTCCGGCTCCCCCTTGATCAGCGTCTTCCCGGAGAACTCAACCAGGGCCTCGCCGTTGCCCGTCGGCGTCAGGAAGGTATCGTGCTTTTCCGCAGTCAGACCGGTGAGCGGCAGGAACCAGTGGCAGTAATGCGTGGCCCCCTGCCCAATCGCCCAGTCCTTCATCGCATTGGCCACGACGTTGACGATACCGGGGTCCAGCGGCTCGCCCTCGCGAACTGTCCGCATGAGGGCTTCGTAAGCGTCCTTCGGCAGCGCCGACCGCATCATCGCCGGGCTGAATACGTTTTTGCCGAAGATCTCCCTGGCCTGCCCTTCATTGAGGTCGATCGTTGGCTCAGGCAGGCGCTGTTCGGAAATCGCCGCAATGGCTACATGTCGTCGACTGGCCGGTATCATCGTTTGTACCCTTTGCTCC